>CAYFRX010000416.1:0-2574 GCA_964345515.1 uncultured Rhodothermales bacterium
TTGGAGCGCACTGACCTCACGAACTGTCTCACATGCAAGAGCTCATCATGACCAATCGAATGATCACATGCGTCCTCGCCTTCGCCCTGTCGGTTGCCCTCGCGGCCTGTGGGTCCGACGACACGGAGTCGCCGCAAGATGAGGATTCGTCCCAAGGCGCAGCGTCCGCTGCAATGGCGGAGCTGCCCACCGATCGCCATCCGGATACGACGGGATGGACGCCTCTCTTTGCGTCTGACCTCTCGAATGCGGCGTTGGCCAGCCCTGAGAGCTGGGCCATGGACGGCGGCGTCCTCGTCGCGAATGATCGCAGTACCATCTGGAGCGACGCGGCGTACGGGGATTTCGTGCTCGACTTCGAGGCCCGGGTGCCTGACGGTACCAACAGCGGCGTGTTCTTCCGCACGGCAGACACGACCGACATCCTCTCCGCCCTCGAACTGCAAATGCACAATCCGCCCGGCGAAGACAGCGAGGCCGACGCGGCCCATCGCTACGGCGGGAAGAACGGCATGGCCGCGATGTACGACCTGAAAGGACCATCCGGCGGCAGCCCCAACCTGGCCGGCGAATGGAACCAGTTTACGATCACCGCGCAGGATAGCATGATCTACGTGGTGATGAACGGCGAGCAGGTCCACGCGATGAATCTGAACGAGTGGACCGAGCCGGGAATGACACCCGATGGCGAGGAGCACAAGTTTGACCGCGCCATGATGAATCAGGCGGAAAGCGGGCTCATCGGCTTCCAGGGCATCCACAGCGAGAACGGCGTGTCTGCGGAGTACCGTAACCTCAAGATTCAGCGTCTCGGGTCGTAGATGCTCCGTGAGGTTAGCGGGTGCCCCCCGTCGTGGAGGGGCCGCCCGACCCCAGTGAGGCCCCGTGCTTGGGAAACGGGCATCAACCTGATTTGTCAACTTCCTTTTCTGGAAAAACCAAGAGGGCGTCGCATGACCGTTTCTGTGAAGCGATGCGAAGCAATCGGCAGGGGCTGGATCTACGTCATGGTTGTCGCCCTGTGCGCAGTCTTCGGCTGTGCCCGTGATGCATCGCAGCCCACGCCCCCGAACGTCGTATCCGTACTCGCCGACGACTTGGGCTGGACGGACGTGAACAGCTTCGACCCCATGAATCGGGGCTACTACGAAACCCCGCACATCGACACGCTCGCTGCGCAAGGATTGCGGTTCGTCCAGGCCTATGCCAACGCCGCGAACTGCGCGCCCACCCGAGCGGCCCTGATGAGCGGGCAGTACTATCCGCGCCAGCCCATCTACCACGTCGGATCGCCCAGTCAGGGCAAGCTCATTCCCGCGGAGAACGCCTCGCACCTGCCGCCCTCGAAGACGACCCTCCCGGAAGCCCTCCAACCGGCGGGGTACACGAGCGCCTCGATCGGGAAGTGGCACATCGGAGAGCCCCCGGAAACGGGCCCCGAGCAGCAGGGCTTCGACGTGAACGTGGGTGGATACCTGGCGGGCAACCCCGGAGTGTGGGAGGGCGGCTATTTCGCGCCGAACAACAATCCGTACATCGACGACGCGCGTCCGAATGAGTACCTGACCGACTACCTGACGCGGAAGGCTGTCTCCTTTATCGAGCAGCACAACGACGAGCCCTTCTACCTCCAGCTCTCGTACTACACGCCCCATTCGCCCTTCCAGGCTCCAGAGGAGCTGGTTGAGAAGTACCGGAAGAAGGATGGCGCAGGGGGCCATCGCCATCCGACCTACGCGGCCATGATTGAGTCGATGGATCAGGGCGTCGGCCAGATTATGGCGACACTCGATCGGCTCGGCCTCACCGAGGAAACCATCGTCATCTTCTATTCCGACAATGGCGGCCGGGGCGGATACGACTTTCTCGGCCATGCGGAGAACGACATCACCAGCAATGCGCCGCTCAAGTCGGGGAAGGGGTCGTTCTACGAGGGCGGGATTCGGGTGCCGCTGATCGTGCGGTGGCCCGCGATGATCGAGGCCGGTGGCGTGTCCGACGAGCCGGTGATCAGCATCGACGTCTATCCGACGCTGCTGGACGCGGCGGGGATTGAGCCGCCGCCCGACTACCCGCTTGACGGCGAAAGCCTCGTGCCGATCTTCCGCGACGCCGAGGCCACGCTGGATCGCACGGCGTTGTACTGGCACTTTCCGGGGTATCCGAACGCTGCGTGGCGAACGTCGCCGGTCAGCGTCATTCGATCGGGCCCCTGGAAGCTGATGAAGTTCTACGAGGGGCCCCGGCTAGAACTGTACGACCTGGCGGCCGATCGCGGCGAGACGGAGAATCTGGCGCAAGCCCGCCCCGCCGTCCGGGAGCGGCTGCACGGCCGGCTCACCCAATGGCTGGAGGCGAACGACGCCCCACTGCCCACGTCGAGGAACGAGTGACCGCATCGCCAACCGGAAGAGGGTTCCGCCCCTCCGTGTTCGTTGCGTTCAAGGAGCGCACGCCCGAAACGGGACCGAGCGGGCGCGTCTGGCAGATTTGGCGGTTTTTCCAAAACCGTTTGCCCATATATTACCCCTCGGTGCAAGGTTTTCGTTTGTCCACATTCTGCACATGTATTAC
>CAYFRX010000417.1:0-2549 GCA_964345515.1 uncultured Rhodothermales bacterium
TACAGGTCCGGCCACCCGTCCCCGTTCACGTCCCCCACCGCCACGCCCGAGCCATGGATCAGGTGGCGGTTGAGCGCGACCTCTTCTCTCGACACGGTGTTGGTGAAGTCTACGCCGGTGCGCTCTGCCGGAAGGGGCTCGAAGCCAGCGGCGTCTCCCCATCCCCCGATGTGGAGCGACTGCCACCGGTACCCGTCCTCGTCCTGCCACGGGCCCGGCCCTTCTGACGCGTGTCCGCACCCCGCGCACAGCAGGCCTAGGGCGATGATCCATCCGGGAACGGTGAGGCGAAACATACAACTCCACGCTGGTGGGTGAGCGACGGCGGGGTGAGATCAGCGATCCGAACCGGCCGCTGCGGTGGCACTAGCCTGATGGGGCACTGTAATGCTCGTAGCTCCGCTGGGAGCGTCGGCCTCCGACCGCGTGCCGTCGGGCCACTGGACCTGGACGGCGGATACGCTGCGATCGCCGCGGCCCATGACCGGCACCCAGGATCCCTGCGACCAATACCCCGAACCGGCCGCGACGAGGCGTGCGGGACCGGTGCGGTCGTCTTCGAACGCGAGGCGGACCGTCGCGCCGATACCCCGCGGGTTGGCAGCCGGTCCATCGAGCCGGACGCGCAGGCCGGGCGCTCCCCCCACGTTGCGGTACATTTTAGTCGCCGCCCCGTTCTGTGTGATGAGGATGTCCGGACGCCCGTCAGCGTCGAAATCGGCGACTGGCGCGGCACGCTGCTCCCCGTATACTTTGATGCCCGATTCATGCCCCGGCATCACCGAAAAGGAGCCGTCGCCCTGCCCTCGAAGCAAGAGGCCCCGCCCGGCATCTTGGCGCGGCATCTCGATTTCTACGGCAAAGAAATTCTGGCTCAGGAGAATGTCCTCGTGGCCATCGCCGTCGAAGTCCGCAATGGCGGGGGCAAAGCCGGGCGTGTACTGCGCCTCGATCGGGAGGTTGCGGCCCTCAAACCGACGATTCGTGCCCTCGCCACGTTGCAGAAATACCATGTTGGATAGCGTGTGCGCCTCCTTCCACGACGCGGCTTGGATGCGCTGCGCGCCGAAGATTTCTTCGAGCGAGGATTGCGCAAATCGCTCAAACGACTGGATGCGTTGCCGCACGTACGGCAGCGCGTACGCGATGGTGGACAGCCCCCGGAAGGGAAGATACTCGCCCCGCTCCTCGTGGTATTGTGTTTCGATGACATCCATGATGCCGTTGCGGTCGAAGTCCGCGTAGTACACCCGGAGCGGGTGGGGCAAAAAGGGCGTGTCGAGGTCTCGGACGGGACCCTCCGGCCGGCCGAATTTGCTGTTCCAGCCCCAGTTGGTGCCCACGAGATCAAGCCGCCCATCTCCATCGAAGTCGCCAGCCGCCACGCCATTCCAGAATCCGGTGTACGGATCCAACCCGCGCTCGGCGGTTCGATCGGCGAAGCGTCCGCCGCCCTGATTGTCGAGGTACACGATGGGCCCCCACTCCGTCGCAAGGGCCACGTCTTGATCCCCGTCCCCGTCGAAGTCGGCCGCGGCGATGCCAGACACCATGCCCACGTCTTCGAACGGGCGACTGAGGCGTTCGCTAAACACAAACTGACCCTGCCCCTCATTCACGAAGAGGCGCGAGGAGGCCGACGCGGGATACCGGCTGGGAACGTGCCGCCCCCCGACCAGCAGGTCGAGGTCGCCGTCGCCGTCCGCGTCGAACAGGGCGAGCGGGCCCACGGACGCCCGACCGGCATCCAGCTGGTCCACCTGGCGCAGCCCACTTCCGTCGGCGCGGTAAATGAGAACTTGTGAGTTCTGAGCGGGCTCGTCGGGCTCTCGCTCATAGTTGGAGCGCCCGACGAACACCCACGATCCCTGCGCGCCTCGCGGCAGCACGACGATGCCGGTCAGGTCGCGCTCCACGGTCGCGCTCATCGGTCCGCCGGTCACGGCGCTAAACTGCCCACCCCCGTCGTTTCGGTAGTAAGCAAGCGCCCCGCCGCGGCCGCTGCCGATCAGCAGGTCGTCGTCGCCGTCGCCGTCGACATCCGCCCACGCGGCGCCTGGCCCCTGCTGGCTCAGCCGCCGCGAGAGGAGCGGCTGGCGCTGAAAGTCGCCATAGCGCTCCTCCGCGTGCTCGTGGTCGATCCGGCCGCTGACCTCCTCGAAAAGCAAGCTGTCGTCATTCGGCGGTGCCGTGGTGGGCTCCGACGCGCGCTCAAGTGCTGCTCGCTGGAAGGCGGATGCGCTCGATGCGGCGGCCCCTTCACCTGACGAGGCTGCGCTGCTGTCCGAGGCCGCCTCGTTGGGGCCATCGACGCCCGGCGCAAAGATCTCATACAGCCGGTTCGCTGCGCCCTCGACCCGGCTCCGCCCGCCCCCCGGCCACTCCACCTCGATCGCCACACTGTCCGCACCGCCCGTCGCGAACGCCACCTCCGCCGCGCTGTCCGACAGGTACTGCCCCCCCGCCACCATCTCCTTCGTCTGCGCCGGCACGCCCCCCTGCACCGGCACGGCCCCCTGCACCGGCGTGGCCCTGGGTTCGGCCGCTGC
>CAYFRX010000418.1:0-2543 GCA_964345515.1 uncultured Rhodothermales bacterium
GAAAACGAGAGAGGGAGAATTGGAGAGTCGGAGAAAGGGAGCGGCGAGGCATCGGCAAATTGAAGAGAGCCGCTCTCACTCCCCCTTCCCCCACGCTCCCACACTCCCCTTCTTAGGTAAACGCGTTCTCGCCGGTGACGTCCTGTCCCACGACGAGCGTGTGGACCTCATGCGTGCCCTCGTAGGTGATCACGCTCTCCAGGTTGTTCATGTGCCGCATGACCGGATACATGCCCGTCACGCCGTTGCCGCCGAGCACCTGGCGAGCCGAGCGGGCGATTTCCAACGCGGCCTGGCAGTTGTTGCGCTTTGCGAGCGAGACCTGCTGCGGCCGCATCGTGCCGGCGTCTTTCAGCTTGCCAAGGCGCCAGTTGAGCAGCTGTGCCTTCGTGATCTCCTGCACCATGTCGGTGAGCCGCTCCTGAATGAGCTGGAAGCGGGCGATGGGCCGACCGAACTGCTGGCGGTTTATGGCGTGTTGGCGAGCGGCGTCGTAGCACGCCATAGCCGCCCCGATAGCCCCCCAGCAGATGCCGTAGCGCGCCTGCGTCAGGCACGAGAGCGGTCCCTTCAACCCCTCGACGTTCGGCAGCATGTTGGACGCCGGCACGCGCACCGCGTCGAGAATGACCTCGGAGGTCACTGCGGCCCGGAGCGACCACGTGTCGTCGATGGTCGGCGTGCGCACGCCCTCGCGGTCCGTCTCCACGAGGAAGCCGCGGATCGTATCCGATTCGTCTTTCGCCCAGATCACGGCCACGTCGGCGATGGAGGCGTTCGTAGACCAGCGCTTGTGACCGGTGAGGACGTAATCGTTGCCGTCGCGCACGGCCCGCGTCTCCATGCCGGCCGGATTGGAACCATGATCGGGTTCGGTGAGGCCAAAGCACCCGATGGCCTCAGCCTGGGCCAGTGGGGGCAGCCACGCCTGCTTCTGCGCCTCGCTGCCGTACCGCCAGATGGGGTACATGACGAGCGAGCCAGTGACCGAGCAGAACGAGCGCAGCCCCGAGTCGCCGCGCTCGATCTCCTGCATCATCAGCCCGTACACCATGTTGTTGTGCCCGCCTCCACCGTACTCCGTCGGCAGGTTCGGCCCGAGCAGCCCCAGCTCCGCAAACTTGGGCACGAGCTGCCGCGGGAACGTCTTCGCCTCAGCGTGCTTCTCGATGACAGGCAGCACCTCCTCCGTCACGAAGGTACGAACCCGTTGGCGGAGAGCTACCTCCTCATCGCTCAGCAGCTCGTCGAGGGCGTAATAGTCGGGCGCCTCGAAGGCCGCCGCGTCGTAGGTGTCGGGGGTCGAGCCGTTGGACGACAGCTCGGATGGGGCAATAGCGTCCGGCATGATACGTTGAACGAAATGATTGAATGGAAGAACAGAACGAACCGCGCCCGTGTGACGTGCGCACGAATTCTCGCGGCCCATTTAAGCGCGTGGTTGATGATAACCCCCACGGCGTCTACGTTCGTCAACGCTCATGCGTTCGAGCCGTTCGCCAGCCGGCGCCTGCTGCCGCCCGGCCCGATGCCCGCGCCCGGCGACGCGGCGCCGCCCCCGACCCGACTCCTCTGCCCAACCCCTTCCTCGCATATGAAACGGCTGGTTTCGCTTGTCCTCCTCTCGCTCGCGCTTTCCCTGTACGCCGCTCCGATCGCTCTCAGCCAGGACCTGACTCCGCGTTTCGGACTGGGCTTTAACACGACGGCGAGCACCGAAGACGGCATTGGCATCGGGATGCGCCTTCGCGGCTCGGCGCCGGTGAATCAGGACCTCTCGTTTGCCATCGACCTCGGCCTGACGGGCTTCATCTTCGAGGGCCGCGACGAGGCTACTTACCTGGTGGATCCGCAAATCTCAGCGATCGTCTCAGTGCCCGACACGCGGCCGGACCGGCTCACGTACTTCATGGGCGGATTCGGCGCGTACCTGCCGTTCGACGCGGACGACTCCAACCGCGACGCCGCGCCGACGCTCCACTTCGGCGTCGGCCGCGTCCACTTGCTGACGGAGACGTCGCTCTACTACGAGGTCAACCCAGGCCTCATCATCGGAGAGGAACGCGTTGGCTTCCTGCTCCCCATCCGCGGCGGCGTCATTTTTTGAGCGCTACGCCGAGATTGCGATGGGGCGTTTGGAGCACACCGCTGGCTCAGGGACGTCGCTGCCGGTCATCCAGCCCGCAGGCATGATCGCGCGCTATTGCCGGATGAGCTTGGTGATCCGGCCATCCTCGATCCATTCGACCAAATAAATGTTTTCCTCGCGGTCCACCCACAGGTCGTGCGGGGACACAAACTTGCCGGCGATGCGCCGTTCCATCGGGATGTTCGGATACCCTTCCAAGTCAGGAAACGTCGTCCCGAAGTCTTCCCACCGGGTAAGCTCCGCGCCGTCCACATAGTCGCCGAGGTCGATGACCTTTTCGTTGTTTTCGTCAAAGATGGACAGCCGGGCGAACAGATCTGGCACATACATCTTTCCACCGGCATGCACCGTGGCGCAGGGGTAGCGGAGGTCGTCGCTCGTCACAACTTCTTCC
>CAYFRX010000419.1:0-2534 GCA_964345515.1 uncultured Rhodothermales bacterium
CTATCGTATCGCACGGACCAATCGGGTATCCACATGGAGCAGCGCACGCTTGGTGATCAAGGCCTCACGGTGTCCGCCCTCGGGCTCGGCTGCATGGGCATGTCCGAGTTCTACGGCACGCCTGAGGAACTCGAGTCCATCGACACGATCCACCACGCGCTCGATCTCGGCATCACCTTCTTCGACACGGCCGACATGTACGGCCCGTTCACGAACGAGAAGCTGGTTGGCAAAGCGCTGAAGGATCACCGCGATGCAGTGACCATCGCCACCAAGTTTGGCAATGTGCGGACCAAGGACGGCGACTTCCTCGGCGTCAATGGGCGGCCGGAGTACGTGCACGAGGCGTGCGACGCGTCGCTCCAACGCCTCGGCATGGACCACATCGACCTCTACTACCAGCACCGCGTCGATCCGGACGTGCCCATTGAAGAGACGGTTGGCGCGATGGGCCAGCTCGTGGAGGCGGGAAAGGTGCGGTACCTCGGCCTCTCGGAAGCGGCCCCCGACACGCTCCGTCGCGCAAATGCCGAGTTCCCGATCACGGCGCTGCAGACGGAGTACTCGCTGTGGAGCCGCGACCCCGAGGGGGCCATCCTGCCGACGTGCCGCGCGCTCGGCATTGGCTTCGTGCCGTATGGCCCGCTCGGCCGCGGCTTCCTGACAGGCCGCTTCCAGTCGCCGGACGATTTGCCCGACGATGACTGGCGCCGGACCAACCCGCGCTTTCAGGGCGCGAACTTCGAGAAGAACCTGCACCTGGTGGACGAGGTGAAGCGCCTGGCCGGCGAGAAGGGCGTGACGCCCGCGCAACTCGCGCTCGCGTGGGTGCTGGCGCAGGGCGACGACATCGTGTCCATCCCCGGCACCACGAGCGCCAAGCACCTGGAGGAGAACGCCGCCGCGGTCGACATCACCTTCTCCGAGCGGGAGTTGGACCGCATCGACGAAATCGTCCCGCAGGGGGCCGCCGCCGGCGAGCGCTACGCAGACATGAGCACGGTCAACCGGTAGGGGATTGGGTGATTGGTGGATTGGATGAATGAGTGATTCTGGGTTAGACAATCATCCAATCGGCAATCCTCAATCCCACATTGTTCTCGCCGACGGGTCCGTTGGAGGCATGCAAAATTGAAATGGCGCTGTCAACGAAGGCCTCGCTGAAGTTTGCTGTCATCGGCCCGGCCTATCCGTACCGGGGCGGCATCGCACACTTCAACGAGATGACGATGCGAGGACTCCGGGCGGGGGGTCATGCGGTGCAGGCCATCACTTTTTCCCGCCAGTATCCGGCGTTGCTCTTCCCCGGCGAGACGCAGTTTGCAGCGGATGAGACGCCGCCCGAGAACCTCCCGGCAGCCGAGCGCATCATCGACACGCTGAACCCGTGGTCGTGGTGGCAGGCGGTGCGGCGTGTAGACGACCTGGCTCCCGACGCCGTCGTCTTCCAGTACTGGATGCCGTTCTTCGCACCGTCTTATGGCATCATCGCCCGCCGGGCCCAGCAGCAGGGGGCGCGCGTGTTGGCCATCGTGCACAACGCCCTCCCGCACGAGCGCCACCTCGGCGACGCCGCGCTGAGTCGATTCTTCCTGCGGCGGTGCAACGGATTCGTCGTCATGTCGGATGCCGTGGCGGACGAGCTCACGCCGCTGCGGTGTGATGACGCGCCCGTGCGACGCATCGACCATCCCGCCTACACCCGGTTCGGATCGGCGGTGCCCCGAGCCGCAGCGCGGCGCCATCTCGGCTTGCCGGCTGATGCGCCCGTGCTCCTCTTCTTCGGGTTTGTGCGCGCGTACAAGGGATTAAACGTGGTGCTGGAGGCGCTGCCGGCCGTGACCGAGCACCTGCCGGACGTACACCTCGTGGTCGCCGGCGAGTTTTACGACGACCCGGCGCCGTACCGCGCGCAGATCGAGCAGACCGGGCTTCGCGCACACGTCACCCTGCACGACCGGTATGTACCCACGGATGAGGTACCACACTACTTCGGGGCGGCCGATCTCGTCGTGCAGCCGTACGTGTCGGCCACGCAGAGCGGCGTAGCACAGATCGCGTTTCACTTCGAGACGCCCATCATCGTCACAGACGTGGGCGGTCTGGCCGAGGTTGTCCCGCACGACGAGGCGGGACTCGTCGTACCGCCTGAGGATCCCGACGCACTCGCCCGCGCCATCATCCGCTTCTTTGCCGACGACATGGGACCGGAGCTTGCGGACGGCGTGCGGCAGCAGAAACAGCGCTACCATCCGGATCGGCTCGTTGATGCCATTGAATCGCTCCTTTGAGTTGCAGGTTGGAGGATTGCAAGTTGCAGGTTCTTTGGAAGGAAAGCGCCCGGCGGGTCCGTAACACCGTTTCCGTTTCAAAATGTTGGGATCTTGCGGGGCATCGTCCATCGCATACCGTCGTGGATCATGCGCGAAACCGTTCGAATGGTCAACGTGGAACGGGTCTGCGCCCCGGACCGGGCACGCGACGAGAGCACGTCCAGGGGAACCCTGACACGATCATCTAGAAACGGTATAACC
>CAYFRX010000420.1:0-2497 GCA_964345515.1 uncultured Rhodothermales bacterium
CTACTTCTTCCCGGACAGCCTCCGGTTCGACCCGGACATCCCCGCGCCGGCCGACTTCCTGGGCTACGACATCGGGGCGCACCACACGCGCCACGACCGGATCGTGGCCTACTTCCGCGAGCTCGCCCGCCGCTCCGACCGCATCACCGTCACCGAGGTGGGCCGGACGAACGAGCATCGCCCGATGATCTACGCCATCGTGACGGCGCCCGAGAACCACGCGAATCTCGACGCGCTGCGCCAGCAGCACCTGCAACTCAGCGATCCCAACGCGGCCGTAGGCAACATCAGCGGCCAGCCGATCGTCGTGCAGCTCGGTTACGGCGTGCACGGCAACGAGACGTCGTCCAGCGAGGTGGCCATGCTGCAGGCGTATCACCTCGTGGCCGGGCAGGGCGCGGAGGTCGAGCGTTATCTCCGCGAGGGCATCTTCCTGATCGAGCCCGTGCTGAACCCGGACGGGCGCGACCGCCACACGCACTGGGCCAACATGCACAAGGGCGATCCGCTGGTAACGGACCCGCTCGACCGGGAGCACAACGAGGTGTGGCCCAGCGGGCGCACCAACCACTACTGGTTCGACCTGAACCGCGACTGGTTTCCGCTCACTCAGGTCGAGAGCCGCCACCGCGTCGACTTCTACCACCAGTGGCGGCCCACCATCGTGACGGACTACCACGAGATGGGCACCGGCAACACGTACTTCTTCGAGCCGACCGAGCCGGGCGGATCGTGGAATCCGCTCGTGCCGGAGGCCGTGTACCGAGAGCTCACCGGCTACTTCGCCGACAACTGGTCGGATGCGCTGGAGGACATCGGTACGCTCTACTTCACCAAAGAGGTCTTCGACAACTCGTATCCGGGCTACGGCTCCACCTATCCGAACATGTACGGCGGCATCGGCTTCGTCTTCGAGCAGGCGAGCGCGCGCGGCCATGCCCAGGAAAGCGCCACGCGGACGGTGACGTTTCCCTACACGATCCGCAACCAACTGCGCACCTCGCTGGCGACGGTGAAGACGGCCATCGCGCAGAAGAACGCGTTCCTCCAGCATCAGCGCGACTTCTTCACCTCGGCGTTGGAGGAGGCCGAGGACTTCCCGACGGACGCGTACGTCTTCGGCCACCGGCAGGACACGACGCGGGTGCGCGCCTTCCTCGACGTGCTGCTGCGGCACGAGATCGACGTGTACGCGCTCGACGACGCGTACACCGCGGAGGACGGCACGACGTTCGCGCCCGGATCGGCCTATGTGGTGCCCACGCGCCAGCCGCAGTATCGGATGGTGCGCTCGGTGTTCGAAAAGGTGACGACGTTCGCCGACAGCACGTTCTACGACACCTCGGCGTGGTCGCTCGCCCTGTCGTACGGCCTGCCCCACGTGGCCGTCCGTGATGGCGAGGTGCCCCAGGGGTCGGAGGTCACGGCGGTGCCCGCACGGGGCGGGATCGACGCCGTCGACCGGAGCACGTACGCCTACCTGCTCGACTGGAACGACTACCACGCGGCGAAGGCGCTCTATGCCCTCCAGCAGCACGACGTGGTGACGAAGACGGCCTTCGAGCCGTTCACGATCCGCACCACCTCGGGCGTGCGCGACTACCCGCGCGGCTCGGTTCTCATCCCGCTCCAGCCGCAGACGATCTCGACGGACAGCCTGCACCGGCTCGTGGAGCACGCCGAGCGCCACGCGGGCGTCAACATCCAGGCGGCGCCGACCGGGTTCGCACGCGACGGCATCGACCTCGGGAGCGGCAACTTTGAGCCGCTGGAGACGCCCGAGGCGCTCATGATCGTCGGCGAAGGCACGTCGGGCTACGAGGCCGGCCAGGTCTGGCACCTGCTTGACACGCGCGTCGACATGCCCATCACGAAGGTCGACCGCGTGGACTTCGACCGCGTCCACCTCCCCGACTACAACGCGCTCGTGCTCGTCTCCGGCCGGTACGACTTCTTGGACGAGGGCGACATCAACGCCATCCGCCGGTGGATCGAAGACGGCGGCACGCTCATCACCATCCGCTACGCGAGCGAGTGGGCCGTGGACGCCGGCCTGGTCGATGACCCGGCGCTCACGGAGGACGATGAGGAAGCAGGCGAAGCGGCCGAAGAGGACGAGGTAGAGCGCTATGACTTCGCCACGGCCTCGGAGCGCATCGGGGCCCGGCAGATTGGCGGCTCCATCTACGAGGTCGACCTCGACACGACGCACCCGCTCGGCTTCGGCGTCACGCAGCGCGCCTTCCCTGTGTACCGCGACCACAGCTTCTTCCTGCCCCCGACGGACAACCCGTACAGCACGGTCGCGCGCTACACGGACGATCCGCACCTGAGCGGGTACGTGTCGGACGAGAACCTGGACGAGATCCGCGGCTCGGCTTCGCTCTTGGTCGACGAAGTGGGCAGCGGGCGTATCATTCTGTTCGTGGACAACCCCAATTTCCGCGGGATGTGGTACGGCACAAACAAGCTGTTCTTCAACGCGCTCTTCTTCGGC
>CAYFRX010000421.1:0-2489 GCA_964345515.1 uncultured Rhodothermales bacterium
CCATCGCCCCCCGATCGTTCCGGAGCTCCTCCCATGGATGCCATCGCCGCCATCATTCTCGGGCTCATGATTGCCTTCACATGTGGCAACACGCTGCATAGCGCGGTGATGACACTTCGCGATGGCGAGCGTGCGACATGGCGGCCCTTGCTGGTAGGCGTGTTGGGGCTCGCCATCGGGGTCATTCTTCTGATTGTAGGCATCGCCAGCACGTGAGGCGCTCCCTGCGAGAAGCTCGTCAGGGCGTGCGCGCATCGTCGATGATGCGCTCGGCGATGCGATCCGCGATGGCCGCGATGGTGAGCGACGGGTTGGGCCCGACGGGGCCTGGCAAGATCGAGCCGTCGGCCACGTACAGGTCCGGATGCCCGAACGCCTCGCCGTGCGCGTCGACGACGCCCTCGCTGGCGTCACGTCCCATCGGGCAGCCACCGAGCGGGTGCACGGTAATCACACGCTTCAGCAGCCACGTCGGGTTCACCACGAAGTCGCCCCCCATCGCATCGGCGAGGTCCTCCATCGTGCGCTTGAGCCGGTCGAAGTAGTCCTTCGACCCCTGCACCGCCCAGCTCGTGTTAAGCCGCCCGTTGTCCTGCAGCGCAAAGACCCCATTGGGCCGGTCGCGTCCCATGCCCAGCAGCGGCATGGCCGACGCCGACAGGTCACCGCCCAGGAGGTGCTGCAACTCCGCGCTCAGGTTCGTGTCCCCCTGGATCCGGGCGAGCAGCGCGTGGCGCAGAAAACGAATGAATCGCCGCAGCGAGCCGAAGACGTTCGACGCCTCCACGATCCAGCTCATGAACGCGGGATAGCCGGCGTCTTGAATGTAGAAGCCGCGGCCTGTCGCATCGCCGCCATCCAGCGCATCGCCCACGCGGATGGTGCTCGTGATGACGGGCCCGACGTTGGGATCGAGCACGCGATGGGCGCCGTTTTCGCGGGCATTCAGCACGAAGCCGAGCAGGTCGCCGTTACCGCAGAAGCGCGTGCCGAGGGCATCGCTCAGATTCGGAAACGCCGATCGGCACGTCATCAGCAGGAACGTGGACCCCAGCGTGCCGGCGGATAGAATGAGCCGATCCGCTGTCATCGTTTGGAGCGGCAAGGAATGCGTGTCGAACGATTCCCCTTCGCGATCTAGATCGTGCCGCACGTAGCGGATCCGGTACCCGCCCTCAGCCCGCGGCGCCAAGGTGCGCACCTCGTGGAGCGTGCGGATGTCCGCGCCTTCGTGCTTCGCGGCCGACAGGTAGTTGAAGTCGAGCGTGTTTTTGCTCCCGTAGTTGCAACCCACGTCGCACTCGGCGCAGAGGCGGCACGTGGTCCGCGTGCGCCCGTGCAGGTTGGGCCAGCGCTCCTCGATCGGCTCACCGATCATGGGATCGGCGCCGTCATTCGCAAACGTGACAGCCAACGGCGGCGTCGACCAGTCGAGCCCGAGCTCGTCGGCCGCCGCGCGGAACGCATTCGTCTTGGGCGTGCGGTCGTACGGCGCGTGCTCGATCGGATAGCGCTGCACGTTCATCATCTCCTCGACCGCGTCGTAGTGCGGGTCGAGGTCGGCGCGGCGCACGGGCCAGGGCGTGTGCCCTCCGCCGTGGGGATCCTCGTTCACGAACCAGTTCTCATCCTTGCGCAGCAGCACGTTGGCGTAGATGATCGATCCGCCGCCGAGCGCACTGGCGACGAGTGCCTCCAGCCCCTCGAACGACCACAGGTCGAACATGCCGTAACCGCCTTCGCTCGGATCCCACAGCGCGCCCTGCATGGCCTTCGGCGTGCGCGGGTACGACCCCGGTGGATACGCCTGCCCGCGCTCCAAGAGGCACACGCGCATCCCGGCCTCCGCGAGCCGATATGTGACGACCGACCCGCCAAACCCGGATCCCACTACCACCGCATCAAAATGCTCCGTCTCCATGGCGTTCCCTTGCTCCGCTTATTCGTTCCATCTAGCGCGCTGTCGCCTGCGTAAGATAGACATCGTGAAGCGGATGTAAAGACCAAAGACGAGAGAAACGAGGCCCGGCAGCGGCACCGTCACCGATATCGGCGTGCAGGAATCAATACCCGCTAGCCGTCCGGTCGCCCCGTGCGCCGAGGTAGATCGCATTCGTCAGCAGATGGATTGGCCCGTCGGCAAACACGCGGAAGACGGGATCCTCCGCGATGCGCACGACGACGCCGTCGCCGGACCGGTCGACGGTGGCGTAGGACTGACCGGCGTACGTGCGCCGCCCGAGTTCGGGCCAGACGAAGCCGCTCACCCGCAACTCGCTGTTGGCGTAGGTGACGGGGTTGGCGCCGTCTTGAGAGAGCGGAAGCGGCTCGTGGCGCACAAGGACAGCGGGCAGGCCGTCGGTGTATCCGTGCGTGAGCCAGTGGGTGGTGTCGGCCTCGACACGCAGGAGAGCACCCGGCACAGATAGATCTGGCAAGTCGGCCGATGGGCTTACCGTTGGCGGCGCACTGATCGGCTCGTCCACTTG
>CAYFRX010000422.1:0-2478 GCA_964345515.1 uncultured Rhodothermales bacterium
GGGAAACCTGCCTTGGGAAACCTGCCGAACCGGTGGTTCGTGAGAACCGGCGCAGTAGATCGCCTGCTCGCCTCCCAGCCTCTGCCGTTCATCACCTTCCACCGTGTCCTCCGCGCCCCTGTCAGCATCCGACATCGAACGCCTCGTCGGCCGGTCTGTGAACGACCTCGCGCTGTTCGAGCGGGCGCTCACGCACCGCTCGCGCTTCCGCGGCCAGGCCGGCACGCACCTCGCCACGAACGAGCGGCTCGAATTTCTGGGGGATGCGCTGCTCGGCTTCGTCATGGCCGAGGTGCTGTATGAGCGGTTCCCCGATAAAAACGAGGGCTTCCTCACGCGGCTGCGCGCCAAGCTCGTCAGCAGCAAAGCGCTGGCCCGCTACGCCCGCGGCATCGACCTCGGCCCGCACCTGTTAATGAGCGAAAACGCGGCGCAGAGCGAGGGCCACGACAATCCCAACATCCTATCGGACGCCTACGAAGCGCTCATCGGCGCGCTGTACCTGGACCAAGGGATGAACGCCGCGCGGCGGTTCATCCATGCCTCTGCGCTGGACCCGATCGACCTAGCCGCCGTCGCGGCACAGAACGAAAACTACAAGAGCCAGCTGCTGGAGTACGCGCAGGCTCGGGGCCGCCATCAGCCGACGTACCGCGTGGTGCACGCCGAGGGGCCGAGCCACGACCGCACCTTCACGGTGGAAGCGCTACTCAACGGTGCGGCACTCGGGCAGGGCACCGCGGGCAGTAAAAAGAAGGCCGAGCAGCTGGCCGCCGCCGAAGCGCTCCACGCGCTCCACGAAACGCACGGCGAGCCGTCTACGGGCTAGCGCCCCCTTGCCTCCGGTAGCTGACTGGCCGGAGTCGCCCTTCGTCGTCGATCAGGTTCGTCTCGGCGCCGGGGACGACATCCGTGTTGTGGGCGGAGGCGCAGCGCCAGCCGCCGGCCGTCTCGTGCACCACGAACGAGAAGATCGTCCGCCGCGTCCGGGGCGCTGCCACTCCGGCGGCCGCGCTTTGGCCGCGCAGTTCCATCTTGGCGTGAACGACGGCGATGTCGTCCGCCAACCATTTCACGCGCGCCCCTAGCAGCGACAGCGTGGACTCGCTGAAGATGCGTCTCAGCCCATACGCATGGGCTTGCTGGATCGACGCGCGATCGTGCCACCACAGGCCCGTCACGTTCACGAACTCGGCGTCTTCGTCGAACAGCGCGCCGATGCGCGCCGGCGCCCGGTCGTTCCATGCGGCCACGAAGGCGTCAGGGATGTGTTCGGGTCGGTCGAGCGCGTCCTCGGAGTCGGTCACGAGTGTCGTGGGGAGTTGGGCGAATGTGGGCAGCGAACTGGGTTCATAACATACAGGCCAGCGTGCGAGGCAGCATTTCCCATCCCCTTTTCTTTTGTCTGGATGGATACGTCGTGCCCTGAACAATCGTTAGACGCGGCAGGTATTCAATAAACCGGTCTTCTCACACACCCTCCCCCTCCGCCATGTCTGCCAACTTCGACTCGGAACGCCTCCGCCGCCTTGCCGACAAGGTCGACCTCGACGCGCTGCTGGCGCAGCTGGACGCGCTGCCCGCTGATCGCCTGCATGCGCTGCTCAATGCCACGAACGGCGCCGCCTCACCGAAGCCCGAGTACACGCCGCCCGCGCCGGATGCCGACTTCTACGGCTTTTTCGACCGCCACCTCACCGACGAGCAGCAGCGCATCCGCGCCACCATCCGCACCTTCATGCAGGACGAGGTGGAGCCCGTCATCAACGACTACTGGGACCGCGGCGAATTCCCCTTCGAGCTCGTCGACCCGCTGGCGGCCGTGCTCGCGGATGCGCTGGGCGACGCGCCAGGCCGCCGCTACACCCGCGACCCGCTCACGGCCGCCCTGGTGGGGATGGAGATCGCTCGCGTGGAGCCTTCCATCGGCACGTTCCTCGGCGTGCACTGGGGCCTGGCGCTCACCTCCTTGGTGCTGTTCGGCAGCGACGCGCAGAAGGACGAGTGGCTGGGGCCGATGGAGCGATTCGAACAGATCGGGTCGTGGGCGCTCACCGAACCGGACCACGGCAGCGACGCGGCCCGCGGGCTAGAGACGACCGCCACCCGCTCGGGCGACACGTGGACGCTCCACGGCGCCAAGAAGTGGTCCGGCAACGCGACGTTCGCCGACGTTACCGTCGTCTGGGCGCGCGACACGGCCGATGGGCAGGTGAAGGGCTTCCTCGTGGAGAAAGGCACGCCGGGCTTCCACGTCGAGAAGCTGGGCGGCAAGATCGCCAAGCGGGCCGTCGACAACGTCGAGATCCGGCTGGAGGACGTGACGATTCACGAGGCGGATCGGCTGCCCGGCGTAAACTCGTTCCGCGACGTGGCGCGGCAGCTGGCACCCGCCCGCGCCGGGGTGGCGTGGGAAGCGTGCGGTATGGCGATGGGCCTCTACGAGAAGACGCTCCGCTACTGCACCGAGCGCATCCA
>CAYFRX010000423.1:0-2475 GCA_964345515.1 uncultured Rhodothermales bacterium
TCCCCGACCTGCCGACATTATGGATCCAAGCGAACTCCGCTCCTACTTCCCCCACGCTGAGCACGAGATCTACGTCAACCATGCGGCCACGAGTCCGCTGAGCCGACCCGTGATGGACGCCGTGGGCGCGTACCTGGGCGAGCGGCATGGCGCCCGGCCGGACGCGCCCATTGACAACTTCGAGGCGTTTATGCCGGTCATTGCTGCGGCGCGCAAGCGGGCCGCCACGGTACTGGGCACCGAGGCAGAGCGCGTCGCGTTCATGCCGAACACGTCCGCCGCGCTGAACGTGCTGGCCGAAGGGCTCGACTGGCAGCCGGGCGACCGCATCGCCCTCCCGGGCTGTGAGTTCCCGACGAACGTGTACCCGTTCCTCAACCTGGAGGACCGCGGCGTGGCCGTTGACTTCATTCCGCACGAAGAGGGCACCTTCGCGCTGGAGGCCATCGAGGCGACGCTCACGCCCGACACGCGCCTGCTCTCGCTGTCGTGGGTCCAGTTTCTGTCGGGCTTCAGGGCCGACCTGGACGCCGTCGGCGCGTTGTGCGACGCGCACGACGTGCTGTTCTGCGTGGACGCGATCCAGGGCCTCGGCGCGCTGGAGATCGACGTGAAGGCTGCTGGCATCGACTTTCTGGCGTGCGGCGGGCACAAGTGGCTGATGGCGACGCAGGGCATCGGGCTGCTCTACTGCACCGAGGCGTTGCAGGACCGGATCCGCCCGCCGGCCGGCTGGCTGCACGGCCCGGTCGACTGGGAGCACCTGGACGAGTACGAACTGGCCTTCCACCCGGAGGCGCGCCGCTACGAGATCGGCACGCGCAACAACGTCGGCATCGCTGCGCTGCACGCCGCGTTGGGGCTGTACCTCGACGCCGAGCCCGCCTGGTGCGAACGGCAGGTGCGGGCGCGGGCCGATCAGCTGGCCGAGGGATTGCACGACCTGGGCTTCGCCCGCTACGGGCCGAGCGACCCCGCCCACAGCGCCGGCATCGTGACGATCCGCACCGAGGCGCCCGAAGCGCTCTTCGACCACCTGCAAGCGCACGACATCACCGCCGCCCTCCGCAACCGGCTCGTCCGCTTCGCGCCGACGTACTACAACACCCTGGACGAGATGGAGCGCATCCTGGAGGCCGTGGAGACGTTTGTGACCGCGTCGTCTGCGGCGCCGAACTAGCCGGGCCGCTCACCGTCGAAGAAAAGGGCGTTTTGTGCGCCGTTCCGCGGAAAACGGAAGCCAGGAGCTAGCAGCGGGACCCGGCAGGGCGGTCCACCGTCCACAGGCTGCCGTCCGAGGAAGCGGCTGTCGGACCGTGCGTCATGCGCCGCGCCTCTCACGTGCTGCCCCCCAACCCACGACTCCCATGAGCCATCCCGACGTCGAACAGGCGGAGTTTACGCGCCAGGGCGACACCCTCACGGTGCGCGTGCCGGCGGACTATGCGGACGAGGAGCGGCTCGACAAGTACCTCACGCGCTTCTTCCCGAACGCCTCGCGCACGAAGGTGCAGCGCAGCATCCGCAAGGGGCAGGCGCTCGTCAACGGCGAGGACGTCAAGAAGTCGTACTCCGTGCAGGGCGGCGATGCCATCGTGTGCCGGCTCGTGCAGCCGCCGCCCATGGAGGCCGTGCCACAGCCCATCCCGCTCGACATCGTGTACGAGGACGACGCGCTGCTCGTCGTGAACAAGCCGGCGGATATGGTCGTGCATCCGGCGCACGGCCACCGGAAGGGGACGCTCGTGAATGCGCTGCTCCACCACGTGGAGGGGCAGGCCGTCGCACGCGAAGACGAGGACCTCGACGCCGACGAACTCGGCCTGTCAATGGTGAATGCCCTCCCCGAGCGGCCGGACAACCCCTCGATCCGCCCGGGTATCGTCCACCGGCTCGACAAGGACACGTCGGGGCTGCTCGTGGTGGCCAAGACGGACGTCGCGCATCGCCGGCTGGCCCGGCAGTTTAAGGAGCACACGACCGAGCGCCGCTATCTGGGTATCGTGTGGGGACATCCGGAACCGCCGTCCGGCACCATCGAGGGCGCCGTCGGGCGGGATCCGCACAACCGCAAGCGAATGGCCGTCGTGCCCGACGAGAAAGGCAAGCACGCCGTCACCCACTACGAGATCATCGAGTGGCACGCGCACACCGCCCTCGTGCAGTTCCAGCTCGAAACGGGGCGCACCCACCAGATCCGCGTGCACGCGAGCGACCGGCATCATCCGCTCCTCGGCGATCCGACGTACGGCGGGCAGGCGGTCCGTTACGGGTCGCAGGGCGGGAAGCGGCGCCGATTCTTCGAGCCCCTCTTCGAGCGGATGCCACGCCAAGCGCTGCACGCGGCCGAACTGGGCTTTACGCATCCCATGACGGACGAGACGATGCGGTTCACCGCCGACCTGCCAGATGACATGCAGCACGTGCTCGACCGGCTCCGCGCGGTGGAGGGCCGTTGAGTTGTGCGTTGCGGGT
>CAYFRX010000424.1:0-2472 GCA_964345515.1 uncultured Rhodothermales bacterium
CGAACCTCCACGCCCGTAAAGGGCACATGACCCTGAATCATGCGCGTCTACCAGTTCCGCCACTCGGGCAAATGTGAGCGTCGTGTGCTTCGGATTCGCGCAGTAGATGGTACATCAGGGCTATCACGTAGTCAACACATAATTATTTGTTCCTGTAGCCTTCATAGTACACAGCGGATTCACGGCCGCGCGGAACGTCCCCTCGTGATCCCCTCGGATCTGCGCCTCAGCTCCCGAGTTGGTGTCGTGTCGCTTCATTCCTCGCCACCATCTCCTGGGTGCCCATGCGCTCCTGCCTCTCGCATCTGCTCGCGCTCCTGCTCGGCGCGGCGCCCCTGGCGACGTCTGCCCAGCCGACGACGTCGCACACCGACAGCCTGCTTCCGGACCGGCCGCTCCCTCACCCTGTCCAGTTGCCGCCCGCCTTCGAGGAGGCCATCGCTCGGGGCACCCGCACGGCGACTGGCACGCCCGGCCCCAACTACTGGACGAACACGGCCGACTACACGCTCTCGGCCCGCCTCGCCCCCGACAGCGCCATGCTGTACGGGAGCGGCACCATCCGCTATCGCAACAACGCACCCGACTCGCTGCAGCAGCTGCTCGTCCACCTGCGGCAGAACCTGCACCAAGAAGACGCCGTGCGCAACCGGTACGTCCCGCTGACGGGGGGCATGTCGGTCTCGAACGTCACCGTGGCGGGCGACACGCTGGCGGAGCGCTCGGTGTTGGATCTGCGTACCGGCGCCTCGGGCTACGCGCTCCTCGGCACGCGCATGCTCATCGTGCCGCCGGCCGCCGTGCCGTCCGACGGCGCCGTCGACCTCGCGATGGACTGGCAGTTCGAGGTGCCCGAGGCCGGCGCGCCCCGCATGGGCCAGGATGGCGAAGTATTCTACCTTGGCTACTGGTACCCGCAAATGGCGGTGTACGACGATGTGAACGGCTGGACGGCCGAGCTCTATCAGGGCGATGGCGAATTCTACATGGGCTACGGCGATTACGACGTATCGATCACCGTGCCCGAGGGCTGGCTCGTGGCCGCCACAGGCACGCTCCAGAACCCCGACGTCGTCCTGTCGGCGCCGACGCGCGAACGGCTGACCGTCGCTGCCCAATCCGACACCGTCGTCACCATCGTCGGCGTGGGTGAGCGCGCCGCGGGGCGGTCCACCGCGTCGAGCGAGGATGGCAGGCTCACGTGGCGCTTCCGCGCCGAGAACGTGCGCGACGTCGCGTTTGGCACCTCGCCGAGCTATGTGTGGAACGCTACCACGGCCGAAACCGGCGACGCCGACGACGGCACGACCATGATCCACGCGTTCTATCGTCCGGACGTGGCCCCCTGGGCACGGGCCGCCGAGTACGCGCAGTTCGCCATCGAGCACTTGTCAGAGATGCTCATGCCCTATCCCTACCCGCACATGACGGCCGTCGAGGGCATCATCGGCGGGGGCATGGAGTACCCGATGATGACGCTCATCGGCAGCAACTATCGGCCGCGCGGCCTCTTCGCGGTGACCTACCACGAGATCAGCCACATGTGGTTTCCGATGATTGTGGGCCAGAACGAGAAGGGCTACACGTGGATGGACGAGGGCACGACGTCGTTCAACACGGCCGAGGGCGAATCGGATTTTTACGGCGAGGACGCGTGGGATTCGTCGAATCAGTCGTACTTCCGGCTGGCGGGCACGGGGTACGAGGTCCCGTCCATGCGGCATGCCGACAACTACCCCGTCGGCACGCCGGCGCGCGGCATTGCCTCGTACAGCAAGCCGGCGCTCATTTTCCATGCGCTCCGTGGCATCGTGGGCGCCGAGCGCTTCTTCGCGGCGTATCGCGAATACGCCCGGCGCTGGGCCTACAAACATCCGCAGCCGTATGACCTGTTCAACACGTTCGAGGACGTAATCGGCGAGGACCTCGACTGGTTTTGGACGCCGACGCTCTACGAAACGTGGACGCTCGACCACGCCATCGCCCGCGTCGACTCCTCCAGCGACCGCCCTCGCGTCACGATTCGCGACGACGGGCTCACACCCATGCCCGTGCCGCTCCAGGTGACGTACGCCGACGGAACCACGATCTCGCGCATGATCCCCGTCGACGTGTGGCTTAAGGGCGCGCGTGAAACGACCGTTAACCTAGAACCCGGCTCGGTGACGCGCGTTGTTGTAGATCCAAACTGGTACCTGCCGGATATAGACCGGCGCGATAACCGGTGGATGGCTCCGACGGCGGAGGCATCGGACGGCGGATCATGAAAAGGGCGTCAAGGCCCTTGATCCTGGACGACTCCGTTCTATATTTCTGAATTACCGATTGACCGTCCGGCTTCCGGTCGGGCGCTCCATTCCTCGGTAGCTCAACGGTAGAGCATGCGGCTGTTAACCGCAGGGTTGCTGGTTCGAATCCAGCCCGGGGAGCACAACCTCACAGGCCTAAGTGCTTGCAAATTAAGTGCTTAGG
>CAYFRX010000425.1:0-2470 GCA_964345515.1 uncultured Rhodothermales bacterium
CCCGCAACGCTATTTAGCCTTGGTGCATACGGTGACCTGGTCGCTCGTCTGGGTCAGGACCGGGGCATCGATGTGGGAGCTGTAGCGGCTCAGCATCCAGAGCTCGGGAAGCACCTCAGCCACGAGCTCGCCATCGTCGAAGAGCCGCACGACCGCACTTTGCGAGACGACGACCGCAACGGCGCCCGTCTCCAGGGTCATCGCAGCGGCGGCCATGTGCCGACTGCCCAGTCCCAGTGGCAGATCCAACCCGCTCGACAACGCATCGAGGTACCGGGCGGCCGAGACAGCCACGCCTCGATTGGAGACCACGAAAGCACCGTCGAGTTGGGAAAGTTCCTTGATGGTCTCCCGCACGTTAGCATCCTGGAGGTTTTTAGCCGCGTCCGCGTGGCCTTGCAGCGGGTCGAGAACCATGGGACGCGATCGCTGCAGGACGGCCTCGGCATCACCCACCATGAAGATCGTCCCGATCTTTCGGCCCTCCCGCCCCTCGCGGGCGATCTCGACAGCGAGCTTGATGGTCTCTTCTAGGATGCCCGCATCGACCCCCGTCCGGTCTGCGCAGATCTCTTCCAGGATTCCGTCCGTCGCGTCCATGGTGTTCAGCATCTATCGCCGGTGAATAAAACCTCGTGGTGATTTGAAAGTACCTTTCCGTCCACTGCAATGTTCTCCACGCTGCACGGCCGCTCATGCGCACTTGCATTGCCCTTTTCGTCTTGCTGCTTCCGCTCGTTCGGCCCGCCGCAGGCCAGGCCGCTGACGAACCCCGTTGGATGGTGCAGCCGCCGGACGCGTACGGCTTCGACCGCGCCGCGCTGGAGCGCGCGTTCAATAACGCCGAGAACCTGGCGCCGCTCAACAGCCTCATCGTTGCGCGCCGGGGCGCCATCGTGGCGGAGGCGTACTACCGAGGCATGCGGCCCAATGAGGATGTCAACATCAAGTCGGCCTCGAAGACGGTCCTCTCCGCACTGGTGGGCATCGCCCTGGACGAAGGCCATCTCGAAAGCCTCGACCAGCCCATCGCCCCCTTTTTCCCGGAGCACCTTGGCGCAGAGGCCGATCCGCGCAAGCGGCAGATTACGCTGCGCGACCTGCTCACGATGCGGGCTGGACTCGAATCGACGAGCTTCGGCAACTACGGCGCGTGGGTGACCAGTGACGACTGGGTGCGCTACGCGCTGGACCAGCCGCTCGAACGCCCGCCGGGGACGGACATGATTTACAGCACGGGCACGTCGCATCTCGTCTCGGCGATTCTCACCAAGGCCACCGGCATGAGCACGAAGGCCTACGCTCAGTCGCGCCTCTTCGACCCCCTCGGCATTGCACCGCCGAGCTGGCAGCAAGACCCGCAGGGGATCTATTTTGGCGGCAACAACCTGGCGCTCTCGCCGCGGGACCTGCTCACGTTTGGCCGGCTCTACCTGAACGACGGGCGCTACGGTGGCCAGCAGGTGATTCCGTCCGACTGGGTCCGCACCTCCATGAAGCGATACGTGCTCGACTCGTACCGCGGGTTTTCGTACGGCTACTTCTGGTGGATCGAGGCATTCGCTGGCATCCGGACGCACTTCGCCTGGGGCTACGGCGGGCAGTACGTGTTCGTGGTGCCCGGGCTGGACCTGGTCGTCGTCTGCACCTCGGACCTGAACAACCGCCCTGCCGGCATCGGCGATCACAACGAACGCATCTACACGCTGCTGTCTGAGTACGTACTGCCTGCTGTGAACTCCTGAATCGCGCGTCTCGCCACTCATCCACCACTAGCTTGGAGGTCGTCCCCCATGGCATCCACGCAAGCATCAGAATCGCCCTCCTGGTTGCGCGAGATCGACCACACCGGCGACATTGGCATCGAAGTGGCGGCCACGGATCGCGGTCAGCTGTTCGAGCGCGCGGCATGGGGCCTGTTCAGCGTCCTCACCGAGCCCTCGATCGTCGAACCCCGCGAGGCGCATGCCGTGGCCGTGGAGGGCACCGACCCGGACGACCTCATGGTGAAGTGGCTGTCCGAGCTCAACTTCCTCCACGTCACCCAGCACGACCTCTTCTCCAAGTTCTCCATCGACGAACTCGACGACACCCGGCTGGCGGCGACCGTGTGGGGCGAGCCGATCGACTCCGACCGGCACACCGTGTACACCGAGGTCAAGGCCATCACGTACCACCAGCTGGAGATTGAGGAGACGGCCGACGGCTGGCGCGTGCAGATCATCTTCGACATGTGAGTCGTGTGGCGTGCATCGTGATGCGTGATTTCCGCCTCCCTCACGCGTCACGAATCATCCCACCCCCGCGTTGGCGTTGTATGTTGGTCTCCGGATAAGCCGTTTCTCCTGAACGAACCTGCCCACCGCCATGCCGGACTACAACCTGAACAAGATCAGCGACTACCTCTGGGAGATTCCGAAGACGGGCGGCATGCGCGTGCCGGCGCGGCTCTACGCGAGCGAGCCCATGC
>CAYFRX010000426.1:0-2466 GCA_964345515.1 uncultured Rhodothermales bacterium
ATGGTGAGCGAGATGTACAGGTCGCCGTCGTCTGTGATGTTGGTATACAGGATGCCAGCCGACGACTCGGAGACGTTCGCGACGTCCTGCCCCGTGGCGATGAACATAGCCGTGATGGCATTCGGCGAGTGGGCGCCGTTGTTATTCGCCCCGGACAGGAAGGCGCCGATCGTGCCGATATTCCAGTGGTAGTGCAGCTGCTCCGGCTCCACGCGCATCTGCTGGATGAGCACGTCCCGATCAATCACGGCCTCGGCCGTCACGCGCTTGCCGCGGGTGCGCATCACGTTGACTTGCGAGGCTTTCTTGTCCGTGGCGAAGTTGGACTCCAGGTAGAAATGCTGAATGGGCTCGGGGTAGTGATCCATCACCCAACCGCACGCGGCAAAGGTGGCGCGGCCCACCATGTTCTGCCCCGCCGCGTCGCCCGTCGTATAGTTGAAGCGGAGGTAGACGAAGTTGTTGGACAGATACGAGTCGATGTACTTGAGCTTGGCCACGCTGGAGGTCGCCTCCGCCTCCTCGCGGATGGGGTCGGTGTGGTCGATGACCCAGTTCTTGAACTCGCGCCCCTCCCGCGCATCGTTGAACACAAAGACGGGCGCGCGCTGCATGTAGTCGCCCACAACGGTGCTCTTGATGCCGCCGCTCAGGTTGGCCACCTTGATGCCGCGGTTGTACGACGCCACGAGCGTCCCCTCGGACGTGGCCAGCGGGATGACATAATCACCGTCCGCGCGCTCGCCGTTGATGGTGAGCGGGCCGGCGATGCCCAGCGGCACCTGCGCCACGCCCACGAAGTGCTCCGCATTGCCCTGGCAGATGTGCGGGTCAAACGAGTAGTGCGCCGAATGCTCCAGCTTCTTGCCCGTGAACTCCTCGACGAACGCCTGCCGCTCCTGAATGATGGCCTCGCTGTAATCGTCGGCCTCGTCGCGGGGGATGCGCGTGAGGTCGAGCTCTTCCTCGGTGATCGAATCCTCGACCTGCAGGTTGAGCTCGCCAAACGGCTGGCTGCGGAAGGCAACCTCAACCTCGTGCTTGCCCTTGTCGAGATGGTCGACATCGGCCACGATGTTCACCGTGCGCCGCAGCGGGAAGTCGATGGGCTGGTCGGCCGACACATCGGCCGGCGCGTAGGTGTCCCCATCGCCCATGTGCAGCCGGATGCGCTCCGCTCCCACCGACGTCCCGTCGATCTTGACGTCGAGGAGCTCCGTGAAGGTGGCGTCAGCCAGCCGGTTCTTGATGGCGAATTGTACGCCCTGGTCGGTGTTCTCCAGGCTGCCGAACGTGTAGAGCTGCTTCAGCAGCATGCTCGGGACAAACATGGTCGGATGCGTTTTATCAGAGAGAGTCGGTGTCGAGGTGAGGCCGTATGAAGAAGTTCATGGGCCGAGGAGGCGAAGAACCGAGGTGTCAGGGAAAGACATTTTCATCCTCGGCTCTTCGCTTCGGCGTCTCCCCGTTTCGTTTGGCCTCGTCAGCCCTCCGCGGGAGGCGCGAAGCGCGCGTGGAGCCAGCCCCCGTCGAGGCGGCTCTCAGTCAGAGCATAATAACTCAAAAAGTTGGGCAACGCGTAATTGCGCCGCTGGTTGCTGACTTGCACGACGAGCTCGTCGCCGAACTGCTGGGCGTCGACCGTCGCCTCGTCGGCGAAGGGCAGGCGGATGTCGATGACGTACGCGCCGTCGTCGCTGCGCACGCGGTAGGTTGGCTCGTCGTGGAAGACGGCGGCGGGATCGCGGTCGGCATAGAGGCCCTCGCCGATCTCGTCGAGCAGGTCGAGGCCGAAGACCTCGTGCCCGAGATGCGGCACCTGCAGGATGGGCAGCGGCGCGAAGCTCTTCTCGATCTCGCCCATGTACTGCTGCTGTGCGGCCCGGTACTGCTGGAAGAACGCGCCCTCGGCGGCGCGCTCGGGCAGCACACGATTCACGATGACAGCGTCGACGCCGTAGCCGTAGAGCTGCAGGTACGTGTACGCCCGCCGCGCCTCGTCGATGACCATCTTCTCGGGATTCATCACCAGGCGCACTGACGTGGTCTGGTGATCAGTGAGCACGTCCTGGATGGATTCCAGCTGGCCGAAGATGGTTTCCAGCTCGTCGTAGCCTTTGTCGAGCGGGATGCCCGTGGTCTTCCGTACGCCGAAGCCCACGGATTTGACGGCGAGCTTCTGGAACGGGAACGCCTTTGAGAGCCACCACTGCGTGACCTGCGGCAGCGTCAGCAGCGTGAGCGTCTCGCCCGTCGGCGCGCTGTCGACGATGATCAGGTCGTAGTCGTCCTCGCGGACGAACTGCTCCAGCCACAGCAGCACCGAGCCCTCGTTCATGCCCGGCAGCGCGGCCAACTCCTCAGCGGCCACCTGATCGACGCCCTGCCACTTGAACACGGTGAGCATCAGATCGCGCATGTTGCCCCAGTACTTCTTCATCGAGTAGTAGAGATCGACCTCCTGCG
>CAYFRX010000427.1:0-2449 GCA_964345515.1 uncultured Rhodothermales bacterium
CAACGGTCCTTCGAAATGAATTCACTGGCGGAGTGGGATAGCCGGTCGCTTCTTCTTCGTTTTAACAACCTCTACTACCCGACTCACAGCCCATCGGAAACAATGTCTACGTTGTCGACCGACGCCTCGGTGAACCGGCGGCTCTATCAGATCGTGCGCAACACGGTGGTGGTCGTCCTGACGTTCGTCGTCCTGGGCGGATTTCTGCTCGCCATTCCGCAGCTTAACATCCTGGAAGAGACGGCGCGCAACCTCTATTTCCACGTGCCGATGTGGTTCACGCTGATGGCAGCCACCCTCGTCTCGGCGTACCACTCGCTCCGCTACCTGCAGACGAGCGACCCGGTGCGCGACGTGCGGGCTCGCGAGGCCGCGCGGCTTGCGATCGTCTTTGGCGTGCTTGGCATCATCACCGGGATGGTGTGGGCGCGCTTTACGTGGTACGAAGGCACGGGCAAGTGGTGGAACTTCGACCCGAAGCAGTCGATGGCGGCCGTGCTGCTGCTCATCTACGGAGCGTACTTCGTGTTGCGCGACGGCATCGAGGTGCCGGATAAGCGCGCCCGCATTGCAGCGGTCTACAACCTCTTTGCATTCGTCACGATGCCGTTCCTGCTGTATGTGCTCCCCCGCCAGATGGCCAGTCTCCATCCCGGCGCAGAGGGCAACCCGGCCTTCAGCGAGATTACGGCGCCCATCATGCGGCTCGTGCTCTATCCGGCATTCGTCGGATTCATTGGATTATTCTGGGTGCTCTATACCCAGCGTGTGCGGTTGGCCATTTCCCGGCGCCGGATGCGCCACGACCCCATGCGCTAACACGCCGCTTCTTGTAGGCGACTTCGCCTTAGGTACTTGTAAAGACGTTGTTATATCAGGTCACGACTTTGACTGGGACCGTACGGAGGGTATGTTCTTCGGCCTCCTACGGCTAACCTGCATTGACATTTCTACACGAAGCAAGTAGTATTGCGATGCAGTCCGCGCCTCCCACCTACGCGACATCTCACTACAGACCTCGAGGAGGCGTGGAGTTTGCAGACTGAAACGACTAGTTCACTGCAATCATCTCAGCGAGGCAATCCGACATGAACACCATTACACCGCTTTTGCAAAAGCCATTGGCTGTACTTTGCAGCTTGGCGCTCCTTCTTACTATGTCCGCCTGCGATGGCGACGACGGACCGGGCGTTCCGCCGCCTGTTGAAGTCAACACCGCGCAATACATCAGCGCCCGCTCCGACCTGGATCAGCTCAACGCAGCGCTGCAAGCGGCCGACCTGACCGAAACCCTGCAGAACGCCGATCAGGTCACCGTCTTCGCCCCGTCCAACAACGCCTTCGCCGGCACCAACGTGGACGCTCTGACCGGCGATACGGAGCTCCTCTCGAAGATCCTGACGACCCACGTCGTAACGGGCCAGACCCTCACGTCCGGAGACCTCGGGAGCAGCGTCGAAACGGCGTCCGGAGCCACGATCAACATCTCCACCTCCGATGGCGACGTGCAGCTGGAGGTCGGCGGAGTGACCGCCACCGTGCAGACGACTGACCTGGAGACGACGAACGGCGTCATCCACATCATTGATAACGTGCTGGTCGGCAACACCAGCACCGCCGAGCGTGCGAAGGCCACCGCCGCCACATCGACGCTGGCAACCGCTCTGGGCGCGGCCGATCTGGAGGGCACGCTCGATGGTGACGGCCCCTTCACGGTCTTCGCCCCGGTTAACGACGCCTTCAGTGGGTTGGATGTCGGTGAACTCCTGGAGGACGCCAACTCGGATCTGCTGACCGAGATTTTGACCTATCATGTCGTTGCCGGCCAGGAAATCGCTGCGGCTGACATTACGGATGGGCAGACAGAAACGACGGTCGAAGGCGGCACCTTGACCTTTGCCGTGGCCGATGACGGTACCGTCACCGTCAACGGCAAGACCGTCACAACGGCCGACATCCAGACGACGAACGGCGTCATCCACCTGATCGACGGGGCGCTGCTGGAGACGCTGGACGTCGCAAGCTACGCCTCGGTGGCCTCCGCAACGGAAAACTTGGCTGCGGCCGTGACCGACGCGGGGCTGGCCAATGCCCTCTCCGACGAAACCACCCCGCTCACGGTGTTCGCCCCGGTGAACAGCGCGTTCGCCGCGCTCGACGTGAACGACGATGGGGAGGTAAATGGCGACGAGCTCAGTGGCACGTTGCGTGAGCGTGTGCTCAAGTATCACGTGGTTGGCGAAAACATTCCGCTGACGGGTGCCGGCCTCATGGACGGCGCCACGAAGGTGACCCTCGACGACACGGGCATGGAGAACCAATCCCTCACGTTCAGCGTCGAGGACGACTCGATCACCGCCGTGAACGGCGCAGAGATCGCAGGTACCGTCGAAGTGGCCGGCGGCAACGCTACCATCCACTTGCTGGGCGAGGTCTTGCTACAGTCGGC
>CAYFRX010000428.1:0-2443 GCA_964345515.1 uncultured Rhodothermales bacterium
GCGCTCCCGGATGACGTGACTATGCTGGCTCGCAACGAGGCGGGCATCCAAGCCTTTCGCAAGGATCGCGTGTACGGCGTGCAGTTTCACCCGGAGTACGACATGCGCACGGCGGAGGACATGATCCAGCGAAAGGATATCTCCATGCGCGCCATGCAGGCAGCGCTCGACAGCGTCTCGACCGAGAATATCGAGGCCGCGCAGGACACCAAGCAGCTATTCGCCAACTTTCTTGACTTCGTCGAAGACGTAAAGGAAGAACGGCTTGAAGCCACGGACTAGCCGCAGCAAACCAGGCATCAGAAGCGCGCAGTGTCATCGCTCGGCCGTCCACGCCGGCACGGAATCTACGCCGGCACGGCGGAAGCTTCGGATGGCGCGCTCGCGGCCTCCGGGAGCCGCACGGTCACGGTAGTCCCTTCTCCCGGCGTAGACGCGATGTCGAGCGCCCCGCCGTGCCACTGCACGATCTGCTCGACGAGCGAGAGGCCGAGCCCACTGCCCTCGATGCCGGTCGTGTTCACCGAGGTGGCGCGAAAAAATCGATCGGTCGCCTGGGCGCGCTCCTCGCCGTCCATCCCCACGCCCGTGTCCTTCACGGTCAGCACGACGGTGCCCCCTGTGCGGCGTACAGCCACCTCAATGTGCCCCTCCGGCGTGTACTTGACAGCATTGTCGAGCAGGTTGACGACGACCTCGCGCAACATCTCGGCCTGCCCACATACGGGCGCTGGCCCCGAAACCTCCGTGTGGACGGTTACCCCTTGCTCCGTGGCCGCCTCGCGAAAAGATTGTGCCTTTGTGCGCACAAGGCGCGCCAGGTCCACCCGCTCGTCGGGACGCGGCGGGTCGCTCTGATCCAGCCGGGCGAGCGTCAGCAGGCCACCCACCATCGCGATGAGGTGGTCAATCTTGCGCCGGACGAGGCCGAGCGTCTCTTGGTAGTCGTCGGCGTCGCGTGGGCGGCGCAACGCCACGTCCACGTGGCCCCGGAGCACGGTGAGCGGCGTTTTCAGCTCGTGGGCCGCACTGGCCGTGAAGCGGCGCATCTCCTCGAACGACGCCTCCAGCCGCTGAAGCAGCGTGTTGAGCGTCGCGGCGAGCTGCGCCGTCTCGCGGTCGGCTTCGTCGGGCACGGGAATGCGGTGCCCCAGCCGATCGGGCGTGATGGCCCGGGCCGAGGCCGTGATCGTCTCCAGCGGACGCAGCACGCGCCCCGCCGCCCACCAAATCAGCGCGCCGAGTCCGGCTAGCACCACGAGCAATCCGCCCCCGAGCAACAGCGCCAGCTGTCGATGCAGCGCAGCCAGCCCCGGTTCAGGGCGCGCCAATTGCACGGTCCCTAGTTGCTCGCCGGCGTCGTTGTAGATGGGGCGCGTCGCAAAGTAGAGCCGCGTCTCGCCCACGCGGAAGGTCCGCAGCGGGTCGTACACCCCATCATTCTGCGTGGTGGCCGCCATCGGCCGACCCGGATAGGCATCGGCGGGAAAGATGTCGATGTTGTCAGAGGCGTGCAGGAGCTGCCCGCGGTCGTCAAACACCTGCAGGAAGAAGGGGTCGACGTGGCGCCCTCGGAAGCGGTGATGCGGTTCATTCCAAGCGTACGCCTCCGCGTTGAGCGTACCGGCCGGCGTCACGATCTGGGCGAGGACACCCTCTGTCTCCGCACGCAGCACGTGCCGGGCGTTGTGATTGAACCAGGCATACGCGCCCAGCCAGATGAGACCGGCCAAGGCCGTGAGCGCTACGGCCAAGGCGCTGCCAGTCGTCATCACGAGCCGGCGCCGGAACGTGACGCGGGCCGCGGTAGCGGGCGTTTTATTGGCGTTCATGGAGGCATCCATAGTCAATGGAAATCGCTGGCCTATCGCTCGGCACGGGAGACTGACGCCTTCTCGGGCGGGACGTACCGGTAGCCCACCCCGCGGACCGTCTCGACCCGGTGATCGCAGTCAGCCTCATCGAGCTTGCCGCGCACGTAGGCCACGTACACGTCGATGAGATTTGTGCCGCGGTCGAAGTCGTGCCCCCACACATTCCGGTGGATGTCATCGCGGGTCAGCGCGCGCCCCGGATGCGCCATGAAGTACGCCAGGAGGTCGAACTCCTTCGGCGTCAGGTCCATCGGCTCGCCATCGCAGGTGCACGTATGGGCGTCGGGGTCGAGCGTGAGCGTCCCGTGCCGATGCACGTTGGGGGCGGACGAAGCGCCCGGCGCCCGACGAAGCAGCGCCTCAATACGTGCGAGCAGCTCCTCGAAGTCGAACGGCTTGGGGAGATAGTCGTCCGCGCCGGCACGCAGGCCTTTAACACGGTCCTCGATGGCGTCCAGGGCGGTGAGCATCATCACGGGCAGGTCCATCCACCGCTCGCGCACCGCCTCCAGCACCTCGATGCCCGAGATGCCCGGAAGGCGAATGTCGAGCAGCACGAGGTCGACCGG
>CAYFRX010000429.1:0-2423 GCA_964345515.1 uncultured Rhodothermales bacterium
AGATGGGCGGCAGCCCCGCGATCACCGCGTACGCCATCCCCTGCGGCACGAGCATGACGCCGACCGTGATTCCGGCCATTGCGTCGGCACGCGCGTCGGTGATGCCGTAATCCGACAACCACCCTGCGACGGGTATCAGATGCCCAATCCACTTTCGCAGCGTGCTCATGATGTACTGCGGCTTGCTCTACAAAACCACGAGAGCCCTCCGGCCGGGCCTCGGGCGAAGCACCACGGGTCGCAAATGGTCAGTTCGAGACTGTATGACACGACCCGTTCTTCGATCCTCGCAAAGTTGATGAAATTTAGTAACAGCAGCCCGGCCGGGGAGAACCGATCAGAGCGCCCACACGAGTGGAGCCGTGATCACGATGACGATCCAGAGCAACACCTGCAACGGCGTGCCCACTCGGGTAAAATCGAAGAAGGTGTAGTTGCCGGGTCCATACACCATCAGGTTGGTCTGATAGCCGATGGGCGTGATGAACGCCAGTGACCCAGCCAGCGTCATGCTGACCATCAGAGCCCGCGGGTCGAAGCCCTGCGACTCGGCGACCGAGAGCGCGACGGGAAACATGAGGGCCACCGCGCCATTGTTCGTGACCACGTTCGTGAGCAGGGTGGTGGCCACGACGATCCCCGCGAGGAGGCCATACGGGCCCAACGTTTTCGTCGCATCGACGACGCCCTGCCCGATGAGCTGGGCCGCTCCGCTCGCCTCCATGGCCTGCCCAAGGCCGAGGGCGGCCCCAATCACGATCAGCACGTTCCAATCCACCGACTCGCGCGCCCCGCCGGGATTGATCACGCCGGCCGCGACGAGGACCATGGCGCCGAGGGCCCCGGCGAGGGCGATGTGCGTGATGCCAGCCGTGACCGTCCCCACAATAGCCACGATGACGCCCACGGAGAGCCAGAGCTTCCACTGTTCCGTCTCGATCCGCATGGCTTGGCGCTGCTCGGTGGCTTCTTCCTCCGTCTTCTCCGTTTCGCCACCGGCCTCGCTGGTTACGAAGAACTCCTCCGACTCCTCGAAGGCCTCGCGGAAACCCCGTTCCGTGTCGAGCAGCAGCGTGTCGCCCGGTTGGAGCGTGACGTCCGTGAGCGGGGGCTCCAATCGCTGGCCGCCGCGCCGGATGCCCGTCACCGCCGCCCTGAAGCGCGCGGGGAAGTCGATCTCGCCGCATTTCTCGCCGATGAGCGACGACCCCTCCCGCACGACGACCTGGTGCAACTCGCGGTCTTCCGCCTGCTCGATGTCGGTCAGCGCAAGGCGGAGCCCGGGATACGGGGCGAGGTCAACCTCTTCCGGCCGCGCCTCACGGTTCTTCGCGCCGGTGGGCACAAAGAGGAGCCGGTCGCCCGCCCGGAGGGTTTCGGTGTGGGCCACCGGGGCGATCTCACGATCGCCGCGCTCGATCTGCACGAGCGCCAGCCCCGGAAGAAATTCGAGCTCGTTTTCGTGGACGGTCTCGCCCACGAGGGGCGAGTTGGCGGCGAGCTCGACCTCCACCAGATCCGCGCGCTCCGCCTCCTCCTCGGCCCGAATGTCGGCGCGCTCCCGGAGCATCGACGGCGCCACGAAGATCACGTAAGCCAGCCCGACGACGGCGCAGGGGAGGCCCACCCAGGCGAGCTCGAAGAACGTGAACCCTGGCATGCCGTGCGACTGCAGAAGTCCGTGCACCACCAGGTTCGTGGACGTGCCGATGAGCGTGCAGATGCCGCCGAAGATGGACGCGAACGAGAGCGGCATGAGCAGCTTCGACGGCGAGACGTCATGGCGCCGGCACCACCCGCGGATGGCCGGAATGCCCATCGCCACGACGGGCGTGTTGTTCAGAAAGGCCGAGTAGACGGTGACGGAGGGGCACATCCGGAGGAGAAGCCGACGCACGTCTTTTCCCTGTCCCAGCACGAACTGGCTCGCCATGTCGAGCGCGCCCGTTTCGCGCAGGGCGGCCGCCACCACGTAGAGCGCCCCGAGGGCGAGTAGCGTCGCGTTGCCGAACCCCTGCATGGCCGTCTCCAGATCGATGACGCCGCCCATGGTCACGATGACGAGCCCGCCCACGAGAATGGCATCGGGGCTCATCACGTCGAGCATCAGGGCGATTAGCGCCAGACACATGACCCCCAATGTCAGGATAAGCTCGAAACTCATGTGCGCTGAATCGACTACACGGCCGGTCAGAGTGCCGACGAGGACGGACCGGGTCTCATGCAGGCCCGTTCTTCAATTTCAGACTGTCTATATCAGCGGCTGATGAGGTCTGTTCCCCTGTTACACAAGCGCCACGTTCGAGCCCAAAGATTCAGAGATCAGCCGGGCTTTGCTGCGCCGTTTCGGATGCCACGCCGCGCCTGTTCGGTCCATGTCTTCATCGCAAGGCGTTCTCCAGCACGTCGACGTGCTCGGCGCC
>CAYFRX010000430.1:0-2408 GCA_964345515.1 uncultured Rhodothermales bacterium
CTGGTGTACGTCAACGACGCGTTTGCCGAGCTCTTCGGGTACGACACGCCGGAAGACGTGCTGGCTTTGGACGATCCGTCGCAGCTGTACGCGGAGCCGGATGGCCGCTTGGCGACGCTGCAGGAGGTGCACGCCAACGGCTCCATCCAGCACAGAGAGGTCAAGATGCAACGTGCCGATGGTAGCACCTTCTGGGGGTTGCTGAGCGCCACGGCCGTTCGGGACGAAGAGGGCGAGGTGGTCTACCGCGACGGGGCCGTGCTCGACATCACTGCACGCAAACAGGCCGAGCAGGCTCTGCGGCGCAACCACTCCATCCTCAAGGCGCAGCAGGAAGCCTCCCCGGACGGTATCCTCATCGTCGACGCCGACCGCAAGATCGCTTCCTACAACCAGCGCTTCGCCGAGCTGTGGAACCTCCCCGACGAGGTCGTGGAGCGCGGTGCCGAGGAGGAGGCGCTCGCCTGGGCGCTGAAACAGGTGGAGGATCCCGAGGCGTTCGTCGCGACGGTTGAGGACTTGTACGACCGACCCCGCGCGTCGAGCCACGATGAGGTGCGGCTGAACGACGGACGCGTGTTCGAGCGCCACTCGCGGCCCGCCTACGATGGCGAGGCGCATTTCGGGCGCATCTGGTACTTCCGCGATATCACCACCCGGGTGGAGCGCGAGCAGCAGCTGCGCGAATACACGGCCAACCTCGAAGAAACCAAGGAAGCGCTGGAGCGCAACAGCCGCGACCTGGCGCACACCGTGTTCGAACTGGAGCAGGCGCGCGAGCAAGCCGAGACGGCCACGCGGGCGAAGTCGGCGTTTTTGGCGAACATGAGCCACGAGATCCGCACGCCCATGAACGGGGTCATCGGCATGTCGTCGCTGCTGCTCGAGACCGACCTCAGCGACACCCAGCGCGAATACGCCGAGACCATCCGCACCAGCGGCGACACACTGCTCGAACTTATCAACGACATTCTCGACTTCTCGAAAATCGAGGCCGGCCGGTTGGAGCTGGAGGAGCGCCCCTTCGCCGTGAGCGACTGCGTGGAGGACGCCGTCGATCTCATCGCGCACAAGGCCGCCGAACAGGGGCTGGAGCTGGCGTTCTACATCGACCCGGATGTGCCCGGATGGATTGTGGGCGACGTGACCCGGGTGCGTCAGGTGCTCATCAACTTCCTGTCCAACGCCGTCAAGTTCACCGAGGAGGGTGAGGTCGTGACGCGCGTCGAGGCGGAGCCGCTTCCCGACGACGATTGTGCCGACGTGGAACTCACCTTCAGCGTCCAGGATACCGGCATCGGCATCTCCGAGGCCAAGCAGGCGAAGCTGTTCGAGCCGTTTGCCCAGGCCGACAGCTCGACGACGCGCCGGTACGGCGGTACGGGGCTGGGGCTGAGCATCAGCATGCAGCTCGCTGAACTCATGGACGGCCGCCTGGAGGTGGACAGCACGCCCGGCGAGGGATCGACGTTCGCGCTCGTGGTGCCTGCCCGGGTGGCCGAGGCCGCCGCCGACGATGCCGCGGCGCACGAGTGCGGTCCGCAGGTGCCCCTCGCAGACCGGCGGGCCCTCATCGTGGACGATTACGACACCAACCGGGCCATTCTGCGGGGATACAGCAAGCAGTGGGGGCTCGCCGTGGAAGAAGCCACCTCGGGCGCAGAGGCCTTGGAGCGCCTGGATGAAGCGAACGAGCCCTTCGACATGATCTTCCTCGACATGTGCATGCCCGACATGGACGGGGTCGAACTCGCCCAAGCCATCCGCGAGCGTCCAGAGTACGAGGGCACGCCGCTGCTCATGCTGACCTCGATGGGTGAGCAGGGCGCCCAGGACGCAGCGCATGAAGCCGGATGCGACGTGTGGCTGTCCAAGCCCATCAAGCCGGACCGCCTGCTTGGCACCATCCGCGACGTCCTCGATCTGGCCCCGTCGGAGCCGGAACCGACGGATCAGACGCCGTCCGATCGCACCATGGCCGATTGGCATCCCCTCCGCATCCTCGTGGCGGAGGACAACCCGATCAACCAGAAAGTCACCCGGCAGCAGCTGCGGCAGTTTGGCTATCGGGCCGATGTGGTGGCCAACGGCCACGAAGTCATAGATGCCCTCCAGCGTCGGGTGTACGACGTCGTCTTGATGGACGTACAGATGCCCGAAATGGACGGGCTGGAAGCCACGCGGCGCATCCGCAGCGATGAGGGGCTGGCGGCCCCACATATCATCGCCATGACGGCGTCGGCCATGGACGAGGATCGCGAGCAGTGCCTGGAGGCCGGCATGGACGACTACGTGGCGAAGCCCGTCGACCCCGATGCGCTGGCGGATGCGCTGGGCCAGTGCCCGTCGCCGTCAGCGGGCGAGGCCGACGAAGAGCGTGGCGCGGGCCTCCACGAGGCCGCCCGGTA
>CAYFRX010000431.1:0-2400 GCA_964345515.1 uncultured Rhodothermales bacterium
TGGAGGCGGGGGTGGCGGCGATCCTCAGCGCCATCGCAGGCACCTACGAACCGCCCGCGTCGTCCTCGTCCTCGATGCCTCGGATCACGGGCTTGCTTTTTCTCGTCGTAGGATTGCTCTTCGGAGGGATCCCGTGCTACATCTCACTCATGGCCGGCGCACGCGGCGGGTGGCTGATCTGGATCCTTACGCTAATATTTTTCGGCCCCTTCATTCTTGGCGGCCTGTTTGCCGCCTTATTCGGCCTCACCTTCCTGATCGCGGGTGAGTTGGGAGCTGGAGGCCTCCTTCTGTTTTTTGGGCTTCCTACCGCCTTTGTCGCCTACTTTTGGCAGTCGATCCGCCTCATCCGGCATCCCGACCTGAAGGCGGCCCGATCGAAAGCCAGCAAGGACGAATCGGTGACGGGTACCATTGAGGTATGGCCGTTTACATTCGTCCCCGCCTTCTGGACCTCGGGGGTCACCGCGACGTCCGGAAGCGGATCCGGGAGCAGCGGGGGATGGAGTCGCTCCAGTGGAGGATTCAGTAGCGGCGGGGGTGGAGGGTTCAGCGGAGGCGGCGGCTCGTTTGGCGGGGGTGGCGCCTCGGGCGGATGGTAGAAGTGCTTTCTTGCATTTAGAACCTCACACCATGATGGAATCACGAACCTGGAGCGCGCTGCGTCGTGCCCTTCTCGCGCCGACTCTCGCCCTTCTCGTGCTGAGCAGCGTGGTTGGCCTTCCGGCGCGCGCGCAGTCAACCTCCGACGTGGAGGCCGCCGAGGCGCTGCTGGAGCGCGTACAGCAAACGTATGAGGCAGCGAATGGCCTCCGCGCGACCTTCACGCAGCAGACGCGCTCGCCCTTCAGCGAAGACACAGTCACGTTCAAGGGCACGCTGCTCCTGCAGGAAACCAAGTACCGCATCGAAACGCCGCAGCAAACGCTCGTCACCGACGGCGCGACGACCTGGATCTACAATCCCGCCACCAGCCAGGTGATCATTAACCAGTACGTGAACGACGAGACCATTATCACGCCCGACGAGATTTTCAGGGATTACCTCGAGCACTACACCGTTGCGGGCATACTCCCCCAAAGCCGCAACGCCACGGCTGTCGAGATCGACTTGGCCGCCGCCGATACGTCTGCGTACTACACGGACATCACGGTCCGCGTACGCCGCCGTGATGCCATGCTGACCCGTGTCCGGCTCGAAGACCAGAACGGGTCGACGGTCGTCTTCCGGCTTGACGACATTCAGCTCAATCCCTCGTTCGACCCCAACGCGTTCACGTTCACGCCCCCCCCCGACGCGGAAGTCGTGGACCTTCGCTCCTAACGCCGCTCCATCGTGACCAAACGCACACGCCGACTTGTGATGCAGTTGGGCAGCTTCGCGCTGGCGGGGCTGCTGCTTTACCTCGCGCTGCGGGGCGTGGACCTCACGCGGATGGGGGACGCCTTCCGCACGGCCGACTATCGCTGGCTCGCGCCGCTCATCGGCGTCGCGCTGTTCAGCTTGGGGCTGCGCGCGTGGCGGTGGCAGGTGCTTCTCCAGGCTCTGCCGCCTGACGACGCATCGCCCCCTCCTGGCGATCAGCCTCCCCCGACCGTGACGTTCAGCGATGCGTTCACATCGCTCACCATCGGGTACATGGTGAACTATGCGGCGCCCCGTCTCGGTGAGGTGGCGCGCACAGCCAACCTTTCGGCCCGGGCCCGACTTTCGTTCAGCGGCATTTTCGGGACGGTCGTGATCGAGCGCGTGCTGGACATGGCGGTACTGCTCCTGGCGCTCGGGAGCGTCATTCCCATCATGTGGCCCCAGCTTCCGGCCATCCGGCAGTCATTTATCGAGCCGGCACTCGCCCGGCTGGCGGACCTGCCGTTCCTGTGGCTCGCGCTCATCGGGGCCGGCCTGCTCGTGCTGGCGCTCGGGCTGGGCGGATGGCTCTATCGCGCGCTGCAGGACCAGTCGTCCGCCGTGCGGCAGCTCTGGACGTCGACAGTGCAGCCGGCGCTCGTCGCCTTCCGCAACGGCCTGTCGACGCTGTGGCGATCGCCCCGACGGGGCGTGCTCGTCGGCACCACGCTGGGCATGTGGGCCGGCTACGCGCTGATGGCGTACTGGCCCTTCGTGATGCTCGGCACAGCCGGTCCGTATGACATCACGCTGCTCGACGCGTGGGCGCTCATGGCGATCGGCGCACTCGGCATCGTGGTCCCCTCGCCAGGCGGCGTAGGCTCGTACCACTTCATCACCACCGAGGCGCTCATCATTCTGTTCGCTATGCCCCGTGCCGACGCCGCCACGTACGCCGTGCTGACCCACGCCGCCCAGTTCGTCCTGTTCGTCGTGGGCGGCTTGCTGTGCCTGTTGTGGCAGGGCGTGAGCGTCCGCGCCCTACAGCGCCGC
>CAYFRX010000432.1:0-2397 GCA_964345515.1 uncultured Rhodothermales bacterium
ACCGTTCGCCGTTCATCCGCTCCAGCGCAAAGTCGGGCGCCGGTTGGTCTTGCAGTGGATGGTCGCCGATGAACGAGAGGCCGGGCGCTTTGTGCGGCGTGCCGTCATCGTCGGCGTTCGGCAACAGCGTGTACAGGCTGCCGGCGGCGAGCAGGGTGACGGTAAGCAGGCTGATACGATACAGACGGGTTCTCCAGCGGGGGGATAGCATACTCTTCTCCGATTACAGCGTGAGAGGACGCGAGACCGGCCACGAGCGGGGCCGGCGGTCGACTACGCGGGCGCCTCTAGGTGCCCGCGACGGAGAAGGGTATTACAACAGCAGGACGATACTACGCAGTGCCCCCGGCGCATGCGGCTGGTATGACGGCGTAGCTGCTAGCGCCCGGGGGCACGCCGTGTGCGCGTGCATGGCATGCGGTGGGGCTCCAAACGCCACCAAGGCCGGGGCAGATAGCTCATCCGACCGCAGTTCACTGCCACGCTCCAGCGTACGCACACCCATCGTGGTCGACTGCATGAGGCGGCCGAAGAGCGGTGCAATACACCGGACAAGGGGGCCGGCGTCAGGCGACACCGAAGCCCCAGCGGTGCGGGCCGCATCGACCGGCGTCGTGGTCGGCAGCGCCTCCGCGGGCGTCGCGGCCTGTAGGGCCGATCGGGGGCACGGCGCCACCGCACTGAAGAGAGCCGGCCCCAAGACGAGGAGCACCGTCAGCAGGCCGGTCAGTAGTCGAGGCGAGGCGGCCGATGGGTTGTGCACGAACCGAGACAAAGCCATGAGATCAGGGCACGCGGTTGCCATTCACGACTCAAAACCGAGCGCTGCGACATGGGTTCCTGGGTTCGGTGGGGCCGCTGCCCGATATCCAGCACATGGGCCGCCCCGCGGTGGCTCCCCCCACGATGCGGGCGAGTCGAATCTCCCCGACCGCTCGCGGGTTTATGAACGGCTGTATTTTCTCCATCGCCTGCCCCGGCCTATGCCCACCGCCACCGACACGACGCAACCGTTCGATCTCGTCTCCGACTTCGAGCCGACCGGCGACCAACCCAAAGCCATCCGAGAACTGACCGATGGGCTGGCGCGCGGCGATCGGTACCAGACGCTCCTCGGTGTCACCGGCTCCGGCAAGACGTTCACCATCGCCAACGTGATCGAGGAGGTCAACAAACCCACGCTCATCATGAGCCACAACAAGACGCTGGCCGCCCAGCTCTACGGGGAGCTGAAGCAGTTCTTCCCCAATAATGCCGTCGAGTACTTCATTTCGTACTACGACTACTACCAGCCCGAGGCGTACATCGTCCCGAACGATCAGTACATCGAAAAGGACATGTCGATCAACGACCGCATCGAGCGCCTCCGGCTGAAGGCGACCAGCTCGCTCGTCTCGGGCCGCGACGACGTGATCGTGGTGGCGAGCGTCTCGTGCATCTACGGCCTCGGCTCGCCGGATGAGTTCCGCAAGCAGATCGTGCAGCTCAGCCCGCAGCAGGAGGTCGAGCGCAACGACCTGCTCCGCCAGCTGATCGACATCTTCTACACGCGCAACGACCTCGACTTCCAGCCCGGCACCTTCCGCGTGCGCGGCGACGTGGTGGACGTCTTCCCCGCCTACCTCGAAGACGAGGCGCTGCGCATCGAGTTCTGGGGCGACGAGATCGACCGCCTCAGCCGCATCGAGCCGGAGACGGGCCAGGAGATTGCCGAGGTCGACGGCACGTACACGCTCTACCCCGCGCAGATCTTCGTCACGCCGCAGGACCGGCTGCAGGCCGCCATCGAAAACATCAAAGAAGAGCTGCGCTGGCGGCTGGCCGTGCTCCGCGAAGAGGGCAAGCTCGTGGAGGCGCAGCGGCTGGAGCAGCGCACCATGTTCGACATCGAGATGATGCAGGAGGTGGGCTACTGCTCGGGCATCGAGAACTACGCGCGCCACCTCTCGGGCCGTGAGCCTGGCAAGCGTCCGTACTGCCTGCTGGACTACTTCCCCGACGACTTTCTGCTCGTCGTGGATGAGAGCCATGTCACCATCCCCCAGGTGCGCGCCATGTACAACGGCGATCGCGCCCGCAAGCTGACCCTCGTCGAGCACGGCTTCCGCCTCCCGTCGGCGCTCGACAACCGGCCGATGACGTTCGAGGAGTTCGAGGACGCGCACGACCAAGTCATCTTCATGAGCGCCACGCCCAGTGACTACGAGTTGGAGCAGAGCGAAGGCGTCTTCGTCGAGCAGGTCGTCCGCCCCACTGGCATCCCCGATCCGGAGATCGACATCCGCCCGACCGCCACGCAGATCGACGACCTGCTGGAGGAGATCCGCAAGCGCGTCGACCGGGAGGAGCGCGTGCTCGTGACGACCCTCACGAAGCGGATGACGGAGGACCTCGCCG
>CAYFRX010000433.1:0-2395 GCA_964345515.1 uncultured Rhodothermales bacterium
TGGCTGCAGCGCACCAGTGCCGCGGCCGCCGGCGTAGCCCTCGGTAGCGCCGCCTCCCCCTCGATGGCTTCGGCGGCCCCCTCCACGCCGGCCGCCGCCCGGCCATTCCATCCGCGCGATGCGCAGTTGGAACGCGCGCCCGACACGGCCATCCGGCTGAGCTCGAACGAGAACCCCCTCGGCCCCTCAGAGGCCGCGCGCGAGGCCATGACGGCGTCGTACGACGAAGCGTGCCGCTACCCGTTTCGGGCGTATCCGGATCTCATCAACACGATCGCCGAGCGCGAAGACGTCTCCCCCGACCACGTCATCATCGGCGCGGGCTCGACGGAGGTGCTGTGCATGGCCGGCGCGGCCTACGGGCTAGACGGCGGCGAGATCGTAGCGGCCGATCCGAGCTACAAAGGCCTCACGCGCTATGCCGAGACGATGGGCGCCTACGTCCACCGCGTCCCGCTCGACGACGCCATGGTGCACGACCTGGACCAGATGGCTCGCCGCACCACGGGCGCCGTGAAGCTCGTGTTCGTGTGCAACCCGAACAACCCGACCGGCACCGTCGTCCCGGCCGACCGGCTGCGCACGTTTTGCGAGACGGTCGCGCGCCGCGCCGTCGTGTTCGTCGACGAGGCATACTACGAACTCATGGAAGACGCCCACCGCGCCTCGATGGTGGACCTCGTGCGCGACGGGCACAACGTGATCGTCTCGCGCACCTTCTCCAAGGTCTATGGGATGGCGGGGCTGCGCGTGGGCTATGGCCTCGCCCGGCCCGATATCGTCGAGCGCCTGCGTCCGTACAGCATGGGCAGCCCGAACGTGCTCGGCTTGCGGGCCGCCGTAGCCAGCCTGCGCGACGACGCGTTCCGCACAAAGAGCCGCCAGACCATGGCTGAGGCGCGCGCGTTCACGTACGACCTGCTCGATGACCTCGGGCTCGACTACGCGCCGTCACAGGCGAGCTTCGTCTTCTTCCGCACAGGGCGCCCCATCGAGTCCGTCCGTGCGGCGATGGCCGAGCGCGGCGTCATGGTGGGCCGCCCGTTTCCGCCGTTCACGGACTGGTGCCGCGTGAGCATGAGCACGATGGGCGATATGCAGGCCTTCGCCACGGCCCTGCGCGACGTGATGAGCCGCCCGGCCACGGCGATGGGCGGGTGACCACGCGACGGGGAGGCGAGGAGGGTGGCGGATGGAGAATGGCGGATTGAAGATGAGCGGGCGCCTCGGATGAACGACGCGACCCTCGGATCGTCGATTCGTCGTTTCTTCGTCTCAAGCACTCCCACACCCCCACCTGCTACTGCGTCCTACGCCGCCAGGTCCGCCTGCGTCTCACGGAGCAGCGCGCGGCTGCGTGTGGTGTCGATGGTGGGTTGCAGCTCGTGCATCAGGTTAAAGATGCCCACGAGCACCTTGTTCAGGAAGACGAAGTGATGCGATCCGGCCGCCTCGGGTAGCTGAGAGCCCGCGCGGAAGCAGGCCTTCAGCTCGTTGTAGAAATCGTCATCGCCGAATGCGAACGTATCCGAGCGGTACGGGCGCACGATGAGCGAGCCGAACCGGTCGAAGAAGTCGCGGAGCGTCTGGCGGGTGGCGTTGCTCATGTCCTCCCGCAAGATGTCGAGCCGGTAGAGGAGCGGTTCGATGGCGGCCTCGTCGTCGTGGATGCGGGCGCGCCAGAGGCGGAGCATGTCGTCGCGGAAGTCGGCGGGGAACGTCTTCACGCAGCCGAAGTCGATCACGCCGAGGCGGCCGTCGTCGCGAAAGAGGAAGTTGCCGGGATGGGCGTCGGCGTGGATCGTGCGGTGCTGCGCAGCGATCTGCTCGTGAATGAAGTCCCACAGCAGCTGGCCAAAGTGATTGCGCGTTTCTGCGTCCGGATCCGTATCTAGGAAGGCGTCGAGGTGCTGCCCCTCCACGAAGGTCATCGTGAGCACCGTCTCCGACGTGAGGTCGCGCACCGGCTCGGGGGTGACCACGCTCTCGCTCGTGTACTGGTCGGTGAAGAAGGCGATGTTCTCCGCCTCGTTCAGGTAATCGGTTTCCTCGTTGAGGCGGTCGCGCACCTCGGCAAAATAGTCGTCGAGGTGCGGGCTGTTGATGAGGCGGCCGAAGAGCGTGCGGGCCATTGCCAGGTCGGAGGCGATCGTTTCGCGCACGTTCGGATACTGCACCTTCACAGCGGCAGGCGTGCCATCGTCCAGCGTAGCACGGTGCACCTGCCCGATGGAGGCGGCTGCTATGGCCTCCGCCTCGAAGGCATCGAAGAGCTGCGCGGGGTACTGGCCGAGGCCGTCGCGGATGCGCTTCTGCACGAGCGCGCGGTTCATGGGCGGGACCTGGTACTGCGCCGCGGCCATCACGTCCATGAACTCCTCGGGCAGCACGCCCG
>CAYFRX010000434.1:0-2394 GCA_964345515.1 uncultured Rhodothermales bacterium
CTAGGCAGGATAGGCGGTTTCCAACGCGACCTACTTTTCTGCTGTTGCGAATAAAAAAGACCCCGAGCGACAGTGGTGTCACTCGGGGCCTTCATCGTACGATCAGCGGCGGTACTCCCGGCAGGGAGCGTCGGCGTTATTCCTCGAGGTCGAACCGGTCGAGGGTCATCACCTTCGTCCAGGTGTCGACGAAGTCGTGAACGAATTTCTCCTCGCCGTCGTCGGCCCCATAGACCTCCGCAATCGCCCGGAGACGGGAGTTGGATCCGAAAATCAGGTCCACGCGAGTCGCGTTCCACTCGACCTCGCCCGTGTCCCGGTCCTGAAGCTCAAAGACCTGCTTCGCCTCCGACACCGGCTCCCACTCGTAGTCCATGCTGAGCAGGTTCGCGAAGTAATCGTTGGTCAACGTCTCCGGCCGGTCGGTGAAGACGCCGAAGCCGTCAGCCTGCTCGTGGGTGGCGTCTAACGCACGCATGCCACCGAAGAGCGCCGTCATCTCGGCGGGCGCCAGATTCAGCAGATCGGCCTTGTCGACCAGGAACTCTTCCGGCGTGCCGTCGCGGCCTGGATCGTCGGCGAGATAGTTGCGGAACCCGTCGGCCTTCGGTTCCAGCCACTCGAACGCCTCCACATCGGTCTGCTCCTGCATGGCGTCGGTCCGACCGGGTGTGAACGGCACCTCGATGTCGTGCCCGGCGTCCGCCGCGGCCTGTTCGATGGCGGCCGCTCCGCCCAGGACGATCAGATCGGCTAACGACACGCGCACGTCGTCGTCGCGCCCGTCATTAAAGTCCTGCTGAATGCCTTCCAGGACGTTCAGGGTGCGGGACAGTTCGTACGGCTCGTTGGCCTCCCAGCTCCGGTGCGGCTTGAGGCGAATGCGCGCCCCGTTGGCCCCGCCGCGCTTGTCGCTATCGCGGTATGTCGACGCCGACGCCCAAGCGGTCTTGACCAGCCGAGACACCGACAGATCGGTGTCGAGGATCGTCTCTTTGAGCTCAGCAATTTCCGCATCGCCAATCAGTTCGTGGTCGACATCGGGCACTGGGTCCTGCCAGATCAGGTCTTCGTCGGGTACCTCCGGTCCCAGGTACCGCTCTTTGGGTCCCATGTCGCGGTGCAGGAGCTTGAACCAGGCCCGCGCGAATGCGTCCTGGAATTCGTCCGGGTTCTCTTGAAAGCGCTCGATGACCTCTCGGTAGTCCGGATCCCGCTTCAGAGCAATGTCCGTCGTGAGCATCATGGGGTCCACCGTTGCCGACGGATCGTGCGCGTCCGGCGCGATTCCTTTCAGCTCCTCACTTTTCGGGCGCCACTGCCACGCACCGCCGGGGCCCTCGTGCAGTTCCCACTCGTTGTCGAGCAGCAGATCGAGGTAGCCCAGATCCCACTGAGTGGGGGCGTCGGTCCAGGGCCCTTCGATCCCGCTGGTGATCGTGTCCGCCCCCTTCCCGGAGCCATAATCATTTTTCCAGCCGAGGCCCTGCTCCTCAATGGGCGCTGCCTCGGGCTCCGCCGCGACGTGCTCGTCGCCATCGGCAGCCCCATGCACCTTCCCAAACGTGTGTCCGCCGGCGATAAGCGCAGCTGTCTCTTCATCGTTCATGGCCATCCGGCCGAAAGACGTTCGGATTCGCTGAGCCGACCACTCCGGGTCCGGCTGGCCTTCCGGCCCCTCGGGATTCACGTAGATGAGCCCCATGACGGTCGCGCCGAGGTTCCCTTCCAGTGCGTCGTTCTCGTCGAATCGGTCCCAGGTCTCCAGTTCATCTTCCGGCCCCCAGTCGATGGAGCCGTCGGGCTTGAAGTCGTCCTCGCGGCCGCCGCCGAAGCCAAAGGTCTTGAAGCCCATCGATTCCATGGCCACGTTCCCGGCCAGGAGCATCAGATCCGCCCAGGAAATCTTGCGGCCGTACTTCTGCTTCACCGGCCACAGCAGGCGGCGGGCCTTGTCGAGGTTCGCGTTGTCGGGCCAGCTGTTGAGCGGGGCCAGGCGCTGCCGACCACCAGCCCCCCCACCCCGGCCATCCGTGGTGCGGTACGTCCCGGCGCTGTGCCACGCCATGCGGATGAAGAGCGGCCCGTAGTGCCCGTAGTCGGCCGGCCACCAGTCTTTCGAGGTTGTCATCACCTCTTCGATGTCCGCCTTCAGCGCCTCATAATCAATCTCCTTGAACGCATCCGAGTAGTCGAAGTCCCCATTCCAGGGACCGATGTTCTCCGCGTTTTGATCAAGAATCTCGATGTCCAGGCTGCTCGGCCACCACTCTCGCTTCGCGGCGGGCGTGCTTGCCGACTCTTCTGCCGAGTCGTTGTGCATCACCGGGCAACCGTTTGTGTCGTTTATACTGTCCTCTAGGTGTTCTTCTGACATATACAGGGATAGAGTGT
>CAYFRX010000435.1:0-2377 GCA_964345515.1 uncultured Rhodothermales bacterium
ACGATGGAGTACTTCTACCGCGAGATGCGACGGGAGCACGACGTTCTGCTCGACGAAAACGACGCGCCCATCGGTGGTGACTGGAATTACGACGACCAGAACCGGGAGCGCTTCTCCGAGGCGCCGACCAACATCAAGCCGCCCACACAGCACCGCTCCGATGAGACCACCCAGGCCGTGATCGACATGGTGCGGACGCAGTTTGCCGATGCCCCAGGCTCGCTCGATGCGTTCATCTGGCCCGTGACGCCGGAAGACGCCCGCCGCGCCGTGCGCGACTTCATCGAGCAGCGGCTGCCGACTTTCGGCACGTATCAGGATGCGATGTGGATGGATGAGCCGTTCCTCTACCACTCGCGCCTCTCGGCGGCCCTCAACCTGAAGCTCATCGATCCGCGGGCCGTCATCGAGCAGGCCGAGGACGCGTATCACGCTGGCCACGCGCCCATCAACGCCGTGGAAGGCTTCATCCGGCAGATCCTGGGCTGGCGCGAGTTCATCCGCGGCGTCTACTGGCAGGCGATGCCCGACTACGCCGCGAAGAACGCGCTGGACGCCACCGCCGACCTGCCCGATTTCTTCTGGACGGCCGACACGGACATGACCTGCATGCGGCAGAGCCTCGGCCAGATCGTGGAGCACGGCTACGCACACCACATCCAGCGGCTCATGGTGACGGGCCTGTTCGGGCTCCTCTACGGCATCGACCCGCAGCAGATGAACGCCTGGCACGAGGCGATGTACGTCGACGCCTGGGAGTGGGTCTCGATGCCCAACATGATCGGCATGTCGCAGTATGCGGACGGTGGGATCGTCGGCACGAAGCCGTACACGGCGTCGGGCAACTACATCAACAAGATGAGCAATTACTGCAAGCACTGCGCGTACAATTACAAGCAGAGCACGGGCGAGGACGCGTGCCCGTTCACCACGCTGTACTGGGACTTTCTGGACCGCCACGAAGATCGCCTCTCGGGCAACCGGCGTATGAACTTCCAGCTGGCCAACCTGCGCCGCAAGGGCGACGACGCCCGCGCCGCCATTCGCGAACGCGCCGAAACCGTCCGCAAACGGGCTGCCGACGGCGCGCTGTAGCCGCCCCCTCGACGTACGGACACGGCCGGGGCCTGAGGTTATCCCCCTGCGGTGCGCCGTGTCCCCCGTGATCACAATCAATCCTCCCAATGCCTGAAGCTCCAACCACCCTCGTCTGGTTCAAACACGACCTGCGCCTCGCCGACCATCCCGCCCTGCACGCCGCGGCCGAGCGCGGGGCCGTCGTGCCCGTCTTCCTGTGGACGCCGGACGAGGAGGGCCGCTGGGCGCCCGGCGGCGCGCACCGCTGGTGGCTCCACCACAGCCTGCAGTCGCTCGATGCCGACCTGCGCGACCGCAGCTCGCGCCTCATCCTCCGCCGCGAACCCAGCGAGGCCACCCTGCGCGACCTGATCGATGCGACCGGCGCCGACGCGGTGTACTGGAACCGCCGCTACGAGCCGAACCTGCTGGCGCGCGACGAAGCCATTCTCCAGTCGCTCCGCGCCGACGGCATCGAGGCGAAGGCGTTCGAGGGCCAAATCCTCCACGACCCGGACGACGTGCAGACGACGAGCGGCGGCTCGTACCACGTCTACACGCCGTTCTGGAAGAAGCTCATGAAGCGCGGCCTCGATGTTGGCACGCCCCTCCCCGCACCGGACCTCGGCCCGGATCACGCGCCCGCCGACTGGCCGGCTTCGCTCGCCCTCGACGACCTCACCCTGCTCCCCGAGGCGCGCGACAGGGTCGACCGGGCGGAGGGGCTCCGCGACACCTGGACGCCGGGCGAGGCGGCGGCCCACGATCGGCTCCAGCACACGCTCGATCACGTCATCGCGACGTATGAGACCGACCGCGACCGGCCCGACCGCGACGGCACCTCGCGCCTCTCGCCGCGCCTCCACCACGGCGAGCTGAGTCCGCGGCAGGTGTGGGCGGCCGTGACGGATTGGGCCGACGCCCATGACGCGCACGAAGAGGCCGAGCCCTTTCTGCAGGAGCTCGTGTGGCGCGAGTTCTCGTATCACATGCTGCATCACTACCCCGACACGCCCACCGAAAACTACAAAGACAAGTTCGACGGCTTCGGCTGGGAAGACAACCCCGACTGGCTCGACCGCTGGCAGCGCGGGCAGACCGGCTACCCGATCGTCGACGCCGGCATGCGGCAGCTCTACGCCACCGGCTGGATGCACAACCGCGTGCGCATGATCGTGGCCTCCTTCCTCACGAAGGACCTCATGATCGGCTGGTGGCACGGGGCCGACTGGTTCTGGGACATGCTCGTCGACGGCAACCTCGCCAGCAACACGATGGGCTGGCAGTGGTCCGCCGGCTC
>CAYFRX010000436.1:0-2366 GCA_964345515.1 uncultured Rhodothermales bacterium
CCCTGCTCGCGCATCTCGGCTTCGAGGGCATCCCAGCCGGGGAAGGGCACATCCTCGCCTTCCGCAAGCTCGCGCTCGCGTTCCTGCCGCTCGGCTTCCTGGGTTTGATAGCCATCCTTCAGGTAGTAGGTGAAGACGGCGCCGAAGGGCGGATTCTCGGCCGTGTACATGTTGTCGCCCGGCGAGTCGACGACATTGCGGGGGATGTACCAGTGCGCGGTGCGCGTATCGAAGAGATGCGCCTCCTGGTCGAGCCGTTCAGCGTCGACCGAGCGGAGTGGCGTGTAGTCGTCCAGGATGAAGATGCCGCGCCCGAACGAGGCGGCCACGAGGTCGTCGTGGCGGCGCTGGATGACGATGTCGCGGAACGAGATGGTCGGCGCACCGCCCTCCAGCTTGACCCACTCGTCGCCGCCGTCGACGGTGAAGAAGACGCCGAACTCGGTGGCGGCGAAGAGCAGGTTCGGGTTCTCATCGTCCTGCACGAGGCGCCACACGAGATGGCGGTCGGGCAAGTCCTCGGCGATCGAAGTCCACGACTGCCCGCGATCTGTGCTCTTAATGAGGTACGGGCTGAAGTCGCCGTTCTTGTGATCGTCGAGCGCGACGTAGACGGTGTTCGGATCGGCGAAGTCGGCCTTGATGTCGTTCACAAACGCGCGGTCGGGGAGGTCGTTGATCGAGCCGATCTCGATGCGGCGCCAGGTGTCGCCGCCGTCTTCGGTCACGTGGAGCAGCCCGTCGTCGGTGCCGGCGTAAAGCAGGTTCTCGTCTAGGGGCGACTCGGCGAGCGAGGTGATCGTGTTGTAGTTGGACATCGCGCTGATGTCCCACGGGTTGTCCCAGCTCTGCTGCTGGCCGCGGATGTCCAGGGTGATGCGCTCCTCGTTGCGCGTGAGGTCGCCAGAAATCGCCGTCCAGCTGTCGCCGCGGTCGTCGGAGCGCCAGACGCGCTGGGAGGCGAAGTGGAGGCGCGTGGGCTGGTGGAAGCTCGTCTCGATGGGTGCGTCCCAGTTGTAGCGCTCGAAGTCCTCGCCCTCGCGGGCCTGGGGCTGGATGAAAACCTGCTCGCCCGTGGCGCGGTCGATGCGGTGGAGGCCGCCCTGCTGCGTCTCGGCGTAGAAGATGTTCGGGTTCTCCGGATCGGTCGCCGAGTCGTGGCCGTCGGCGAAGAGCGTCTTGAACCAGTCCGCGTTGCGGATGCCGTGGTCCATGTCGGTGCGCGAGGGGCCGCCGTTCGAGCCGTTGTCCTGCGTGCCGCCGTAGACGTGGTAGAACGGCCGGGCGTCATCCACCGAAATCTTGTAGTACTGCATCACCGGCAGGTTGTCGATAAACCGCCAGCTTTTCATGTGATCGTACGTCTCGTAGAGGCCCCCGTCGCTGCCAAACAAGATGTAGTTCGGGTCGTCCGGGTGGAAGGCGATGGCGTGGTCGTCGACGTGCTTGTTGCCGACGTTGATGCGCTCGAACGTCGCGCCGTGGTCGGTGGAGTGGAGCGTGTAGTTGCTCACGAGGAAGAGCTCGCCGTGACGGTGGGGCGAGGCGTAGAGCTCCTGGTAGTAGTGCGGCCCCGTGCCACCCGAGACGGCGTCCGACATCTTCGCCCACGACGCCCCGCGATCGGCGGACATGAAGACGCCGCCTGTGCGCCGGTCCAGCTCGATGGCGGCATACACGGTATCCGGCCGCTGCGGGGAGATGGCGAGGCCGATCTTGCCGAGGTTGGAGCTGGGAATGCCAGTGGTCAGCGCGGTCCACGTTTCGCCGCCGTCCGTGCTCTTGTGAAGGCCCGAGCCGGGGCCGCCGCCCAGGTAGGCGGCCACGGTGCGGTGGCGGTCCCACGTAGCGGCGTAGAGCACGTCCGGGTCGCGCGGATCCATGACGATATCGGTGGCGCCCATCCACTCGTCATCGCCGAGCGTCTGGGTCCAGGTCTGGCCGCCGTCGGTCGTCTTGTAGAGGCCGCGCTCGCCGCCGGAATTCCAGAGCGGCCCCTGCGCGGCGACCCATACGACGTCGGGGTCGTCGGGGTGGACGATGATCGTCGAGAGGTGCTCGGAGGCTTCGAGGCCCATATTCGTCCACGTCGCGCCGCCGTCGGTGCTCTTGTAGATGCCATCGCCGAAGCCCACGTGCCGGCCGCCGACGTTCTCGCCGGTGCCCACCCAGATGACGTTCGGCCGGCTGGGATCGATGGCCACCGAGCCGATGGAGTACGACGACTGATCGTCGAAGAGGGGCTGCCAGGTCGTGCCGGCGTTCATCGTCTTCCACACGCCGCCCGAGCCGGCACCCACGTACCAGATGTTCGGGTTCTCCGGGTGGAAGGCGATGTCCGCGATGCGCCCGCCGTTGATGGCCGG
>CAYFRX010000437.1:0-2351 GCA_964345515.1 uncultured Rhodothermales bacterium
TAAAAACAATGCGCAACCCGATTTCATTCCTCTGCGCCTGGCTGGTGGCTGTCAGTCTTCTCGTGATGGGAGGAACCCCTGCTGCCGGGCAGCACGTCGCAGCGTCGAGCGCAGACAGCGCGCAGGAGGCGACGCCCGTCGTCTTTGCGGACGGCGTAGCGGCCATGCAGGACGGCGATGAGCAGCAGGCCGCGCAGCTCCTCCAACGCGTGATGAGTGAGGATCCCGACTATCTGGATGAGACAGAGGGATCCGCCGCGTACTGGCTGGGCAAGGCCTACGCCGCCAACGACAAGATGGACCGCGCCATCCAGACGTGGCGCCTGGGCCTCATTGCGCTGAACGAGGAGGACCAGTTTGAAGTGCGCCTGGCCGACGCGTACATCCGGCACGTCTTCCGCCACACGTCGGAATCGAACTACCGCTTGGCCACGGATGCTTACACGCGCATGCTGCGCCAGCTGGATGAGCCGCTCAGCGCCGAGGAGACCGCCGCGCTGTCGCAGTACCTGGCGAACCTCACGCCCATCCTGCCCGATGCGGTGAAGCAGGATGCCGGGATTGCCAAGGAGCGCATCAAGAACCAGAACCTGAGCCGGGTCGAGGGCAGCCCGATCGTCACGTGGTGGCGGAGTGAAGACCCCATGCCGGCCACACTCGAAAATGAGCGCATGGTGGAGCATCTGGAGCGCGTGGCCTACGCGCAGGAGCACTTTGCCCATGCCGAGAGCCTGACGGGCTTTGATGATCGGGGCGCTATTTATCTGCGGTATGGGGCCCCGAAGCACCGAGAAGTCGTCAAGTTCAACGAGTCCCGCCTCACCGATGAAATCTTCCGGCCAGGATTGAGCATCAACCTGTCCGACTTCCCGATGAACGAATTCTGGTCGTACGGCGACATCGACCGAGCGGGGTACTATCTGTTCATCGAAGGCGATGAAGGGTACCGAATCGGCCAGTTTGATGAGCTGCTGCCGCGCCAGCTCCGGTCGGGGTTCTCATCGACCTCCGAACGCGGGCGCCGCCGGGCCTACCTCTCCCTGTCGGCCCAGCGCGCCATGTATCGCCGGCTGTCGCCCTACCATCCAGATCTCGCGGTGCGGCACGATGAGGTCGCCAACTACTTAGCGCAAGTCACTGACGTCGGCATCGCATCGCGGAACGAGGTCGATCCCAGCGAGGCGCTCGACTCGCAGATCTCGAGAGGCGCAACGTTTGCGGAGAAGACGGTGCGGGAAAATCGTAATCGCGATGAGGTGGCCGCTGGCATCCGACAGAAGAACATGCCACAGCAGGCCACGCGCGTCTTCCGCGAGAAGGAAGCGCTGGACGTTGCCGCGCGGACGGCCCGCTTCCTCGAAGACGATGGCACTACCCGCACAGAGGTCTATTGGAGCCCGGCGCCGGACGCGATGCGGTTGAGCAGCGACCAGCAGGACGAGTTGGAGGATCAGGGGCACGATCGGTTCGATCAACACATCGTGCGCCTTACGGCGGCGCAGAAGAACGCCGCGTACCAGAGCCGCATCCTCAACCGGAAGCACTACCGGATCGGCGACGTCAACCGGATCGAGGGGAGCACAATTCCCACGCAGACGCTCCACGTGCGGGGCGACACGGCACTGCATCACCTCTCACTGCAGTGGGATCAGTACCTCGTTGCCCGTGACGAGCAGGGCGGGGCGCAGCTCGGGCCGCGCGTCAAGGTCGCCACCATGCAGCGCGATTCGGTGCGCGCGCTGATTAGCGATGACCGGGTGCTGGAGATGAGCGATCTCCGGGCGATGATTCTGCCGCCGGACGCCTCGGCGACAGCCGTCGAGGAGGCTATCCCGTACCCGTTCGAGCAGCTTAATCCCGACATGACGCTCGTCCTTTACTTCGAGGCCTATCATCTGGCCTTCTCGGGCGAAGACCAGACGCGCTACACGGTCGAGTACAAGGTGCGGCGGCAAGGGAAAGGGGGGCGCCTCGTCCGCCTTTTTGCCAGAGACGGCACCCAGTCGACGGCCGCCGAGGCGACCTATGAGGGCAGCAGCCGCACGGCGGAAGAGTACATCATGCTCGACCTGAGCGACTGGAATGGGAAGGACGATCTGACCGTAACCGTGCAGGTCACCGACGAAGTCACTGGGCAGCAGGTGGAGCGCTCCATCGATTTCGGAACGGCGGCGCGAGAGTAGTCCTCCCGGTCGCGGGTTTGCCCCACAGGAAGCCGGGCTTGAGGCCGGACTTTTTCCGTCTACACATTCGCTCTCCCGAACCATCATAAACCAGCGGAGCATGCGGAGCAGATCCAACCCGAAGCAGCCGAACGCGCCCGACGAAGACAAGCAGGATTTCTTTGAGCG
>CAYFRX010000438.1:0-2348 GCA_964345515.1 uncultured Rhodothermales bacterium
ATTTGGATTGAATGCGCCTCCGCCATCCGCTACCTTCGATCCACGGTCCCCATCGCCAACCCCTGCCCGCGTGCGCCGACTCGTTATTCTCTGGATCGCTTTTGGATTGCTGGCCGCCTCGGCCCATGCGCAAGATCGTCCTGTGACGGGCGTCGTGTGGACGCCGCCACCGAGCGTGGAGCGCGGCATGCGCGATCTTCGCATGATGCATGCGCAGGGCGTGGATGCCGTGCGCACGCCGCCGGTCCGCGACGAGCGGTTGCTCACCGTGGCCGACACGCTCGGGCTACAGTTGTACCAGGACCTTCCGTTGACGTATCTCTCGGCGCAGGCGTTGGCCGATACGCTTGACCACGCGCAGGAGCAGCTCAATCGCATGCTGGCCGTGGCGCAGCGGCATCCGTCGGCGCGGCACTTCGGGTTGGCCGATCGCAGCGACACGAGCGATCCGGCCGTCTGCTCCGTGCTGCAGCAGTTGGCCGCCGTCGTGCAGCGCCAGGGGCCGCCAGGTAGCCAAACGTACTACGTGACGCCGTTCGCGACGGCCGACCGGTGCGGCGCCGTCGTCGACCAGGTGCTTCTCGACGTTCGCAACGCCTCGCGCCCGGCGGGGCACCTGGCGGCGTGGCAGAGCGCGTTTCCGGAGGGGACGGTCGGAATCGGCGCGCTCGGCACGTGGGTGCGCCGCGACACCCTGCGCGGCCTTCGCGCTGCGCACTCGCCCGAAGCACAAGCGCGGTATCTGGAGCGTCATCTCGGATCCCTCCTCGCCGACACGCTGCAGGCGGCTCCGACCTCCGTCTTCGTCTACCGATGGCGCGATGCCGCTGATCGGCCCAGCGACCCGTATGGGCGGCCGTGTGGGCTCCATGCGGCGGACGGTGCGCCGCGGCCGGCGGTCGACGTCGTGGAAGGGTTTTTCACGGGCACGCAAACGGTGTTTGCCTTCGCGGCGGGGCAGCGTCCAGCTGCGGCGACGCCGTGGCTCATTCTGATGGGCTGGGCCTTCGTGGGGCTCATCGCGTTCGTGTATTACCGCGGACCGCGATTCCAGCAGATGGTGATGCGCTACTTCCTGGCGCACAACTTTTACCAGGAGTCGGTGCGTGAGGGGCGTGAGGTGCTGGTCGGCAGCACACTGTTGCTTGTGGTGGGGGAGCTGGCTGGCGTTGCCGCGTTGGGGACGGTGTTGGGCCGTTGCTTCCAAAACGCACAACCGGTGCTCGGGGCCGTGCAGGCTCTTCCCGCCCCGGTGCAGTCCGCGGTGGCCGCGCTGATGGGGCAGCCGGCGCTGCTGGGGCTCGCGCTGGCGGGCGGATACGGGCTGAGCCTCCTCCTGTGGATGGGGGGGATGATGGGCGTGGGGCGCTACGGAACGTCCCTCTCGGCGGGACAGGTGCTTATGCTCGTGGGAGGGCCGCGCTGGCCGCTGCTGCTCGTGATGATCGCCGCGCTGGCGCTCTCCTCGATGGCGCCAGAGGCGGGGCGTCCGCTCGTGCTATGGCTGCTGGCCGGCACCGGCGGGCTCATGCTCTGGATGACGGGGCGCACCGTAGCCGACTTTATAGCCGTAGCGCGCGTGCCTATCGTGCTGGCCGTGATTCTCGTGCTCGTCAGTCCGCTATTCATTGCATTGGGGGTGGGAGGCGTCCTCACCGCGCAGTACGACGTGCCCATCGCCTTCATCAGTCACCTTCTCACGCGGATGTAGCGGTGGTGGGATATTTCCGCGCCGCGAAGCCGTACGATCTCTTCCTCCTTCAATCATGAGATCTGCGATGTTATGAGCGAGCCTACGCCCCACACGGCCCGATCCTCGGATGAGACGGATCGCGTGCGCGTCGAGGTGCTGCTGTTCAGCGTGCTGCGCGACCGCCTCGGCACCGACGCGCTCGCTGTCGCGCTCGATGCGCCGGCGACCGGCACCGACCTGCTCGACCGCCTGGCAGCGGAGCATCCGCCGGTCGATGCATATCGGTCCGCGATCTGCCTCGCCGTCAACCAGTCGTACGTGCCGACCGACACGCGCCTGCACGACGGCGATGAGGTGGCGCTCATCACGCCCGTGAGCGGAGGATAATCCGATGGACGAACCAACTGGGCCCCGCGTGATGCGGCTTGCTCTCGCTCGCCGTCAGGTGTGGACAACGTCTCCACGATGTGTTCGCTTGCGCTCACGTCATTTGTCGTCAGGACCAAAGAATCCCCATCCATCACACGAGCCGCCGGCGAGTACTTGACCATCCGTGACGCGAGCGTAGCGAGCAAAGAACCCTTTTGGCTGTGTAAGCCTTAGTCCATTTGAATCCCCTCGATGCGATGAAGACGGACAGTCTCCCCATCAGCGA
>CAYFRX010000439.1:0-2347 GCA_964345515.1 uncultured Rhodothermales bacterium
CTGCGCTCCATCGAGTTCGCTTTCGACGCGGGCGTGCAGACGTGCTCCGTCGTGCCGACGCGCCCCGGCAATGGCATGATGGAGCAGCTCGCCGCCGAGGGGCACTATGCACCCCCGTCGATGGATGCCATCGAAACGGTGCTGGAAGAGGGCATCCGGATGGATCACGGGCGCGTGTTCATGGACCTGTGGGACCTGGAGCGCTTTTTCGACTGCCCCGCCTGCGGCCCCGAGCGCCGCGAACGGCTCCACCGGATGAACCTGACGCAGACTGTGCTGCCGTGCGTGGCGTGCTCGTGCGGGGAGGACGCGGACGCATGACGATGTTCGACGCGGACGTAGCGGTGCTCGGCTCGGGCTTCGGCGGGAGCCTGATGGCGCTCGTGCTGAAGCAGCAGGGGTACCGGCCTGTCGTGATCGACAAGGCGACGCACCCGCGATTCGCGATCGGCGAGTCGTCCACGCCCACGGGAAACATGATTCTGGCTGATCTGGCCGATCGCTACGACCTGCCGCGGCTGCGCCCACTCGCCAAGTACGGCCCGTGGACCCAGACGTATCCCGACATCGGCGTGGGGCGGAAGCGGGGGTTCAGCTACTTCCATCATCGGCCCGATGAGTCCTTCGTGCCGGACCCAAACCACGGCAACGAGCTGCTCGTCGCCGCCAGCAGCGATCCATTCCTTTCCGACACGCACTGGCTCCGCGCGGATGTCGATGCATTCCTCGCACAGGAGGCCGAGGCGGCCGGTATCCCGCTGCTCGATGGCACGGAGGTGACGCGAATCACACGGCAGGACGGGCGCTGGCAGGTCGATGCAGAACGGGACGGAGAACCGGTGCCGTGCGCGGCGGACTTCGTGATCGACGCGACGGGCCGCGCCGGCGTGCTGCTCCGCGCGCTCGGCATGAAGCAGGAGGTCGCTCCGGTGCGCACGCAATCGCGGGCGCTGTTCGGGCATTTCCGCGGCGTGCCGTCGTGGCAGGACTGGATGGCCGAGCACGGCGGGCGCACCGACGATCACCCGTACCCGTGCGACGAGGCCGCCGTGCATCACGTGCTCGACGGCGCGTGGGGGTGGGAGCTGCGCTTCGACGACGGACGGCTGAGCGCGGGGCTCGTGCTGGACGATCGGCGTCATCCGCTCGACCCATCGGTGCCGGCCGAGGTCGAGTGGCAGCGGCACCTGCAGCGCTATCCGACGCTCGCGGAACGGTTTGCGGCGGCGCGACTCGTCGACCCGCCGGGCGGCCTCGTGCAGACGAAGCGATTGCAGCGGCGCGCGGCGCAGGCCGCTGGCCCCGGATGGGCGGCGCTGCCGTTCACGGCCGGCTTCGTCGACCCGCTCCACAGCACAGGCATCGCCCACACGCTGGCCGGCGTCGAGCGGCTGGCGCGCATCTTCGAGCGGCACGGCGCCGCGCCGCCGGCGGGTGTGCTGGCAGCGTACAACGATACGACGAGGCGCGAGCTGGAGTTCATCGATGCGCTGGTGGCGAGCTGCTATGCGGCGCTCCCGTCGTTTCGAGCCTGGACGGCGAGCACGATGCTGTACTTCGCCGCCGTGACCACGTACGAGCGCCGCCGCGCCGCAGCTGGAAAGAGCACCTCGGCGTTCGCGCACGACTTCCTGTGCGCGGACGAGCCAGCACTTCGTCGCATCGTCCACGAAGCGCATCGGCGCGTTGCCGCATGGTCGGATGACCCGTCGCCGTCGTCGGTGCAGGTCGCCGCTTACGAGCAATTCATTGAAGAAGCGGTGCAGCCCTACAACCGCGTTGGGCTCTTCGATCCGGCGATTGCTAACATGTATCCTCATACGGCTGCCCCGGCGTGAGGCGACCCGGACGCGGAGTTCGCGGCGGCGCGCGGCCGGTCTCGTTCTGATTTCACGATCCACCTCCTTTGGCCCCATGTCCGAGACTGCATCCCCGATCGAAGACTTCACTGCCATCGAGCACCTGGCTGATCACGAAGACACATCCGTCACGCTCAAGGGCTGGCTCTTCAACAAGCGCGGCTCCAAGAATCTCTACTTCCTGATCCTGCGCGACGGAAGCGGCTTCGTCCAGTGCGTCGTGGCCAAGGACGACGTCTCGGACGCGGCGTGGCAGGTCGCGGATGAGGCGGGGCAAGAAGCCTCGCTCGAAATCCAGGGCACCGTCTCGGCCGACGAGCGGGCGCCCAGCGGGTACGAGGTGCAGGTCGACGATCTCGCGCTCATCGGGACCTCCGAGGACTATCCCATCACGCCGAAGGAGCACGGCATCGACTTTTTGATGAACCACCGCCACCTGTGGCTGCGGAGCCAGAGCCAGTGGGCTGTGATGCGCATCCGCAACCGCA
>CAYFRX010000440.1:0-2331 GCA_964345515.1 uncultured Rhodothermales bacterium
ACGCGCAGACCGGCTCCATCCAGGGGCAGGTGATCGACGCGACGACGCAGCAGCCGCTGCCCGGCGTGAACGTGGTGCTGGCCGACACCACCGTGGGCGCGGCCACCAACGCGAACGGCCGCTTCGAGATCGCGGGTCTAGCCCCCGGCACGTACACGCTGCGCGCCACGTTCGTCGGCTACGCGCCGCAGACGAAGACGGACATCGTCGTGCGCCCGAGCCGGCCAACGCTCGTCACGTTTGAACTGCGCGAATCCGCGGTGGAGCTGGAGGGGCTCGTCGTGCAGGGCTCGGCGTTTGCCGATGAGCCGGAGGCGCCCACCTCGGTCCAGACGCTCGGCGCGGAGGCGGTGCGCCGCACGCCCGGCGGGCAGAACGACATCTCGCGCACGCTGCTCTCGCTGCCCGGCGTCACCGGCGGCGTGGACAACCGGAACGACCTCCTCGTGCGTGGCGGCGGCCCCAGCGAAAACGCGTACTTCCTCGATGGCATCCGCATCCCGCAGATCAACCACTTCGCCACGCAGGGCGCCACGGGCGGCGCACTCGGCCTCGTGAATGTCGACTTCATCCGCGAGACGACGTTCTACACGGGCGGCTTCCCGGCTCGCTACGGCGACGCGCTCTCGTCCGTGCTCGTGATCGAAGATCGCAACGGCTCGCCCGACGGCGTAGCGGGCGACTTCACGCTGGGCGCCGTCGAGGCCGCCCTCACGCTGGACGGCCCGCTGCCCACCGACACTGACGCGCCCAGCAACTGGATTTTCTCGATCCGCCGCTCCTACCTGCAGTTCCTGTTCCAGGCGCTCGACCTGCCCATCCGCCCGAGCTACTGGGACGCGCAGACGAAGATCACCCACGAGGTCGATCCGAGCAACCGGCTCACGCTCGTCGGCCTCGGCGCGATCGACGACTTCACCATCGCCCCGCCCTCGGGCGATGACTTCGAGGCGCAGGAGACGGCTCGCCGCGTGCTCGACAACGACCAGTGGAGCTACACCGTCGGCGGCGTGTGGCAGCACCTGATGACGGACGGCGTCGTCAAGACCGCGCTCAGCCGCTCGACGACCGACTTCCAGTTTTCGGACAACGACGCGGACGGCAACGCGGTCATCCGCAACGGCTCGCGCGAGACGGAGACGCGCCTCCGCACCGACGCCGACTGGCGGCTCAGCCCGCGCGTGTCGCTCGGCCTCGGGGGCAGCGTCATTCGCGCATCCGTTACCACCGATTTCTTCGAGCGCGCCCGGCCCGGCACGCGGTTCGACGAAGACCTTGCGTTCTCGAACGATCTCGACCTGTGGCGCGGCTTCACGTACGCGCAGGCCACCACGCGATGGCTCGGCGGGCAGCTCACGCTCTCGCCCGGCGTCCGGCTGAACGGCACCACGTTCCTCGACACGCCGCTCTACCTCTCGCCCCGGCTGAGCGCGTCGCTGCAGCTCACGCCCCAGTGGGCGCTGAACGCGTCGACCGGCGTCTTCCAGCAGGCGCCCGAGTACATCGCACTCGTCGTGCAGGACGACCGCGGCCGCTACGTGAACGACGGCCTGCCCTTCATCCGCGCCGATCACTACGTGGCCGGCATCGAGTGGCAGCCGACGGCGAGCGCGCGCTTCACGCTGGAGGGCTACTACAAGGACTACGACCGCTACCCCGTCTCCGCGAGCGACCCGCGGATCTCGCTCGCCAACCTGGGCGGCGACTTCGGCTTCATCGGGGCCGAGCCGCTGCGGGGCGTGGGCGAGGGGCGCGCGTACGGGGCGGAGCTGTTCGCGCAGAAGAAGCTGACGGAGCGGTTCTACGGACTGGCCGCCTACACGCTGGGCTGGAGCGAGTTTTCCGGCGCGGACGGCACGCTGCGACCGTCGAGCTGGGACGTGCGCCACGCCGTCTCGCTCACCGGCGGCTACCGGATCGGCCAACAATGGGAGCTCGGCGTAAAGTGGCGGTTCCTCTCGGGCCGGCCGTACACGCCGTTCGACCCGGAGGCCTCAGCCGCCGAGTACGCGCTCACCGGCCGCGGCGTGCCCGACTACAGCCGGCTCAATGCGGAGCGCGTGCCGGCCTACCACCGGCTCGACGTGCGCATCGACCGGCGGTTTGCGTTCGAGGGGTGGAACGCCGTCGTCTACCTCGACATCCAGAACGTCTACAATCGGACGAACGTGTTCAGCTATGAGTACACGGAGGACCCGTCGGAGCCGGACAACCGGCGGACAGTGGACAACGTCGGCTTCCTGCCGAATTTCGGCTTCAGCGTGGAGTGGTAGCGACCCCCGACCGGGGGATCTCCGTTATGCACACCGGTTATCCACAGGCTGTGCACAC
>CAYFRX010000441.1:0-2330 GCA_964345515.1 uncultured Rhodothermales bacterium
ATCCGGTGGGGCAGCGGGATGAGCCGCATGTTCCAGTACGAGGACACGCAGAGCCGCATCGGGGGGAGCCTGTGGGAGAAGCCGCTCCGCTACATCGAAAACTCGCCCATCTTCTGGGCCGACAAGATCGAGACGCCGCTCTTGATGATGCACAACGACCACGACACGGCGGTGCCGTGGGAGCAAGGCATCGAGCTGTTTGTGGCGTTGCGGCGCCTGGGCAAGCCGGCGTGGCTCATCAACTACAACGACGCGCCGCACTGGCCCACCACGCTCGCCGAAAAGCGCGACTGGACGAAGCGCATGCAGCAGTACTTCGACCACTACCTGAAGGACGCCCCCGCGCCGGCGTGGCTGGATGAAGGCGTACCCGCCATCGACAAGGGCCGGACGCTGGGGCTGGAGCCGGTCGTGACCGATCCGGGGCGATGAAGTGAGCGACGTCACGAGTCGGCCCGCCCCCATCAGGATATGCTATGTTTCACCACTTCCCTCCAAATGCCATGATGCGCACGAACCCTGCGTTGGCGCTCGCCGGCCTCGTCATCGCGATGTGGCTTGCGCCAGCAGCCGGAGCCCAGCCGCTCGTCGACCGCGTCGAAGGACCCGTCATCGACGGCTTCGGGGCCACGTATCCGCTGGAGGCGCTCGACGTGCCCCCGCCGACGGACCAGCCGTACCGGCTGCTGTTCGACATCAGCACGTCGCCCGACGCGCCGGATGCGGTGAGCACCCAACTGAACACGGTGGCGCGCTTCCTGAACATGCATGCCCGCGCCGGCGTGCCGCCGGAGCAGATGCAGTTGGCCGTTGTGCTGCACGGCACGGCCGGCAAGTACGCCCTGGACCGCGATGCCTACCGCGCTCAGTACGACGTGGACAACACGAACCTGGCACTGCTCGAAGCGCTCCACGCGGCCGGCGTCGACGTGTACCTGTGCGGGCAGACGGCCATGCACCGTGGCCTTCCGCCCGACGAATTGGCGCCCGCAGTCGATCTTGCCCTATCGGCTCTGACCGTGATTGCGACGCTCGACGCCGAGGGGTACACGGTGGTGTCGTGGTGACGATGCCCCCGCAGCGCGCGGCGGTCGATTGATCTTCCACTAACGCCTCCGAAATCCATGCCGCGATCACTGACGGGGATGTTAGCGTTGGTGGGTCCTGGATTTGCCGTGGCGGCTACCGGCATCGGCGCGGGGGACGTGGTGGCCGCGGCCGTGTCGGGCGCGCAGTACGGGGCGGCCGTGCTGTGGGCCGCACTCGTCGGCGCGCTCGTCAAGTTTGCGCTGAACGAGGGCATCGCGCGCTGGCAGCTAGCCACGGGCACGACGCTGCTCGAAGGATGGGGCCGCCACCTGCATCGCGCCGTCCTGATCGGCTTTGCCGTGTACCTCGTGCTGTGGACGGTGGTCGTAGCCGGGGCGCTCATCGCGGCGTGCGGATTGGCCGCGCACGCCGTCGTCCCGCAGCTCTCGGTCGCGGTATGGGGCATCCTCCACTCGCTGACGGCGCTCGGGCTCGTCTACGTCGGCCAGTACGCGCTCTTCGAGCGGCTTATGAAGGGCTTCATCACGCTCATGTTTGCGACGGTCGTGACCTGCGCCGTACTCGTCCGCCCCGATTGGGGCGCCTTCGCGCAGGGGCTGCTCGTGCCCAGCGTCCCGCTCGGCAGCGGACCGTTTCTGCTGGGCGTGATTGGCGGCGTGGGCGGCAGCGTGACACTCCTCAGCTACAGCTACTGGATCCGCGAGCGGGACTGGACCGCGCCCAGCGATCACTCGAAGGCGCGGTTCGACCTCGGCGCGGCCTACCTGCTCACCGCGGTCTTTGGCGTGGCCATCATCATCACGGCGGCGGGGGTAGACGTCGACGCCGTGACGGGCAACGAGATGGCGCTCGCCATCGCCCAGCAAATCGGCAGCGTTGTGGGCCCGACCGGGAAGTGGATCTTCCTCATTGGATTCTGGGGCGCGGTCTCTACGTCGATGCTCGGCGTGTGGCAGGGCGTGCCCTACATCTTTGCCGACTTCATGCGCGTGCTGCGCGCTCCGGACGCGGCCAACATCGCTCCGGACGCGACGATCGACACGACGTCGCCGTACTACCGCGGGTACCTGCTCTTCACGGCGCTCGTGCCCATGACGCTGCTGGCCGTCGACCGGCCCGTATGGGTCATCATCGCCTACAGCGTGGCCGGGGCGTTCTTCATGCCATTCCTGGCCGGCACACTCCTGTACCTGAACACCCGCCGCCGCTGGGTCGCGGCGCTCCGGAACGGCTGGCTGATGAACGGCTTGCTGGTGGCCGCGCTGCTCCTCTTCGGCTAC
>CAYFRX010000442.1:0-2321 GCA_964345515.1 uncultured Rhodothermales bacterium
TCGCTGCTGCCGACCGTGTTGCTCGAGTCGGTCGACGTGCTGCACGGCGCACAGGCCGCGCGGTACGGCTCGGATGGGATCGGCGGCGTCGTGCGGCTCCACACGCTCCGGCCCACCCGTGACTGGCGCGTGCGGACGACGGGGCGCCTCGGCGCGTTCGGTGCGCAGAGCGCGGGCGCGGTGGCCGCCGGCGGACAGGGCCGCGTGACGGGGCTCGTCGCCACCGAGGTCAGCCAGTCCGAGCGCGACTTCCCGTACACGAACGACGCGCTCTTTCCCCCGCGCACCCAGCGCCGCCGCGGCGCCGATCGCACGCTGACGACCGTGTTCAGCAAGGTGCGCTACGACGGGCCGCGCCACCGCCTCAGCGTGAACGGCTGGTATAACGACGTCGAGCGCGGACTGCCGGGCGCGAGCAACGCCGATCCCAGCGGCGCCCGCCAGTGGGACACCCACCGCCGCCTCCTGGCCGATTACTGGACGATGCGCGGCGCGAGCGTGCTCACCATCGATGCCCGCGCGCAGCAGTCGACGCTCCGCTACACCAACCCATCCAACGACACGCAGGCAACCACGGAGACCCAGTCGTACGGTGCGGTGGGGCGCATCCAGACGCCGCTCAGTGCGCACTGGTCCACGGCGGGCGGTGCGACCATCGGCTACGACGCGGCCGATTTGCGCGGCGGCGTGCGGCGGACCAGGCTAGGCGGGTTCGTGCAGGGGAGGGGCACGTACGGCCGCTGGCAACTCCGCCCGGCACTGCGCCTCGACCGGTACCAGACGGCCGAAGGGGCCTCGAACCTCACGGCGCTCAGCCCGCAGCTCGGCATCAACGTGCAGCCGCTGCCGTGGGAGGGGCTGCGACTCAAGGGGCAGATCGGCCGCGCCTTCCGGGCGCCGACGTTCAGCGAGCGCTTCTACCTGCCCGGCGGCAACCCGGATCTCACCGCCGAGCGTGGGTGGAGCGCAGAGGCGGGCGCCGTCGTGTCCGGCAGCAGTGGGCGGGCGACGGGCCAGCTGGAAGCCACGGCATTCGCCACCCGCATCCGCGACCAGATCGTGTGGTTCCCAAGCTTCGTGGCGCCCGGCGTGCAGGCGTGGTCGCCGTCGAACGTGGCTGAGGTCAGGACGCGCGGATTGGAGCTCTCGGCGCAGGGGACGGCCCAACTGGCCGGCAGGGTACAACTGAACGGCGGATTCTACTTCACCCACACCGCGGCGGAAGACCAGTCAAATCCTGCCCTCCGTGCGTACGGGCGACAGCTGCCGTACGTCCCGGAGCAGCAGCTCAAGGTGTTCGCCGGCGCCACGTGGGGGCCCGTCACGCTCGACCTCATGGGCCGCCTTGTCAGCGAGCGCTTCATCACCACCGACGAGTCGCAAGCGCTGCCCCCGTACCAGGTGCTCGATGCGCGGCTGGCCGTCACGCAGCCCATCGGCCCGGTCGCTATGACGTTCGACCTGTCCGTGCAAAACGTGCTCGACACCGACTACGCCGTCATCCGCTTCTACCCGATGCCGCCGCGCCACGCGCGCCTGCGACTCACGATCGACACGCACCGCTAACCGTTGTCTACCACTCTATCCTTCTTGGTTTCTATGATGCATCGTCTCACCGATCTCCGCTTCCTGCTCCTGCTCGTTCTCAGCATAAGCCTGCCGCTCGCTGGGTGCGACCTCGTGGGCAGCGACGATGATGAGCCGTCCCTCCAGACGACCGGTGTGCTCGTCGGCAATGGGGGCAACTTCGGCGACCAGAACGGCAGCCTCACGGTGTACGACCCGGCCACGGGGCAGACCCGCGAGGCCGCCACGTTCGGCGCGTTCCTGCAAGCGATGCGGCTCGACGGCGATAGCCTGTACGTGGTGACCAACACCTTCACCGGCGGACGGATCAACGTGTTCGACGCCGCGACGGTGACGCGCACGCACCAGGTGGATGCGCCCAGCACGCCCCGCGCCTTTACGCCCGTGACGGACGACAAGGCGTATGTGACGAACACCCGCTTCGGTGCAGGCGCTGCCAGCGACGAGTTTGTGGCGGCGTACGATCGCAGCACGGGGCAATTCCGAAGCGTCCGAAGCCCCGTCGGCGCCGTCCCCGCTGACGTGGCCGTAGCGGGCGATCGGGCTTACGTGGCCAACTATGGCGCGGGCGGCGCCGGCACCACGCTGTCGGTGATCGACGTGGCCAGCAATCAGGTTACCGACACCATCGAGCTGGGCTGCGATGGGCCGAACGAGCTGTTCGTCGACGCGCAGGACGAGATCGTCGTCGTGTGCCAGGGGAAGACCGTGTACAACGATGACTTCACGGAGAT
>CAYFRX010000443.1:0-2319 GCA_964345515.1 uncultured Rhodothermales bacterium
AGGATGCCCTGCGCGAGGCGCGCGACCAGGCTGAGGAGATGAACCGCTTGAAGTCGGCCTTCCTGGCCAACATGAGCCACGAAATCCGCACCCCGCTCACGTCCATCATCGGATTTGCCGAGGTGCTCGCCGAGCAAGACCTCGGGGAGGCTCGTCGGTTCACCGATCTCATCCGAAGTGGGGGGCAGCGCCTGCTGGAGACGCTCAACTCGGTGCTCGACCTATCTCAGCTTGAGGCCGGGTCGACGCGACTCACCCCGCGGTCCATCGACGTGGGGCACACGGCACGGTCGGCCGTCGACCTCTTCACCCCAAAGGCGGAAAAGAAAGGCATCGTGCTTCGGACGGACATGCCGAAGGATCCGGTCGCGGCGACCCTCGACGAGGCGGCGCTGCATCGCATCCTGAACAATCTGCTGAGCAACGCGGTGAAGTTCACCGGCGAAGGCGGCCACGTCGACGTGCGGGTCGATCTGCAGCCGGTGCACTTCGTGCTGGAGATCGAAGATACGGGGATCGGCATCGACGCGGATTTCGTCGACCACCTTTTTGAGGCGTTTCAGCAGGAGTCGTCGGGGGATGCGCGCGCCTTCGAGGGGTCGGGGTTGGGGCTCACGATTACCCATCGCCTCGTCAACCTCATGGGGGGCGACATCGCCGTGGCCACCGAAAAGGGCGAGGGTACCCGGTTCACGGTGCGGCTACCGTATCGCATCGAGCCGTGACTCGCGCCCGTCCCCACATCGTGGGCGAACGCGCGCTCCACTTTAATGTAGCGCGTCGCCATCCGATAGCATAAGGTGAAAGCACCTGCTCCGCTCCCGTAACATTATTCCAGCGCGTCGTATCCCCCGAGTGGACGGGCGCGCCGCAAGTCTCATGTCCCAACCTTCGATTCACGAGATCATACCGGAACGGTTGGAGGCGCTGCGCCGGTACGACGTGCTCGACACGCCGCCGGAAGAGCGCTTCGACCGCGTCGCGGAGTTGGCCGCCTACCTCTTTGATGTGCCCATCGCGCTCGTCTCGCTCGTGGATGCGGACCGGCAATGGCTCAAGGCCTGCATCGGCATCGACCAGCGCGAGACGGACCGCAGCGTGTCGTTCTGCGCCCACGCGATCCGGGCGGACGAGCCGATGGTCGTCGAGGACGCCACGCAGGACGAGCGCTTTGTCGACAACCCCCTGGTGACGGGCGAGCCGGGGATCCGGTTTTACGCGGGCGCGCCACTCATCACCCCCGACGGACACGCCCTGGGCACGCTGTGCGTGATCGACACGGAGCCGCGGCAGCCGGATGCCGAGCAACTGGCCCACCTGGAGCGCTTGGCCCAGGTCGTCATCGACGAGCTTGAACTGCGCCACGAGGTGGCCAAGCACCGCGCGGCCGAAGCTCAACGTGCTGAAAGCGAGCAGCGCTACCGGGATGTGATCCAGGCTGCGGGCGAGTACGTGTGGGAGATCGACATCAACGGCGCATACACCTACATCACCGAGCAGGCGGAGTCGGTCAAAGGGCGGCCTCACGATGAGCTGATCGGTAAGACGCCGCTTGCCTTCATGCTGCCGGAAGACGTGCAGCCGACGCTTCAGGTCCTCAGCGAGGCGCGGGCCAGCGGCGAGCCGTTCACGCTGGAGCATCGCAACGTCACGCCGGAGGGCACGGTGCGCTGGGAACGCGTCAGCGGCGTCCCGATGCGCAACGACGACGGCCAGCTCGTCGGCTTTCGCGGCACCGGGCTCGACGTAACCGAGCGCAAGGCGGCCGAGCAGGCCCTCGCGGAGAGCCGCGCCCTGTTGCGCCGGGCCGAGTCCATGAGCCACGTGGGCGGATGGGAGTACGACGTCGAGGCCGATACCCTGTCGTGGACGGAAGAGGTCTACCGGATCCACGAGCTCCCCCTCGACGCCACACCCAGCACGGAGATGGGGGTTGATTTCTACGCGCAGGATGCTCAGCCGACCATCCGCGAGGCCATGGAGCGCGCGATCGAAGACGGGGTCGGCTACGATCTCGAGCTGCCGTTTATCACCGCCAAGGGCAACTTTCGGTGGGTGCGCACCATCTGTGAGCCGCATCAAGACGACGCGGGCCGCGTTACGCGGCTGACGGGCACGTTCCAGGACATTACCAAGCGCAAGGAGGCCGAGGAGACGCTCGCCGAAGAGCGCGACCTGCTCGACAGCATCATGGCTGCCAGCGCGGCCGCGATCGCCGTCGTAGACACGGCCGGGCACGTCGTATTTGCCAACGACCGGGCCGCCGCCGTGCTACGCGCAACGGGCGACAGGGCAACGGGCGACAGGGCAACGGGCGAC
>CAYFRX010000444.1:0-2314 GCA_964345515.1 uncultured Rhodothermales bacterium
TGTACGAAGGCAACGACCTCATGGTGATCACCGAGAACGGCATCATGATCCGCACGAGCGTGGACGACATCAGCACGATGGGCCGCAACACGCAGGGCGTGCGCGTCATCAACCTGAAGGAGGGCGACTCCATCGCCGACGTGACGCGCGTGGTCACTGAGGAGGACGAGGAGGCGACGACCGAGGAGGCCGCCGCCCAGGCCCACGTCTCGACCAACGGCGAGGCCGCGTGATGAAAATGGGTGTTTGGGGGTTTGGGTGCTTTTTCCCCGTCCCCCCCTACGCGCCCCTTCCCTGCACGAAGTAGACACCGCTCGCCTACGTCGCCCCCGACGTGAGGAAGCCATCCACTGCTCTCGTTTCAAACCGGACGCCCCGATACGAGCCACGGCCGACGCCTCTCGCATCCCGCTGGCGGAAAGCTTCCCGCCTCCGACGGCCTCCCAGGTCCAGGAGGCGACGCAGCGACTGGTGGAGGCGTTCGACCCGCTCCGCATCGTCGTGTTCGGCTCGTACGCGCGCGGCGAGGCGCGTCCCGGCAGCGACCTGGATCTGCTCGTCGTGCTGCCGGACGTAGAGAACAAACGCGAGGCCGCCATCGCCATGCGCCGCGTGCTGTCTGGGCTGCAGGTGGCCAAAGACGTGGTAGTTACGACTCCAGATGAAGCCGCTCGACGACGCGACTCAACCTGGCATATCGTCGGATCTGCCCTCCGTGAAGGTAAAACGGTGTACCGGAAGGACGAAGGAACCATGAACCAAGCGCTCGAAGACGCGCAGCGCTGGCTGCGCTATGCGCAGGAAGACTTGCGGACCGCAGAAACGCTGGTCGGTGATCCTGAGAGCGTGCCGCGTCACCCTGGCTGGCGCAGCAGGCTGCCGAGAAAGCGCTAAAAGCAGCGCTCATCGCCGATGATATCACCGTTCCATACACGCACGATCTCGTTCTCCTCAACAAGCGTGTGCCAGATCTCTGGCAAGTGAAGCAGGTCACAGCCGACCTCGATCGCCTCTCGGAGTACGCGGCTGACGCCTGCTATCTCGGCGACTGGCCCGACGTGTCGTCCGACGGCGCACGTGCGGCTGTCGCGGACGCCCGACGCGTCGTCGAGGCTGGCCTCGATGCGCGTCTGGAACGTGGGGCGTAAACTCATCACGTCGCGCCTCTTCGCTTGCGGTGGAACCAGACCACGGACTGCAGACAGTAGACCGTGAAACCCCGCTCATTCGGGCGGTCTGTCGTCCACAGTCTGCGGTCCCGGGGCCCATCGGGTGATTCCGCTACTTACCGCACCAGCACGGCCTGGCGTGTTTCGCTGAAGCCGTCGCCCTCCACGCGGATGAAGTAGACGCCGCTCGCCCACGTATCGCCCGGTTCGATGGTGAGGGTCGAGGGCACGTTCAGATCGAGCTGTCGGCCGCGAATCTTCACGAGACGGCCCATCGCGTCGAACACGCGAATCGTCACGGACTGCTTCGCGTCGAGCGTCACGGGCACGTTGATAAGGCCCGACGCCGGATTCGGGTACGCCTCACCCATCGCGATGGCGCCCTCGAACGGGATCTGCGCTGAGCGCACCACGCTGCTGAACGCCCCGCTGCCATCGACCCGCTCCATGACGAGGCGGAAGTCGTGTTCTCCGGGTTGGAGGTTGTCCACCGTGGCGGCGCGCTCCGTCGTGGTGACGGTCGTGGTGAAGCCGCCGTCGCTGCGTCGCTGCACGAGGTAGCGGTATCCCGTCGTGGCCGGCGGCACGGTCCACACCAGGTCGACGGCATCGCCCTCCTCCGCGTCGAACGAGGCGGTGAAGGATTGGAGCCCCACCGTGACGCGCGGCATGATGGGACTGGCGTCCGTCGTGTTATCGCTCCGTTCCCAACGGACGCGGAACGTATACACGCCGAGCCCAAGCGGATCGGTGGTGATGCTGTAGGCTTGCGCGCCCTCGGAAGGCACCGTGGCGATCTGCTGGAAGTCTCCATCGAACAGCCGCTGGTCCACGAAGTAGCGCGTGATGTCGGACTGATCGGTCTCCGTCCAGCGCAGCCGAATCTGGTCCGCTCCGGAGATGAGGTCGCCCTGCACACTTATAATTTCCGTGTTGAGCTGGATGGCCGCATCGGCCTGGACGAGCCCGTGCCCGCTGTAGAAATCGAACCCGTCACCATTCGGGATGGGCTCCGCCCCTCCGCCGGACACGAGCACCTCGGTCATGTCGAGGGCCGTCTCTTCCAGATTGGCGTAGACTTGAAGAGGATCCTGGGCGGATCCAGCCTCTAGTATGAGTGCCGCCACAGCGGCCACGTGCGGCGC
>CAYFRX010000445.1:0-2301 GCA_964345515.1 uncultured Rhodothermales bacterium
CGCCGCGGTGCTGGGCTGGCTCATCCACCGCGCTACCGACGACGTCCGTGGAACGCGCACCGAACAGGCCGTCTGGGATCAGCTCCAGGCATGAGTGGCATAATCGGAGGAGCATGCACCACGTCGTCGAGCACAGAGGAGGACGACGGCGCAAGCGCCTGGTGGTTGGAGCCGATCGGGGCAGACCGCACTTACACTTTGATTGCCAATCGCCCATAGCGTATAAAAAACAGTAGCAATCGCTCGTCCGTGGCTTGAATCCACCGGCTGACTCCCCAACCCATCGGCACAACGCCACGCTCAGAATCTGGCGTGAGCGGACGAGCACGCCCGGGACCAGCGTGGAGGGAGCTTCGGCGGCCTCCCGGTGCGGTGAAGAATGCAGGCGACTCGTCGCCCACGGTGGAGGCATTCGACGTGCTTCGGCGGGCGCTCAGCCCTTTCCGTCAGCCATAACCCCAACCCTACGTTCCGAGTCCCATGGCCGCACCGTCCGGCGTCTCATCCGTGTTTTCCGATTCCCGTGGGTTCTGCAGAGCGCCTCTCCTGTGGGTGCTTGCGGCCCTACTGCTGGGGGGTGCGTGCACTGAGGCGTGGCGCCCTCAAGCGCCCGAGCGCCCGCCCAATGTGGTCATCGTTCTCGCCGACGACCAGGGATGGGGTGATGTGGCATTCAACGGCAACACGACCGTCCATACGCCGCACATCGACCGGTTGGCCCGCGAAGGGACGGTCTTCGAGCACTTCTACGTCCAACCGGTCTGCTCGCCGACACGCGCCGAGCTCTTGACCGGCCGCTACCATCCGCGCGGCGGCGTCTATTCGACCTCGGCCGGCGGGGAGCGGCTCGACGCCGACGAGCGCACCCTCGCGGAGGCGTTCCACCAGGCCGGCTACGCGACGGGCCTGTTCGGCAAGTGGCACAATGGCTCGCAGCATCCCTATCACCCGAATGCCCGAGGATTCGACGCCTTCTACGGCTTTACCTCCGGCCACTGGGGCCACTACTTCGACTGGGTGCTCGAAGAGAACATCGAGCTCGTCGAGGGCACCGGCTACATCGTCGACGACCTGACCGGCCGGGCGCTCGCGTTTATCGAGGCGCACCGAGACGAGCCGTTCCTGGCGTATCTGCCCTACAACACACCGCACTCGCCCATGCAGGTCCCCGACCGGTTCTTCGAGAAATACGAGGATGCCGCATTGCAGGATGACCACCGATACAGCGAGCAGGAGGACCGGGTCAAGACGCGGGCCGCGCTGGCGATGAGCGAAAACATCGACTGGAACGTGGGCCGGGTGCTCGACCGGCTGGACGAACTCAACCTCGCCGACGAGACCATCGTCATCTACCTCAGCGACAACGGACCCAATGGCTGGCGGTGGAACGCCGACATGCGCGGACGCAAAGGCTCGACCGACGAGGGGGGCGTGCGCGTTCCGATGATCATCCGGTGGCCGGGGCAGATTCCGGCGGATACCACCGTCGCCGACATCGCCGGCGCCATCGACCTCTTTCCTACGCTGGCCGACCTAGCCGGTATTTCGGCCGAGAGCGTGAAGCCGTTCGACGGCCGGAGCCTCAAGCCGCTGCTACAGGGCGAGGGGGCGGACGGGTCCCAACGGCTCCTCTTCGCTCATTGGAACGGCCGCACGAGCGTTCGCACCCCTCGGTTTCGGCTCGACCATGAGGGGCGGCTCTACGACATCGCCGCAGATCCGGAGCAGCGCCGCGACGTGGCCGGTGCGCATCCCGAGGCGGCCGAGCGCCTTCGGGATACCGTCGACGTGTGGAACCGGACCGTCCGCGCCGAGCTCGACGAAACGGATCGCCCGTTTCCAGTGGGCGGTGCGGGGTTCTATCTGACGCGGCTGCCGGCCCGAGACGGGGTAGCTCACGGGACCGTCGAGCGGAGCAACCGGTTTCCGAATGCATCGTTCTTCAGAAACTGGACGAGCACGGCGGACTCGGTCACCTGGGACGTGCGGGTTGAAACACCGGGGCGCTACCGGGCGCGCGTCTACTACACGCTCGCCGAGGAAGACACGGGCGCCGCGATGCGTCTGTCGTTCAAAGGGCAAGCCGTGGATCAGACGATCACCACGCCGTACGACCCGCCCCTCGTCGGGGAACAGCACGACCGCATTCCGCGGATCGAGTCGTACGTCAAGCGGTTTCGCCCGGTCGCGTTCGGTGCGATTGAGCTTCCAGAGGGGCGAGGGCCGCTGACGCTTCGCGCGTTGAAGATTCCCGGGCGTGAGGCCATCGATGTGCGATGGGTTGAACTGGAGCTGCTTGAG
>CAYFRX010000446.1:0-2292 GCA_964345515.1 uncultured Rhodothermales bacterium
GAGGCGCGCGTAGTACGTGCCGGACGCCGCACCGGACGGCGCGGTCCACGTGACCGTGTAGCGGCCCGGAAAGCGGCGGTCGTCGACGAGGACGGCCACCTCGCGCCCGAGCGCGTCGTACACGGTCAGGCGCACGTCCACCCCGTTGATTCGCGTGTCGGGGATGGTGTAGCTGATCGTGGTCTGGTCGCGGAACGGATTCGGGTGGTTGTGAAACAGCCGAAACTGCGCCGGGAGCGGCTGCAACGCCTCGATGGCGTACGCCACCGTTTGGCCGATGACGGGCACCGGGCTCAGCACGACGTCTGCTTCCGCACCCTCGGGCCCCTGCGACATGAACTCGACGAAATTGGGCTCGCCCGGCCGCACCAATGCGGCGATGTTTACGGTGATGGTGCCGTACTCAGGCATCAGGAAGGCGTTGACGCTACGCTGCACCTCCGCCGGGTCCGACACCATCTTGAACCGGTGCCCGTTCAGATCCACGTGGATGCGCGTCAGGCCCTCGTTCTCGACGTAAAACAGCGTGTCGATCGCGAGCATCTCGATGCGCTCCGTCGCGACGCGTGCAGGCCCCTCGGCCGGATGCGCCGCCGTCATGGACCGCATCGGCCGCCCTTCGGTCGCCGTGGGAACTTGCCCCCATGCCCATCCGCTGCTGCAGCAAAAGAGCAGCACGAGGGCGGTTCGCATCAGACCCGGAGTCCGTGGCAGCATGCGCGTCATGGATGCAGTCGGTCGCTGGAGCCGAAACGGGCACGGACCGGCTGGCTCTGCGCCAACCGGCCCGTAGCCGCCGCTCGCTTTCTTCGATCTACTTGACGATAGTCATGCGGCGTGTGGCCGTGTAGTCCCGCGCCTTCATGCGATAGAGATACACGCCGCTGGCGAGCTTGCGCCCGGAGGCGGACCGGCCGTCCCACGTCACCTCGTAGGTGCCCGGCGCCATCTGGCGATCCACCAGGGTGGCAACCCGGCGCCCCGTGATGTCGAACACCTCGATCGTGACCGGGCTCGGCTCCGCCACACGGAACTCGATGGCCGTGGGCCCCGACGACGGGTTCGGGTAGCTGCCGTTCAGCTTGAACGCCATCGGCGCCGTGGCGGAGAGCTGCTGCACGACCGGGTCGCACATCGCCGTGTTGCCGGCCGCGTCGGACACCTCAAACTCTAGGGCTGCCCCCTTCTTCGTGTTGAGCCAGAAGGCGTGGACGTCGATCGATTTCGCCCCGTCGCCGCTGAGCACGATCTCATCGCCCTCGGCGTAGGGACCGACGAAACCGTCCCCCGCGTCGTAATTGAACTCCAGGTTCTCCACGCGCGTCATCGTCATCTCGGTGATGCCTTTGTTGTCCGTGGCCGAGGTCACGACCGCCCAGTGCCCGTCGACGCGCTGCACGGCAATCTCGCCGCAGACCGGCGCCTTGTCATCATTGTCATTCCCGGCATCGGCGGCAGGATCGTCGCACTCCTCGGCGTTGTTGTAGGCGTCGAGTTCGTCCTTGAGGTCATTCGCCTCGTTCTTGGCCGGCCCCTTCGGATCGCTGCCCGGCGGGTGCGCCTCCAGAAAGGCATCGGCGTCATCGACCACATCCTGGATGGTCGGGGCGGATCCGGCGGCCAGGTTGAGCTTGGTCGCCACGAGGTGCGTGGCCAGGCGCGTCGCGGCGTCTGGGCCGTTCGCGTCGAGCAGATCGACCAGTTCCGGGCCGTCGTACGTTTCGCCGCCGACCGTCAGGGACGTCACGGGCCAGGCGTCCGGGTAGTGCGTCTTCCAGAAGCCCGGCGTCCGCGCGCAGAAGAAGCCATCGGTGCCATCGTCTGCCGCACAGTCCACGGCGACGGGCACGGTGCCCAGCACGGCGTTGCTGGCCGCGTTGCGGAACTGAATGTCGAACGTGCCGCTGATCTCCGTGCCGTCGCCGATGAACGTGGCCTCAAACAGCGCCGTGCCGCCGGGGGCGACATCCGCGACGACCTCTGGAGCAAAGTCGAACGATAGCCCAACCGGCAACTCCGTGGTTGTGAGGGTGATGTCGATGGGCGCCGTCGTCGTCAGCTCGATGGCCTCCGTGATGGCCCCTGCCAGATCGCCGCCGAGATCGACCACCAGCGGGTTGCCGTTGCCGTCGATGCCGCCGGTGAGGCGTGCGATGCTGGACAGGAAGACGCTTTCGTCATCGGCCGGGTCGGTGTTGGCCGTCGGCGCCGCCTCCGGGCCGATGCCCACGACCTGCGCGCCGAGGGCGTTCAGCGCGTCGACGGCCTGCTGCACGGTGGCGGCCCCGGCCG
>CAYFRX010000447.1:0-2289 GCA_964345515.1 uncultured Rhodothermales bacterium
CGCGGCTGCATCGCGTGATTCAAGCCTTCCGCCGGCGGCCCAGCGTGGACTGGGCTGCACTCGCGCTGGAGGCAGGCTTCTACGACCCGTCGCACCTGGTGACCGACTTCCGCGCGCTGCTCGGCGAAACGCCCACTGCCTTCCGGACGCGCGACCTGCACGCCCAGCCCTCGCGCGCTCACTCGGCCGCATCGGCCGGCGGGGCCGACCGCGGCTCGTTGCTCACCGCGCCGAGCCGTTGAAGAAGCGACCAGCGCAGGTACGTGCCTCCGGCCAAAAAGCCGCCGAGAGCCACGTACGAAACCACCGTATAGTCCTCGACGTTGGCCGATGGCGTGACGCGCGAGGCGAAGAGCCACTCGGCCAAGAAATTCCCCTCTACGACGAGTAGCGTGCACATCGCCCCGAGCAGCGTGAGGCGGACGAGCATACCCCACCAGAGGTATGCCTTAAGTGTGGGCCCCACGCCTTTGGTCTGATCCGCACGTCGGAGCCATTGGTGCAGCATGCGGTGGTGGACTCGGTGACCGTCCAGCGGTGCATCGTCGGGGCGGCCCCGGCGACACGACGTGCCGTGTGATGCAGAAGGGCGTCTACCGACGCGGCGGCGTTACATCCCGAACGACTCGCCGCAGGCGCAGGTGCGTGCGGCCTGCGGATTGGTGAAGTGAAACCCGTCGCCATCGATCCCATCGGTGAAGTCGAGTTCCGAGCCGTCTACGTAGAGCCGGCTCTTCTTATCCATAACAACGCGCAGTCCATCGATCGTCGCGACCTCGTCGCCGTCCTGCTGCGTGGTGTCCCAACCCAGGTCGTAGGTCAGTCCGGAGCAGCCGCCCGGCACCACGGCCACGCGCAGCATCATCGCGTCGAGGTCAACGTTTTCCTCGCCCGCCACCTGATGAATTTGATTGCGGGCGCGGTCGGTAATCTTAATCATAATCGAGCAGCAAAAACAGTCGGCGGTGACAGTGAATTCACGTGCGATGAGCTGTACTTTTTCCGCCGGCGGAGGTTTCTCTCACGACCTGCGGGCCCCCTCCAAATGGCATCTAGATTAAGCATCAGTAAAGACATTGCAACGGATTGCGGCGACCGGAACGATTGGTTCGCCCCTGAGGTTGTAATCGAGCGTTGACACTCTTATCCTCCGTAAACGCTCGTTTACACCCGCCCACCGAGTGGTTCGGGCTCACACGGGCGCTCCGCTGCGGCATCGAGCCGTCCTCACGGAGGCGGAACGTAGCTCGCATCACCCGACACTCCCAATCTGAGACCTACCCACTATGAGTACTTCCGAAACCGAATATCTGCAAGGGGTCGCCGATCAGGAATACGAGCATGGCTGGCAAACCGACATTGAGACCGATAAAGCGCCGAAGGGTCTCAACGAGGACGTCATTCGGATGATCTCGTCGAAGAAGGAGGAGCCGGAATGGCTGCTCGAATGGCGCCTGAAGGCGTTCCGCTACTTCAACCAGCTCACCGACAGCGGCCACTATCCCGACTGGGCCCACCTTGACTATGAGGAGCCTGACTTCCAGGACATGAGCTATTTCTCGGCGCCGAAGGACAAGGCCAACTACGACAGCCTGGACGAGGTGCCGGATGAGATTCTGGAGACGTTTGAGCGCCTCGGTATTCCGCTGGACGAGCAGAAAGCGCTCACCGGCGTGGCCGTCGACGCCGTGATGGACAGCGTCTCCGTAGCGACGACCTTCAAGGAGGAGCTGAAGGAGAAGGGCGTCATCTTCATGTCCTTCGGCGAGGCGGCGCGCGAGCACCCCGAGATCGTCAAGAAGCATTTGGGCACCGTCGTGCCGTACACGGACAACCTGTACGCCGCGCTCAACTCGGCAGTCTTCAGTGACGGGTCGTTCGTCTACGTGCCCGAGGGCGTGCGCTGCCCGATGGAGCTCTCGACGTACTTCCGCATCAACGAGCAGGGCACGGGCCAGTTCGAGCGTACGCTCATCATCGCCGAGCCGGACAGCTACGTGAGCTACCTCGAAGGTTGCACGGCGCCGATGCGCAAAGAAAACCAGCTGCACGCGGCTGTCGTGGAGCTCATCGCCCACGAAGATGCCGAGATCAAGTACTCGACCATCCAGAACTGGTACCCGGGCAACCCGGAGACCGGCGAAGGCGGCGTGTACAACCTGGTCACCAAGCGCGGCATCTGCAAAGGCGACAACGCGAAGATCAGCTGGACGCAGCTCGAAACGGGATCGGCCGTGACGCAGAAGTACCCGAGCGTTATCCTGAAGGGCGACAACTCGATCGGCGAGT
>CAYFRX010000448.1:0-2274 GCA_964345515.1 uncultured Rhodothermales bacterium
GGGGGGTGGGAGAGCATCACCGGCAGGCGCGCAGGCCATCCGGGCCGAGCGTGGGGCAGTTAAGCACGAGCTCCGGGACGGCGGGGACGCTACGCCGTTCCGCACGGAACGAGCCGTACATGTTGCCCCGGGTCTGATGCCGCGATGCGTCATCGGCGCTCATCGTCACGTCGTAAACCGGCCGGTCGACCAGGCCGCGGAACTCATCGCCCTGTACAGATCCTGCGATCGAAAGCGGGCCGAACCGAAACAAGTCCATCCGCACTTCGAGCCGCTTGCCCGAGACGTTCGCGTTGATCGGGATGGTGCCAAGTTGGGCATCGCGGAGCTGACCCCGCAGGCGGCCATTCGTCGTCGCAAGCTGCAGCGTGCCTTCCGACAGCGGTTGCGAGCCGGAGGCCTCGTAGGTCCACGTGCCGATCACCGTCGTCGCTGTGTCGGTGGAAGCGTTCGAGGTACCCAGGGAGGCACAGCCGCTCCAGAGGGCGACAGACGCGACAAGAAGTGCGGTACCAGAAAAACGCACCAGCAGGTGTTTGAATGCTGAAGTCATCGGGGTCACCTCCATGGGTTCGGGGTCAATCCGGCCGGACGAAGGGCAAAGAGTGCGCCATGCGACACGGACGCGCCGCCGGTGGGCCAAAGGCCGCAACAGCGGAATAGAATCTGATAACATTAAGATAATATACCCGACACTGCGGAATGTTCGTGCGGGTACGAGCACGTCCACAGGGAGTGTCCGCTCACGTCGCAGGCGGTGCCATGATGAGCAGCGCAAGCAGCGCGCACCGGTCGAGTGCCTTATACCGTTTCCGTTTCAAAATGCCTGGGTCTCGCGAGGCATCGACCATCGCATACTGCCGTGGACCGTGTGCGAGACCGTTCGAACGTTCAACGTGGAACGTGTCTGCGCCTCGGAGCGGGCACGCGACGAGAGACCATCCGGGGAAACCCCAGCATGATTATCTAAAACGTATTAGGCTGTGGCAAAAGAACGCCGCGCAGAAAGCCCAGCCGCGTCTCATGTGTGCTGCGTCCCGTACTGCCAGGCGAGGTAGGCCATAAAGCCGGCCCCGATGCGCAGCGCCTCTTCATCGATCGTGAAGCGCGCCGTGTGGAGGCTGTGCGTGATGCCGCGATCCTCGTTGCGCACGCCGAGGGCGTAGAACGTGCCGGGGCGCTCCTGCAGGAAGTAAGCGAAGTCCTCCCCGGCAAACCAGGGGCCGAGGTCGACCGTGTTCGCCGCGCCCACGTACTCGGTGGCGGCGGTCCGCACCCGCTCGGTGGTCGACGCGTGATTGTAGAGCGCCGGGTAGCCCACTTCAATGGTGACGTCGGCGGTGGCGCCGTGCGCCTCGGCGGTGCGCTCTGCGGTGCGGCGGATAAGGTCGTGTCCCCGCTGGCGCCAGTCCTCGTCCATCGCGCGAAAGGTGCCTTCCAGACGGGCCGTTGAGGGAATGACGTTCGTCGCCCCGTCCGCCACCAGCTTGCCGATGGTGAGCACGCTCGGCACGTCGGGCGGGCAGTGGCGGCTCACCACGCTCTGCAGGGCCACGACGATGTGCGAGGCAACGAGCGTCGGGTCGGCGGCGAGCTCGTGCGGGGCTGCGGCGTGCCCTCCTTCGCCGTGCACGGTGATATAGATTTCATCGGTCGAGGCCATGAACATGCCGGAGCGCACGCCAATGGTGCCCACCGGCAGGTCCGGACGCACGTGCTGCCCGAACGCCGCATCGGGAGCCGGACTCGTGTCGGCATCGTCGAGGCAGCCCGCGTCGATCATGAACTTGGCGCCGCCGGGGATGCGCTCCTCGCTGGGTTGGAAGAGAAAGCGCACGTGCCCGTGCACCCGGTCGCGGAGCGCGTGCAAGATCTTGGCCGTGCCCACGAGGGAGGCGGTGTGCGCGTCGTGGCCACAGGCGTGCATCGTGCCGTCGTGCTCGGAGGCGAAGTCGAGCTCTGTCTCCTCGTGGATGGGGAGCGCGTCCATGTCGGCGCGGAGCAGAAGGGTGGGACCCGGGCGGCTGCCGTGCAGCGTGGCCACGATGCCGGTTTCGTACACGCCGGTGCGCACGTCAATGCCGTCGAGCGGGGCCAGGGCGTCATGGACGCCCTGGGCCGTTTCGTGCTCCTCCAGCGCCAGTTCGGGACGCCGGTGCAGCGTCCGCCGCAACTGGACCACCTCGGGGAAAATGGCGTCGGCGTGCTGCTTGATGGCGTCGAGCATGGAGGCGGGGTTGAGCGTTGTGGGTTGAGCGTTGTGGGTTGAGCGTT
>CAYFRX010000449.1:0-2272 GCA_964345515.1 uncultured Rhodothermales bacterium
GCACAGAGCTACTCGGTGCTGCGCGCATCCGAGACCGTCGACTGCGCTGCAGATGCCGGTTGAGCGTGGTCTGTACCGAGCATCAGAGCGAAAGCGAGATGCCCGCCCGGAGGCCGCGGCCCGCGCCAGGGAGGCCGAGTTGGTAGTAGCGGGCGTCATCCAGCAGGTTGTCGACGCGGGCAAACAACTCGCCCTCGCGGGTCCCCGGCATCAATGGCCCGATGGCGTACCCGACGCGAACGTCCAGGAGCAGCGCGTTCGGGAGCGTCACGTACGCATTCTGCTCCGTCCGGGCTTGCGTGCCCGCCGTGTACTGCCCCTGCGCCGTAAGGGCAAGTCCCGCCGGAAATTCGTACGTCAGGCTTCCCGTTCCCAGCCAGGCTGGCTTTTCTTCGAGCGGCTGCGTTTCGTCCTCGCTGATGCCACGCGGTCGCATCCACGTGAGGTGACCGTCGAAGAGCAGTGCCGGCGCGATCTGCCAGTGGGCCGTTGTTTCCAGGCCGTACACACGGCTGCCGCCAAGGTTGATGCGCTGCTCCTTCCCGGCGTTCGGCCCGCGCTGGAACGTGCGCTGATCGATCGCATCCGTCACCCGGTTGAGGAAGGCGGTGGCGCTCCCGGAGAGCCGCGCGCCGCGCCGCTCAATGCCCACCTCGCCGATCCACGCCGTGACAGGACGCAAGTTGGGATTGGGCACAAATTTGCCGAGGGCCCCACCGTACAGCTCGCGCATCGTCGGGAAGCGTCCCTTCCGCCCCGCCGAGGCGCGGAGCCGATACGTGTCGTTGAGCTGGTACGAGAGCCCGGTCGTAAACCCAAGCGCGTAGAACGGGTCGCGATCGGGGAATGGCCCGGTGTCCGGCGTCGCCGTGCCGTCGAAGCTCAGGCCGGCCGAGGCCGTGAGGCGCGACGCGACGTCGACCTCGTAGGTGCCCCCCACGCTGAAGATGTGTTGCCGGAAGCGCGACGTCGAATCCGGTTGCGCCTCTCCATCCTGGAACAGCGTGTTGGTTTGCCCGTGGCGCGTGGTGAGCCCGTTGGCGGCCAGGGTCAGCGTGCCGCCCGGCAGGTCTTGCGTGCCAACCAGCCGGAGGCCGCCTGTGAAGTCGCGGTCTTCCTGGATCTCGTCGAGCGCGCGGTACGCGACAGTCTGGTACTGGTTGATGTCCTGCGCGAAGCGGCTTCCCCACGCCGCCCCGCGCACGGCGGTGCTTGGCCCCAAGCTGGCCTGCCCGCTGGCGATGAGCACCGACTTCTGCCAGAGCGGATACCGCCAATAGCGCACGCCGGTCACGGCCGGATTCAGGTTACTCTCGGGGGCAACCCCTTGCTCGGCATCAACCTGCATAGCCGTGAGCGCCAGTTGCGCGCCGCCATCGAACCGGTAGCTGGCCCGGGCGAATCCGCTGAGCAGCTGGCGGTCGGTGTTCACGCGGCGGTCGCTGAGCGGTTGGCTGAAGGGGACGTCGGCCTCTTCGGGCAGCGGTACGTTGCCGCGCTCGGTGTACTGGAGGGCAGCCGTGTAATCCCAGCGGGCCGTGCGGCCGAGATGCGTGAGGGCTCCCTGCCGCTGCGCTGCCGTCCCGACCTGCCCCGACACCTTCGTGCGTTGCCCGGCTTGGTCGAGCGTGCGCGACTGGAAGTTGATCGCGCCCCCGATCACGTTCGTCCCGTACTGCGCCGGCACGACGCCTTTGGCGACGGTCACCTCGCCCACGACGCTCGACGGGAAGAGACTGATATCCACCCGGTTGTCCCAGGGGACATTCAGCAGTGCCCCGTCGAAGAATTGGCCCACCTGCCGGTCGCCCGCGTTACGCAGGTACAGAATCGTCTGTCCCCGCGAGTTCGTAGCCACATGGGTCGCCGGGATAAGCCGCGCCAGCTCGGAAACGTCGGCGGCGTCTTGCCGCTGGATGGCCGCCGCTTCGACGCGCTGAACGGTCGTCGCCATCGACTCGCGCGCGGTGCGTCCTTGCACCACGATCTCGTTCAGCTCGTACGCCTGCGGCATGAGCGCAAAGCGGACGCGGTACGTTTGCCCGGCGCGCACCTCCACCTGCTTCTCCGTGGGGAAGAAGCCCACGGCCGAGGCCTGCACCCGGTATGCCCCTGGTGCCACCTCATCGATGCGATAGCGCCCCTCTCCATCGGTGCTCGTGCCCCGTTGGACGCTCTCACTCCGCACCACAACGTTCACGTCCGACAGGGGCGCGTTGGTTTCAGCATGCGTGACGGTGCCCTCGACCACGCCAGTCTGCGCTTGCGCGCT
>CAYFRX010000450.1:0-2270 GCA_964345515.1 uncultured Rhodothermales bacterium
GCGCCCACGTCGAGCGCAGCCTCAGCCGAGATGACCTGCACGCCGGCCTCGTTCATCTCCGCCCAGGCCTGCGCGAGCGAGCCGTCCTGGTCGATGCCGCGCGTGGCGTCTTCGATCACGTACACGTCGAAGCCCTGCTTTCGGCCGTCCAGCGCCGACCACTTCACGCAGAAGTCGGCCGCCAAGCCGCACACGAAGAGTTCGTCGATGCCACGCTCCTTCAGGTAGCCGGTGAGGCCCGTCGGTGTCGTGCCGTCGTTCTCGAAGAAGGCGGAGTACGAATCGATCGCCGGCCGAAAGCCCTTGCGGATGATCAGCTCTGTCTGCGTCGTATCGAGGGCCGGGTGAAAGTCCGCCCCCTCAGTGCCCTGGACGCAGTGATCGGGCCAGAGGACCTGCGTGCCGTAGTCCATCTCGACGGTGTCGTACGGCGCCTTGCCGTCGTGCTGGGAGGCGAAGGACTGATGGTTCGCCGGGTGCCAGTCCTGCGTCTGCAGCACGTGGTCGAACCCGTCGGCCATCCGGTTGATGAGGGGCACAATCTCGTCGCCCTCTGGCACGGGAAGCGCACCGCCGGGGCAAAAGTCGTTCTGCATGTCGACAATCAATAGTGCTCGCATCGGAATCCGGTTGGTTGGTGAAGGACCTCGGCGAATCAAGTGCTCAATGTTGAAATGACCGTCGAGATGGGAAGTTTGATCCTTGGAAGAACGTCACATTCCCACCATTGGGAGGGATCAACCCCCACGCCCTGAAGGTTGGATGGACCGTTCTTGTGCACGCATTCTTGCTGAGACCATGGCTGAAGTCTCCCCGTCCACCACGTCCCACGAAAACGGCCACGCCACGCCGGATGACGCCATCGAGCGGGTGTTTCGCGCGCAGCAGGCCCACCGCCCCGCGATGCGCGCCACCGACGCCACGCAGCGCCGCGCCAAAATCGAGCGGCTCCGCCGCGCCGTCCTCGACCGCCGCGACGATATCCGCGACGCACTCTACGCCGACTTCAAGAAAGCGCCGGAGGAGGTCGACCTCACCGAGATCAAGGTGGTGGCCGAATTCGCCTCCTTCGCGCAGAAGAACCTCGACAACTGGATGGCCCCCGAGCGCGTGGGCACGCCGCTCACGTTCCTCGGCACGCGCTCTGAGATCCACTTCGAGCCGAAGGGTGTGGCGCTCATCATCTCGCCCTGGAATTACCCGATAAACCTCACGTTTGGGCCGCTCATCGCGGCGCTCGCGGCGGGCAACTGCGCCATCCTAAAGCCGTCCGAGTTTACGCCGCATGCCAGCCGCCTCATACGCGAAATGGTGACCGAGCTGTTCGACGAGCGCGAGGTGGCCCTGTTCGAAGGCGACAAAACGGTGGCGCAGCAGCTTCTGGATCGGCCGTTTGACCACATTTACTTCACGGGCAGCCCGGCCGTCGGCAAGATTGTGATGAAGGCAGCGGCCGAGCATCTGGCGTCGGTGACGCTGGAGCTCGGCGGCAAGTCGCCGGCCATCGTCGACGACACGGCCGATGTGCTCGACGCCGCGGGGAAGATCGCATGGGGTAAGTTTACGAACGTGGGGCAGACGTGCATCGCGCCCGACTACGTGCTCGTCCACGACCGCGCGTACGATCTGCTGGTGGATGCGCTGCGGCACAACATCCGCCGGTTCTACGGATCGACCGAGGCCGATCGGCGGTCGACGCCGGACTATGCGCGCATCGTCAACACCAAGCACTACGAGCGGCTCCAGCGGCTCTACGCCGACGCGCTGGAGGCCGGCGCCGAGGTCGTCGACGGCGGCGAGATGGACCCCGAGGAGCACTACATCGCCCCAACGCTCCTGGCCGACGTGCCCGCGCACGCCGCCATCATGCAAGAGGAGATCTTTGGCCCGCTGCTGCCCATCGTCCGCTACCGCACGCTTGACGAGGCGCTCGACCGGATCAACCAGCGGCCCAACCCACTCGCGCTCTACCTCTTCACCGAGAGCGAAGCCATCGAGCAAGCCGTCCTGAACCGCACGACGGCCGGCACCACGGCCATCAACGACGCGCTGCTGCAGTTCTTCAACCCGAACTTGCCGTTCGGCGGCGTGGGCCACAGCGGCATGGGCAAGGGCAACGGCTACTTCGGCTTCAAGGAGTTCTCCAACGAGCGAGCCGTGCTCCGCCGCACCACGGGCTCGGCCATCATCAAGCAGCTCTACCCGCCGTACGGGACCAAGTCGCGCAAGGTGATCGACTGGCTCGTGAAGTACCTCTAGCGCCATGGCGG
>CAYFRX010000451.1:0-2269 GCA_964345515.1 uncultured Rhodothermales bacterium
TAAAAGTCAGAGAATAAAAAGCTGAGTCGTGCGGGGCAGAACCGCTTTACATCGCGGCCGGCGGTCATGGACGGCGCCGGCCGCGAAGGGGCTTTGTCCGTCCAGGCGAGCTTCTGCTCCTGACGACATCGCGTTTGTTCAACATCCCATCAAGGCATGGCGCATACCGTGAATGGTTTTAAGAGACACTGGAAAAGACGCGGGCGCTGGGGCCTCGCGACGCTGGCGGTGCTGCTCGCGACGGCTGCCCTCCTTGTCACGGGCGCCGCGGGCCAGACGGCAGAGCGGCCCAATGTGGTCTTGCTGATCTCGGAGGACAACGCCGTCCATTTCATGGATCATTTCTACGCGGGAGGGGCGGAGATGCCGAACCTCGAAGCGCTCGCGGCGGAGGGGATCACGTTCGACCGGGTGTTCTCCAACTCGCCCGTCTGCTCCGTGTCGCGCACCACGCTGATCAACGGGGTCTACGCGCCGCGCACTGCCACGCACCATCACCGCCGGATCGAATTCGTCGACATGCCGGACGGATGGGAGATGTTTCCCTACTACCTGCGCGAGGTGGGCTACCACACCGTCATTAACGGCAAGAAAGACTTCAACATGATCGAAGGCGACGCCTGGGATGCGGACGGCAATCAGGCGCACTGGAACAGCCGCCCCGACGACGCGACGCCCTTCTTCTACATGGAGCAGGTCAGCGCCGAGACGCACGAGGGGCAGCTGCACTTCGACGAGGAGGTTGTCCGCACCGAGCCGACCGACCACGCCCCCGAGGAGGTGGAGGTGTTTCCGTATCTGCCCGACACCGAGTTGATGCGCTACACCCACGCCTACTACCTCGATCGCCATCACGACCTGGACGCTCAGATAGGCCGAGTGCTCGAGGAACTGGAGACGGACGGGCTCCGCGAGGATACCATCATCATCTACTTCGGGGATCACGGCGGCGTCCTGCCGCGCAGCAAGGGGTACGCCTACGAGTCGGGGCTGCACGTGCCCATGGTGCTTTACGTGCCGGAGCGGTTCCGGCACCTGTCTCCCTTCGCGCCGGGGAGCCGTGTGGACGGGTTCGTCGAGTTCGTCGACATCGGGCCGACGGTGCTCAACCTGGCGGGCGCGGGGTTGCCGGCGCACATGGACGGTGAGCCGTTCCTCGGGCCGGACGTCACGCCTGCGCAGGTGGCCGAGCGCGACGAGGCCTTCGGCTATGCCGACCGGTTCGACGAGAAGTACGACATGGTCCGGTCCCTGCGTAAGGGCGATTACAAGTACATGCGCAACTACTGGCCTCACTATCCCGACGCGCTGTACAACCGCTACCGCTTCCTGCAGCTCGCGTATCCGCACTGGCAGGAGCTATACGAGAGGGGAGGGCTGAACGAGACGCAGCAACGCTTCTTCGAGCCGCGCTCGCCCGAGGCGTTGTACGATCTGGCGTCGGATCCGCACGAGACGGAGAATCTCGCCGGTGCCCCCGAGTACGCCGACGTGCTAAAGGACCTGCGCGGGCGGCTGCGTCAGCGCATGCGGCGCATGCCGGACCTGGGCGTCTTCCCGGAGAGCTACCTGTTGCAGCACGCGGTGCAGGACCCGAAGGCCTTCGCGCAGCAGAACACCACGCGCATCACCGAGCTGCTAAACGTGGCGGACCTGGCGCTGCGGCCCTTCGAGGAAGCGCGGGGCGAGTTGGAAGCGGCGCTGGAGGCAGACGATCCGTGGAAGCGGTACTGGGCGCTGATCGTCTGCAGCGGGTTCGGCGAGGCGGCCGCGGGCTTTGCGCCGCAGGCCCGTGCGCTCACGTCCGACGACGTTGTGGCAGTGCGGGTCCGCGCCGCGGAGCTCTTGGGCGTGCTCGGCGCAGGCGACCCGATGCCCATCCTGTATGACGCGGCGCGCGCAGCCGAGAACCCAGCCGACGCGCTGCTCGCGCTGAACGCAATGACCTACCTGCGGGACCACCGGGGCTACCGGGTCGATCCGGAGCGGATCGCGCTCACCGTCCAGAGCGATCAGGTCGACTGGCGCCTGGAGCACCTGCGCGCCACCCCATGAGCGGAGAGTGCCCCTTGAAGTCCATCTGGCACAGCTCGTTGGGCGCTCCTTTTTCGAAACGGGTGAAGGCCGGGCGGTGGCGTGGCGCGGTCTCGTCGGCCAGCCCGCGCCGCTTGACGATCGCCTGGCAGGTCGAGGCGGCCGGCACCGCCTCGACGCCGAGGGGAAGCGCTCCGGCGGCCGCTTGGGTTCGAAGGCGCGCCCGGATCTTGCG
>CAYFRX010000452.1:0-2266 GCA_964345515.1 uncultured Rhodothermales bacterium
GTTCTGCGAAATCATTGTGCATGAAAGGAAGTCATTTAGCTCCGCTTCGCTTCGTGACCCTCGCAGTGCTTGGTTTCCAACTTGATTGGGGCGCACGACCTGCGCCGCAGGCCCGTTCAACGTTGAACGTTCGCGCGCTTAGTCCACGGCGGTATGCGATGGACGAGACCTCGCGAAACCCCAACATTTTGAAGCGGAAACGGTATTGGTGCCCATGGTGAAGTGCCCGTGGGGTGCGATCAAGTGCTCGGAGTGCAAACGGAGTCGGTACAAACCTTCAACCTTCCAACCTGCAACCTTCAACCCGCAACCACGCAACATCTCACGCGGTCGTTTCGCTCGGTGAGGCGGGGGGCGGTTCGTCGGCGAGGGCGGATTGCGCCCGTTCGATAGCGTCGAGGGCGCGGCGCGCCGTGTGGAGGGCTGCGCGTCCGTCCTGGCTGGTAGGACGCTTGTCGGCAAACTTCACGAGGTCCGACCGCTCCAACACGTCTCGCACGTCGTCCACGGCGTCGTCGGGGACGGAGGGTTCGCGGCGTAGCGCGCGGGTGAGCTCCGCGGTCGTCCGCTCCAGCGCCGCCACCTGGAGCCGATCGGCCACGTACCGGCGCACCACCGTCGACAGCTCGACGAAGAACGCCTCCAGCGCGTCCGGATCGCTCCAGGCGGTGTCGCGCTCCAGCGCATCCAGTTGCTGCATGGCTGCCTCGTGGGGCGGCACCGCGGGCCGGATCGGTGGCGCGGGAGCGGCATCGCCCGAAGACGCCGTCCATGTGCGCCAGTAGTAGACGGCTCCGGCCACGAGCACCAGCAGGACGAGGGTGAGAAGCACCCACGGCCACCAGGGGCCCGGGAAGGCCGCGAGAGGCGCCATCTCGCGGAGGCCTTGCGCCTCGGCCGACACGGTGGACCGGACCGGGATGCGCAGGGGGGGCGTCCGGACCTCTGCGGTGTCGCCGTTCGCCACGATGCGCACCGGGAGCGGCGGGACGCGCGCGGTGTCCAGCGCAAAGGTGGCGACCTCGTACGCGACGCTGTCGACGCGCATGCCGGGGGCGTTGGCGCCGAGGTAGCGTTCCGCCACGGGCGTTCGCGCGAACACCTCCAGGTCACCGAACACAGCGGGCCCGGCCGTCGTGTCCGGCGGAAACACCACGGACGACGTGAACCGGTGCGAGGCCACGACGGACACCGTGAACCGCTCGCCGATGTGCACGCTGTCGACCGAGGCCGTGGCTCGGACGGTCTGCGCCGTGGCGGCCGAGCTGCTCAGTAGCAGGATCACGCCCAGTAATCCGGCGGCATATTGGGCTGGGTGGGGGCGCGGCATGCAGGAGGAGACGGAAGGCATCACGCCGCTTGGTTGCGCTGGCGAAAGAAGCGAATGAGCGGTTCCACGAGGTCGGCGTTCGTTGGGACGGGGACGTAACCCACCTGCAGGCGCTTCATGAGGCGCTCGGTGGCGCGTTGCTGGGCCGCTGCCGCCTCCGCGTAGGCGCGCCGGGCGGCCTCGCTGGTCGTGTCGACGACGACCGTCTCGCCCGTTTCGGCGTCGGTGAACTCGGCGAGGCCCACGTTGGGCAGCGCGGCCTCGCGGGGGTCCTGCAGGTGCACGGCGACCGTGTCGTGGCGCTGGGCCAGGGCGCGCAGCGGCCGGTCGTAATCCTCGTCGAAGAAGTCGCTGATCATCAGCACGATGGAGCGCTGCCGCAGCAGGCGCAGCGTACGGCGCAGCGCGGCTGCCAGGTCGGTGCCGCGCGATTCAGGCTCATGCGCAAACAGGTCGCGGATGAGCCGCAGCACGTGCCGGCGCCCTTTCTTCGGAGGCACAAAGAGTTCAACGGCGTCGGAGAAGAGCAGCAGGCCCACCTTGTCATTGTTCTGGATGGCGCTAAACGCGATTAGCGCGCAGACCTCGGCGGCGACTTCGCGCTTCATCTTGTACTGCGAGCCGAAATCCTCCGAGCCCGAAATGTCAACGAGCAGCATGAGCGTCTGCTCCCGCTCCTCCTCGAATACCTTGACGTACGTCTCGTCCATCCGCGCCGACACGTTCCAGTCGATATTGCGGATGTCGTCGCCCATCTGATAGGGCCGCACCTCGGCAAACTCGATGCCCCGGCCCTTGAAGGCCGAGTGGTATTCCCCGCCGAAGACGTTCTCCACCATGCCTTTCGTGCGAATCTCCAGGCGACGGATTTTTTGGAAGAGTTCCTTGGGAATCATGCGAGTCCGATCCCGTGCAGAATGCGCGATGGCGAAATTG
>CAYFRX010000453.1:0-2259 GCA_964345515.1 uncultured Rhodothermales bacterium
TCAACCTTCCAACCTGTCAACCTGAAACCACATACTTCGCGTTGATTTTTCTATTCAGCGTATCGCTACCTATTTTCAATGTCAAGATGCTGCGTTGATGCATTCCCGCATAGCTTTCCCTACTTTTGCAAGCGCCCTCCCCGCATGAGCCCACTTTCAATCCCCGCCGGCGTCCGTCCGATGCTTGGCCCTTTCCTCACTGACGATTCCATGAGCGTGCCCATGACGACGATGGTCTGCCTGTTTCTTTTCGTGCTTTTTGTGTCCGCGACCCTGGGTGTGGGGAAAAGCCGGGCCCAAGCCGCCAACACCCCGCGCTCGGTGCTGGCCCAGCCGTTCGACACGACCGCGGCCGGCCAGCTCGTCAAGGTGTACACCCTGACCAACGCGGACGGCGTGGAGCTCCGCGCCATGAGCTACGGCGGCATCATTCTCTCCCTGCGCGTGCCCGACCGGGACGGGCAATTCGACGACGTCGTGCTCGGCTACGAGACGCTCGACAAATACCTGGACGAATCGCCGTACTTCGGCGCGATCGTCGGGCGCTATGCCAACCGCATCGCAGAGGGGCGCTTCACGCTCAATGGGAAGACGTACGACCTGGCGACCAACAACGGCCCCAATCATCTGCACGGCGGCTCGGTTGGATTCGACAAGCGCGTGTGGGCGGCGCGGCCCTTCGTCGACGAGCACGGGACGGGCATCGAGTTCTCGTACGCGAGCCCCGACGGCGAGGAAGGCTACCCGGGCACCCTCGACACGACGGTCCGCTACACGCTGACCGACGACAACCAGCTCATCGTTTACTACGAAGCCACCACGACGGAAGCGACGCCCGTCAACCTGAGCCAGCACACGTATTTCAACCTGGCCGGCGACGGGAGCCGCGACGTCCTCGATCACCAGATCCGGCTTAACGCCAACCGCTTCACGCCGGTCGATTCGACGCTTATCCCGACCGGCGAGCTGCGCCCGGTGGCCGACACGCCGTTCGACTTCACGTCACCCACGCCCATCGGCGCCCGCATCGACGCGGACCACACGCAGATCGAATACGGCGGGGGCTACGATCACAATTTCGTGCTGGACCGGAGCGCGGCCGGGAAGGACTCCCTCGCCCTCGCGGCCCGCGTCGTCGAGCCGCAGACGGGCCGCGTCATGACGGTGCACACGACGGAGCCCGGTGTGCAGTTCTACACGGGCAATTTTCTGGACGGCAGCCTGACGGGCAAGGACGGCGCGGTGTACGAGCGCCGCTACGGCTTCTGCCTGGAGACGCAACACTTCCCGGATTCGCCCAACCAGCCCAACTTCCCGTCGACGATCCTGCAGCCCGGCGAGACGTACCGCTCCCGCACGATCTTTACGTTCTCGACGCAGGAGTAGCTCGTGGGCCGCCCCCATCATCCCGCGGTGAGATCGACGACGCGCGTGGCCTCTTCGTCCGACGCGAGCGCCTCCACGCCGGCCAGCGTCTCCATCCAGCGATCGCCGTCGCCGACGCGCACCGTGTACGTGCCGTCCGCTCGGAAGACGCCGGGCCGGAACGTCGGCGCGGGCAGCCGGAACGTGTAGAGCGTTTCGCCGCTGGCTTCATCCACGACCTGGACCACCGGCTCGTCAAGGCCGCGGATGTCGAGCGTCGGCAGATGGGCGGCTGCGGGGCGCCCATCGCCGTCGGCCTGCGCGACCGTGATGGGCCATCCGTCGTACTGCCCGTCGGGCCCCTCGGAGGGGTCGGCGTAGCGCGGCCAGCACTCGACGTGCACCTCGCGGTGGGCCGTGTCGAACGTCACGATGCCATAACCCGTCATCCGGTCATAGATGATCGACGGCTCGCGGCCCGTCTCATGCGGGTTGGCCGCGGCATGCACGGTGATGCGGTTGCCGAGCCCGTCGAAGAAGCTGCCGGTGTAGGCAGGCGCGTCGGCGTCGGGCAACGGCTTCTGCTGGGTCGCGGGATCCGGCCACCACCGCCGCGGCCAGATGTTGTTAAGCGCCGGGCCGGTAAAGGCAAACCCCGCGTCGTCGAATGATTCGATGCCATAGCGCACCATGGTGGCCAGATGCTGGTCGCCGGCGATGTGGAAGGCCCGGCAGGCGCGCAGCCGCCGCAGCGCCGCGTCGCGCCGGTTTTGCGGCCAGCCGTTCGTGTCCATGTCGACCACTGGCGCATCGCCTTCGACGTACGCGCCGGGGGCGGGCATCGGCAGCTCTGGCACCATCTGATCGTTTGTGGCCCCCTCGGGTAGGGTGTGC
>CAYFRX010000454.1:0-2254 GCA_964345515.1 uncultured Rhodothermales bacterium
ATACCTCCAGGCTGCTGCGGACGGCGGCCGCAGCGTACTCCCAGCGGTAGCGTCTCAGGCAACGTCCCTGCCAGTTAACATTGCCTGTCGAAGCAGAGCGCCCTCGTTCCGCATCGCCCCGCGGGGATACGGAGCCTGAGCAACTGCGGCTGCGAGGTCTCACGACGGGGTCCCGGCGGCTGCATCGGGAGCGGAGCCGAACCAGAGCTCGAAGTGGCCCGGGCGGAGCCATGATAGGTCCTTCTTGCCGTAAGCGCGCGTCAGGTTCTCCAGCGAAAAGCGATAGCCCTGTGCGGCCAAAAGCTGTTGAATGGCGCGGGCCCCAGACTGCTCGGCATCGCGGAAGATGCGAAGCTGCGGCGTGCGAGGGGCCCGGTTCACCCGCTCGATGCCTTGTACGGCTATGCCGGCCTGCTCAAGAATGGCCTGTACCTCGCGCGCAGCGGGGCGTTGTTCCTCGCGGGCGATGTGGATATACACCTGCGGGGCTTGTCGGCGTGTCGCCAGTGAATCGATTGCTGTCTGGACCGTCCGTCGAGCACGCGACGCGTCGATGGTGGAGAGCTCCTCGAAGATCTCTTGCTTGACAAAGCGGAGCGAGTCGAGGGCCTGGCGCTGCCGAAGGATTTTCTGCTCGGTCGAGATCACGACGTCCTGTAGCGAGTCGAGCTGGGCACGCTTCTCGCCGAGTTCATCGGACACCGCCTCCAGTTGTACGCTTCCAAAGACCAGCGAGCCTAGAAAGACGAGAAGGCCAAGGGCGCCGATGACGGCTGAGCGGCGGGACGAGCGCGATAGTTTGTCCAAGCGTTCTGAATCAGACATTTTCCGTCTCGCTTTCCTCTATTAAGATTTCCAGCGCCTGGTCCCACATCCGTAACAGGCGATTGGCCGAATAAGTGATCAGCCCCGACGAGCCAAACAGCGCGACGAGCGTGGGCGTATCGGCCCGCGTCTGGATGATGAGGTAGGCGGCACTGCCCAGAAGCATGGTAAGTGAGACCGTGGTGACAACGAGGTGCACGATGCGCTCCATCCGAAACAGCGCCACGAGCCGCTCGACGGCGTCCACGCGCGTCACAATGTTTCTGTCTTCCATGGGAATGGCCGTTTGGTGCCAAGAAATGACCTCAGCGCAGAGACCAAGGAGTATACGACGATCTGAGAGGCAAACTTCACGGCAGCGCAGGCGACGCGCCTCACCCCAGATATACCCTTTCCGCGACAAGAAATTATACTATTTAATGTACACCACGGCTACAAATTTCTCAACATCTTCTATTCATCCGCGTTTTCTTGTGCATCCGACGGCTACCACGCTGGTCTGCTGCGCGCCCGGACGACGGAGGGCCTCGGGCAGCAGGCGACGGCATTTCGAGACTGGGCGGGAATGCGTATGTTTGGGGACAACCTTCGAAGACAAGGTCGTGCCATCGAACCTGTTTTTCCGCTCAAATTCAGCCTTTCCGACATGTCTGATATGAACGACGAATCGCCACGCATCGACCGGCGCCGCTTCTTACAGCGCTCCATGTGGGGCGTGGGCCTCGGCATGGGCTGGCCGGCGATCCACTCCTTCGCCGCGCCACACCGCGTCGCCGCCTCGCCTCCCGCGGAGGACGGGCCCGTCGTCGTGTTTCAGGGCGACTCTATCACCGATGCCGGCCGGAGCAAAGACGACGAGGCTCCGAATCAGGCGCACAGTCTTGGGCACGGGTACGCGAATCTGGCGGCGGCTCACGTGCTCGGCGAGCGCCCGGAGGCCGGATGGCAGTGCTACAACCGCGGCATCAGCGGCAACAAGGTCTTCCAGCTCACTCAACGCTGGGAAAAGGATGGCCTGAACCTGGAGCCGGACGTGCTCAGCATCCTCATTGGCGTGAACGACTTCTGGCACACGCTCACCCACGGCTACGAGGGCACGGTCGCGGTCTACGAACGCGACTATCGGGCCTTGCTCGATCGCACGCGCGATGCGCTACCGGAGGTCGCCCTCATCATCGGCGAGCCGTTTGTCCTGCGCGGCGGGTCGGCCATCAGCGACGACTGGTTCCCCGCGTTCGATGCGTACCGGGCGGCCGCGAAGCGCGTCGCCGACGACTACGAGGCCGAGTGGATCCCGTACCAGTCTCTGTTCGATGTGGCGCTGGAGAAGGCTTCGGTCGATCACTGGGCGCCCGATGGCGTGCATCCCTCTCCGGCGGGCAATTACCTCATGGCCGAGGCCTGGCTCGACGCGTTTGCGGCGGTCACC
>CAYFRX010000455.1:0-2251 GCA_964345515.1 uncultured Rhodothermales bacterium
TCGATGATGCTCTGCCGCCGCTGTTCCTTCTCCTCGCGCTGGCGCTCTTCGATGGACATGCAAGCGGATACGGTGTGATGAATGACGCAATTTCAACCGTTGACACGGTGTCAACGAAAGATTGTTTTGACACGGTGTCAATAGTCGTGATTCATCACTGAATCTTAACGGATGGCCGGCTCGATTACTCGATGCGGCGCAGCAGCCCATCGAACACCTCACCCGACCACTCAGCAGCGAGCCGATCGACGAGTTGATGCTCGATCTCGCGCGCGGCGGCTTGCTGGTCGTCCCGATCGAAGAGGCTTCGCTCGGACCCGGAGAGGTCGAGCTGCCGATGATCGCCGGGAAAGAGCCCGCGTCGGCGGCGGCCCGCGTGCCGCACGGTGTCCTCGGCCCGCGTCACGATGCGCCCGGTGCGCACGTCGACGATGCGGTATTCGACCGTGGCCTCCAGTTCGAGCTCGAATGCCTGCACCACGTAGGACGTGTCGCGCCAGGTGGATCCCTGTCCGGTGGCGCCCCGCACCCGCATCCGGGCGCTCCGAACCGTTTCCTCCAGATCGTCCTCTTCGCGCTCGAACGCCGTCAGCTCGCTGGCAACCACGAAGTCGGCTCCCAGCGCGCGACCGACCTCGGCGGCCTCGGAGCCGGTGAGGGCTGTGCGGTGCCGATCGAGTCGGCGCAGGGCGCGGCGCGTGGCGATCGGATCGGTCGAGGCGATGAAGAGCGGCGGGATCGACCAGTAATCGTACTGCAGCACGGCGTTCAGTTCGTCGCGGAAGAATGCGGGCAGTGCGTCCGTGGCGCCGCGCACGCGCCAGACCGGCAGGAAGGCCACGACGCGCGTGCCCCGCTTCACCGCCGTCTGTTGCAGCGCCTTTGCCTCTGTGGCGAGCGCGTGCTCCGCCTCCACGAGCCCGAGCACGCCCTCCGCCCGCTCGTAGGCCGCGCGGAAGTGTGCCCGCGCCATCTCGTCCTCACTCCACTGGAGCAAAGCACGCGCCTGGGCGCGGTCCAGCATCGTAAGGCGCTCGTCGCGCTGCACGTATTGGCGGGCCCCTTCGTATGCATCGACGGCGGCCGGCCAGTCTTCGGCCTCCTCCGCGCGGCGCCCTTCTTCGATGAGCATATCGGCGGCGGCGCGCACCGTCTCGCGCCGAAAGGCGTCGTACTCGGCGGGTACCGTGAGCGCGACGTGCACGGATTCGGCGTCGGCGCGGAGCGCGTCGAGTGCATCCAGCGCCGCGACGGCCGCTTCGTACCGGCCTTCGGCGGCCGCCTGTTCGGCGTCGTCCACCATGCGATCCACCGCGCGCTGCCCCACGGCCTGGAGTTCATTGCGGGCACTGGACCAATCGGGTTCCGCGCGAAGCACCTGCACGTAGGCCCGCGCCGCCTCGGCGTAGCGCCCCTCCACCGTCAGTTCTTGCGCTTTTTCGTAGCGGTCCCGCGTGCTCACGCAGCCCATGGCAGGAAGGACGGTGACCAGAATGAGCAGCCACTGGAGCCAATATCGGACAGATGGACTGGTCCGGGTCGATTTCATACAGGGCTTGGCACATCGAAAGGAAGGAGACCGTCCGGAAAATACCGCGTCAAGCATCGTGCCTCGACGTGCTGGCGGACTTTTTCGGCTTCATCATTTCTCCACGCCTCTTGCCGCCTCGGGTGCAACCGATTCTGAAATGCCCCTGTCTTCTTCAACAGAGATGAGGCCGAGATGGCCCCTCACACAAAATGTTGAATGACATAGCCGCAAGACGATGAAACAGTTCATCTACATTCCGAAGCATCTGAAGACGAACCGCATCATGCCGGGTCATGGCAACGGCGCGCGCAACACCAGCGCCCCGATTCCGGGCGTGAACCGTAGCGAGCGCCAGGCGCGCCGCACGGGCTGGACGGAGACGCAAGCGCACCGCCGACACGTGTACGGCACAGGGAACGGCCTCGCCCTGATGGGCGCGATGCTGGCCCTAGTCATCAGCCTGTTTGCGGCGATGGGACCGAGCGCCAACGTGCTGGACCGCCCCGCCACTGCACCCACGACGGAACTGGTGGACGCTGCCCCAACGACGTCCGCGGACGACACCGTGCGCCCGAGCTAGCGGCCTCTCTTCGTCGAGCCCCGGCACGGCGCGCGCCTTCATCCGTACCCATGGCCCGAATTGGGCACAGCCGCAACGGGGCCATGATGTGGGTACTCGTAGGATGGGCACTGAGCATGGGCGGCCCGGGCGTGGCGCCC
>CAYFRX010000456.1:0-2247 GCA_964345515.1 uncultured Rhodothermales bacterium
TACGATGCGCACGGTTCCCCTTCTCGCCACAACGTTTGCCCTAAGTGCGCTCCTGCTGGGTGCGGCGCCTGCCCAAGCGCAGCCCTCCGCCTCAGACACGGCGTGGACGCCCGCGCTTAGCATGCAATATCATTCAATTGATGGGACGGCCGTGTCGCCTGATGGCGCGCTGGTGGCCTACGTAGTGCGCACGCCGCTCATGGGCGGCGTCCAGTCCGAGTACCGCAGCCACATCCATCTGGCCTCCGCCGACGGGACGATGGACGCGCAGTACACGCGCGGCGAGCACTCGGCGTACGACCCGCAGTTCTCGCCGGATGGGCAGCACCTCGCCTTTCGCTCCAGCCGCTCGGATGAGACGCAGGTCTGGGCGATGCGCGTCGAAGGCGGCGAGGCGTTCCAGGTGACGGACGCCGAGGCGGGCATCGGCAGCTTCGCGTGGTCGCCCGATGGCTCAACCCTCGCCTACACGATGACTGATCCGAAGTCAGAGGAAGAAAAACAGCGGGAGAAGGAGAAGCGAGACGTGCAGGTCGTCCACCAAGAGTTTCGCTACACGCACCTGTACACGACCGACTTCGCCGAGGCCGACGACCCGGCGCGGCAGGTCCAGCGGCTTACGGGCGGATCGTTCGACGTCCGCAGCTTTGACTGGTCGCCGGATGGATCCACCATCGCCTTCGCTCATCAGCCGGATCCGCGCATCAACACCGGCTTCACCGAGGCGGACATCTCCACCGTGCCGGCCGACAGTGGGGCCGTGACGCCGCTCGTCGAGCGGCCGGGCGTGGACGATGATCCCCACTTCGCGCCGGACGGGGAGACCATCGCGTTTCTCAGTCAGGGCGGCCAGCCGGAGCCGGTGGGCCTGAATGACGTGTACACCGTCTCGGCATCCGGTGGCTCCCCGCAGAAACTCGCTGAGACGCCCAACCGCAGCTCCAGCCTGCTCGGGTGGACGGGCGACGGCCAAGCCGTGCTCATCAGCGAGCCGGTGCGCACGTCGAGCCACGTCTTCGCCGTGCCGGTGGACGGCGCCGCGCCGCAGCAAATCACGCAGGGCGATGGGCTCCACGGCGACGTGTCGCTGGCCGCCAGCGCGCCGCGGATGGCCTTCACGTACCAAAATGCCGACACGCCCGCGGACGTGCACCTGACGACGCTCGGCGAGTACGAGCGGCATCAACTCACCGACCTGCATGCCGACGTGCCCCGGCCGCCGATGGGCGAGACCGAGGTGCTGACGTGGACAGCGCCCGACGGGATGGAGGTCGAAGGCCTGATCACGTACCCGGTCGGCTACGAGGCGGGTGACCGCGTGCCACTCGTCCTCAGCGTCCACGGCGGGCCGGCGGGCGTATACAGCCGCTCGTTCACGGGCGGGCCCGGCATTTACATGACGCAGGTCTTTGCCCAGCAGGGCTACGCCGTGCTGCGTCCCAACCCGCGCGGCAGTACGGGCTACGGGAAGGACTTCCGCTACGCCAACGTCGAAGACTGGGGGTACGGCGACTACGAAGACCTGATGGCCGGTGTCGATTACGTTATCAATCGAGGCGTGGCGCACCCGGACAGCCTCGCATTGATGGGGTGGAGCTACGGCGGCTACATGACCTCGTTTGCCGTGACGAAGACAGATCGGTTCCAGGCCGCCAGCATGGGCGCCGGCCTGCCCAACCTCATCAGCATGGTGGGCACGACGGACATCCCCGACTATCTCGTGGGTCACATGGGCGGCGAGTTCTGGAATGACTACGCAACGTACGAGCGCCACTCGGCCATCTATCGCATCGACAACGTGACGACGCCGACGCAGGTGCTCCACGGCGCCGAGGACGACCGCGTGCCGACGCGCCAGGGGCAGGAGTTCTACCGCGCGCTGCATCGCCAGGGCGTGCCGACTGAGATGGTCCTCTACCCGCGTACGCCCCACGGCCCGCGCGAGCCAAAGCTACTGATGGACGTCACGCCCCGCATCCTCGACTGGTTCGACGAGCACTTGGGCCGCGCCGCGCGCACCGCCTCCGCATCAGCCGAATGATCGTCTGTGTATCGTTCGTATGCAGCGTAATACCGTTGGCCGGTCGGGCTGTAATTATTGGCAAAAGCTGACGGGGGCATTGCACGGGCCGGACAGCAAGAGAGCGTGCGTTGTATATTGCGATGATTCGATGTCGGTCTTTCTCAAAGCCTTCTGCTGCCTGATGATTCGTTTGGATTTACGCGCCACCCGGCGGTGGTGGGCCG
>CAYFRX010000457.1:0-2237 GCA_964345515.1 uncultured Rhodothermales bacterium
AACATCGGCGTGCGCACGGCTGAGGCCACCGTCGAGCCGCTCCGCCGCACGATCCGCACGACGGGGCAGTTCAAGATGGATGAGCGCGGCATGCGCACCGTGTCGCTCAAAGTGGGCGGCTGGGTCGAGACGCTCCACGCCGACTACGAGGGAGCGATCGTGGAGAAGGGGGAGCCGCTTCTGGAGCTCTACAGTCCCGAACTGGTCTCGACGCAAGAAGAGTATCTCCTCGCGCTGCGCAACGCCCGCCGATTGGACAATTCCACCGAGGCGGAGCGGCTTGTGGAGGCCACCCGCCGACGGCTGAACTACTGGGACTTGACCGACGCGCAGATCGAAGCGATCGAGGCGGCCGGGGAGCCGAAGCGGACGGTCACCTACCATGCGCCGACCTCGGGCGAAGTCATGCACAAAAACGTAAAGGAGGGACAGCGAATCGAGCCTGGACGCGCCCTCATGGACATCGCCGACATCTCGACCGTCTGGCTCATCGCCGACGTGAACGAGCAGGACCTGCCGTGGATCGAGGTGGGCATGCCGGTGCGGATTCGCCTGGTATCCGATCCGGGGGCAACCCAGAAGGGGACCGTCGACCACATCTACCATATGCTCGACACAGAGACGCGCACGGCCAAGGTGCGCATCACGCTTCCGAGCGAGCACCATACGCTCCGTAAGCCGGGGGCGTACGCCACGGTCTACCTGGAGGGACGTCCGACGGAAACGACCCCCGTCGTGCCCTCCGAGGCCGTTGTTAGCAATGGGGAACAGGAAGCCGTCATCCTAGCGCTTGGAGACGGGCGCTTCCGGCCTCGCCCCGTGACGACCGGCCTCGAAACGGGCGGCCGCGTGCAAATCCTCGACGGCCTCTCGGGGGGCGAGCAGATCGTCACCAGCGCCCAGTTCCTTATCGCCTCCGAAGCGCGCCTTGAGGGGGCCATGTCCTCGATGATGGGGGACATGTAGAGTGCGTGACCGCTTTTTCTCCGCCTTCTCCTCCACCGCTTTGTCCTGACGATGCTAAAATCTCTCATTGAATGGAGCGCTCGAAACCGGCTCCTGGTGACCCTCTTGGTCGGCCTCATCGCCGTCGCTGGCATCTGGGCCACCGTAAACACCTCGATCGACGCCTTCCCGGACCTGTCTCCCACGCAGGTCATCATCAAGACCGACTACACCGGGCAGGGGCCCCAGGTCGTCGAGGAGCAGGTCACCTACCCGCTGACCTCCTCGCTCATGTCCGTCCCCAAAGCCCAGACCGTGCGGGGGTTCTCGATGTTTGGGACCTCCTTTGTCTACGTCATCTTCGAGGATGGCACCGATCCCTACTGGGCGCGGTCTCGCGTGCTGGAATACCTGAATGTTGCGAGCGCCCAGCTGCCCGAGGGCACGAAGCCCGCCCTGGGCCCGGATGCAACCGGCGTCGGGTGGATTTTTCAGTACTCGCTCCGCGACACGACGGGGACCCACGACCTTGCCCAGCTCCGATCCATCCAGGACTTTTTCCTGCGTTACGAGTTGCAGGGCGTTGAGGGAGTATCGGAGGTTGCGAGCGTCGGGGGATTCAAAAAAGAGTACCAAGTGGTCGTCGACCCGCAGAAGCTCGACGCCTACGACGTGTCGGTCCAGCAGGTGAAGCGGGCGCTCCAGTCGTCGAACCGCGACGTGGGCGGGCGGCTTCTGGAGATGGGCGAGCGCGAGTTCGTGGTGCGAGGCAAAGGTTATCTGAAGGGACAGGACGACATCCGGAACGTCGTCCTACGGGCCAACCGGGGCACCCCCATTACGATTGACGACGTGGCGCGCGTTCGGATGGGTCCGGAACTGCGGCGCGGCATTGCCGACGTAAACGGGGAAGGAGAAGTCGTGGGGGGAATCGTCGTCATGCGAACCGGGGAAAATGCCCTGGCGACCATCAACCGGGTCAAGGCCCGTCTTGACGAACTCAAGCCCAGCCTGCCGGAGGGCGTGGAGGTGGTCGTCGAGTACGACCGGGCGCCGCTGATTCAGCGCGCCATGGACACGCTCACGACGCAGCTTGCCGAGGAGCTTCTGGTTGTGGCGCTCATCGTCATCGTCTTTCTGTTACACGTGCGGAGCGCCCTGGTGGCGATCGTTACGGTCCCGGTCGGCATTCTCATGTCTATGCTCGTGATGTACCTGCTGGGCATCAACGCGAACATCATGAGCCTCGGCGGCATCGCGATCGCCATCGGCGTCATGGTCGACGCGTCGCT
>CAYFRX010000458.1:0-2232 GCA_964345515.1 uncultured Rhodothermales bacterium
GCGGGTGTGGGTGGAGAAGCCTGAGCGGTCGTGCGGTCTTCGCTGGCCGCCGGATCGCGTTCTGTGGCGGGCGCCTCCGCCTGTCGTTTCTGAAGCCGTTGGTATTCGCGGTACGTTTCGTCCGAGCCTCCGGCCGCGTGGCGGACGAGCGCATGGCGGCGTGGTACCACCATGTCGACCCGGTCGGCTGTTCCTATGAAGGCGCGCACCGTGTCGGGATCCACGTCCGGGGGGAGGGTCAGGTCGGCCGTGTAGCCCGGTGGGAGCACAGCGTCAATGGGTTGCTGCCACGAGCCGGCATCGATGCACTCGACGTAGAAAAAGCGCTCGCTCCGGTTCGTCACGTAAACCTGCCTGTCCTCCAAGCGGATCTCGAGTTGAGGGAGGACGTCGTTCGCCGGCGCGTAGGGGCGTACCGGCCGCGGCATCGTGTCGTGCGTGTTCGCGTATGCATCCAACACCTCGATGAACTGGCTGGAGTAATCCTTGAGCCAGCCGCAGTAGCTGCGCGTGGTACCGTCTGCCGTGATCTCCACCACCACCTGCGTGAACAGGTGGCGCTCCATCAGCGGATCGAAGGCATTGCCGGTATGGCCGATGATCTCGCCCGAGAGGGCTTTGACCTGCTGCTCCTGCGTGCCGAACACGGCCGAGCCCGGCGCCTGCGTCTTGGCCACCCCGATGACCAGCCCCACGGCCTGGACGAGCGCGTCGCGCCCCACCCCCAACCAGTTTCGGATCCACCGGCCCACCCGCCGGTGCAGCCCCGGATGGACGGTGCGCGCGATAAGCTCGGATCGGCGCTCCTGCTCCTCCGCGGAGAGGCCCTGCGGGCAGCGGTACAGCGCCGTCATGGCATCGAACTGATCGTTGTAGAAGATAAACGACCGCTCCAGGTGCCCAGCGCGCGCCACAACGGCCTGGGGGTATTCGACTTCGAGGCCGGTGGCATAAACCTGCATGCGGCCCCACGTCAGGTCGCGGCCTTGCTCCGCGAGCGTCACGTGGAAATCCTGCAAGGAACGCAGGCAGCGATCGCGCTGCCGGGACCGGACGAGGGCCAGCGCGGTGGCCAGCACGAGGAGCAGGAGAATGGTGAGGAGGGTCGTGTCCATCGTTCAAAAGGACGTAAGAAGAGGAAGGACGCAAACAGAACGTCAGGAACGAGCGCGACGTTTCCAAGCCGAACGACCTGGGCCGTTGGGGAATCAAAACGAGGCGTCAGGCATTGGGCGAAGGGCACGTGGCCTGCACCGTTCCATCTGCTGACTCTGCTCTCTGCTCATGCGTGAGACGCTGCTATCCATTGGGGCCTGGGTGATGACCGGGTTTCTCGTCGTGGCCTGGTTTCCGCTCGCCACGGTGGTGTGGCTTTTCGATCCCGATCCCATCCGGTACCGCACGGGACGGTTCTTTCGGCGGCTGGGCGCATCGCTCTCGTACATCAATCCGTTCTGGGACATCGAGGTGCTCGGCGACCCGCCCGATGACATGCGCGCCCCGTACGTCGTCGTGAGCAACCACCTTTCGCACGCTGACGTGCCCATCATCTCGCGGCTGCCCTGGGAGATGAAGTGGGTGGCCAAGCGGGAGCTGTTCGACATCCCGATCGCCGGCTGGATGATGCAGATGGCCCGCGACATCGCCGTGAACCGCACGGACGAGCGCAGCCGCGCGCAGGTGCTCGTCCGGGCTCGCCACGTACTGCGAGCCGACTGTCCCGTCATGTTTTTTCCGGAGGGCACGCGCTCCCGCGATGGGCGCATCCACCGGTTTGCGCAGGGGCCGTTCCGACTCGCCATTCGGGAGGGCGCGCGCATCCTGCCGCTCGCCATCGATGGCACCCAGGATGCCCTGCCCAAGCACAGCTGGAAGTTCAAAAAGCCCGACGTGCCGATGCGGCTGAAGATCCTGCCCCCGGTGGATACAGACAGACTCAGCCGAGACGATGCGCGGGCGCTCGCCGAGGATGTCCGGCAGCAAATCATCGCGCAGGTGGCCGACTGGCGCGGCGAGCCGACCGAGACCGTCGATGCGCTAGCGAGCCGGTCGGCGCCGGACCGCCGCGACCGTAAAGAGTCCATTAATCCACCGGCCGAAAGCAGCCGCTCGGAACCGGCGTCTTGACGTATTCATTCTTCTTGATGCTGTATAGAATTGCCCTGTAGCTCAATAGGCAGAGCGCTGCGCTCTGGACGCAGAGGTTCCAGGTTCGAATCCTGGCAGGGCAGC
>CAYFRX010000459.1:0-2227 GCA_964345515.1 uncultured Rhodothermales bacterium
CGGACGTCGCGGTGGGCTTCCAGGTATTCGACCATGCGGTGCGCGTAGCTGATGAACGGCGGGCACGCGATGCCGGTCCCTGCAAGTGCCTCCTGCGTGTGCGTGCTATCGTAGCGCGAGGGGTGATCGAAGTAGTCGATCAGCTCGGGCGAGATGCCGAGGTACTGGCCGAGGCCCGTCTGCATGAGCGTCCGGGCTAGCTTCGGGGGGACGGGGATGAACGCGGCGCGCATCTCCATCAGATCCGTGAACAGCTCCAGGATCTCCTGCGTCGTCATCGGGTGCGGGTCGGTGAAGTGGAAGACGGTGCCCGCGTGCTCGGGCCGGGCGAGGTGCGTCATGGCCTCCAGCACGAAGTCGACTGGGACGAGGTTCACCGTGTTGGTGCCCGAGCCCACCTTCGTCATGAGGGTGACGTTCGGCAGTTTGCGCAGCGCCTGCAGGATGAAGTACGGCCCGTCGAACTTCGACGTCGCGCCGGTCCGCGAGTCACCCACCACGATGCCGGGGCGAAAGACGACGGTTGGAAGGGCCTCCATCCGGTCCTGCACGAGCACCTCGGCGTGATATTTGGTTTCTTCATAATGGTTTTTGAATCCGGCCGCGTGCACGAGTTCATCTTCATAGATGACGCCCGTGCGCTTGCCTGAGACGTACGCCGTGCTGATGTAACTGAACAGCTCCAGGTTCTCGCAGGCGTCCAGCACGTCCAGCACGTTCCGCGTCCCGTCGACGTTGACCGCCCATCCGACATCGCGCGGAATGCTGAGGTCGTAGACGGCGGCGAGATGGAAGGCGTGCGTGGTCTCTGCTTGGAGGGCGTCGAGCGCGCCGCCGAGGCCGAGGCCGGGTTCGGTGATGTCGCCGAGGAGAAGGTCGGCCCGGTCCTGCAGCGCAAGTTCGTCGAGCACTCGCTCAGCCGTTGCCTTAAATTTGGGTTGAATGAGGAGGCGAAACGACGCACTCGGGTGCTCGTCGGCCAGGGCGCGTACGAGGCGCGAACCAATGAATCCGGGGAAACCGGTGAGAAAGATGGAGCGCATGAGAGCAACTACAACGGTCAGTGAGGAGATCTAGGGGCAGCTACGCGTATACGTCTGGTGATCCATTCGGTTTGTGAATGCGAGCCGTCGTATCGAAGGGGGCACCGGCCGGAGGTCTCGTCCATTCGCAATCGTCGCGATCAGTTCACACCTTAACAGAAGCGCTCCGTGCTGCGCGGCATCGGGGCAACTATTTGCCGGGTCCACGGTTAGGCGTCATGCTCGTCATCCTGCGTAACGCACCTGTTTTGTAGTGGCTTCGCCGCAGAATCCAAATCCCCCGGCTGGCCCGTCCGGCGCCGATCAGGACGACATCGCGCCGTCTGAGCGGGCAGGGTATGGGCACGGCGATGGGGTGCCGGAGGGCGATACGCCGGACGCTGCGCTGGACGCGTCCGCCCCCGATAAGGAGGAGGCCGACGCAGCCGCTGCCTCGAAAAAGTCGCCGCTCTCCGACTTCGACCCGCTGGCGCCGTATCGGGGGGCCGTGCGGCGATTCTTCACGGTGTACCGCCACGTGCTGGGACTGCTCGCCGGCGGGCACATCGCGTATGTCCGCGCGCTGCCCGACATCCAGAAGAAAGGATTGCGCTCGGCGGGGAAGCGCACGCTCGCGTGGTTCCTGCGCCTCTTCACGAAGGCGGAAATCGTCAACCGGTCGTTTCCGAAGCAGCTCCGGCGGCGGCTCGAAATCCTCGGCCCCACGTTCGTCAAGCTCGGGCAGATCCTGGCCATCCGCGAGGATCTGCTGCCGGCCATCATCACGGAGGAGTTGGACAGCTTGATGGACCATCTGCCGGAGATTCCCTTCGCGCAGGTGAGGGCCATCCTGGAGCGCGACCTGGACCGACCCGTTGGCGAACTGTTCGCGTCGATCGACGAGGAGCCGCTGGGCTCGGCCTCCATCGCGCAGGCGCACCACGCCACCACCACGGATGGCGACGAGGTCGTGTTTAAGGTCATCAAGCCGGGCATCCGCGAGGTCATTACGTCCGACCTCAAGCTGCTGGAGATCGTCGGCATCTTCCTCGGCTGGATCATCCCGCAGTACCGGCCGCGCCAGGTGATCGACGAGTTCAGCAGCTACACGCGCCGCGAGCTCGACTACTCGTTTGAGGCCGACAATGCAGAGATCTTTGCGACCAACTTCCAGGACATGCCCGGCGTCGTCTTTCCGACGATCT
>CAYFRX010000460.1:0-2227 GCA_964345515.1 uncultured Rhodothermales bacterium
GATGCCGTTCGCGTCGATGTCGAAGGTGACCTCGATCTGCGGCGTGCCCCGCGGCGCCGGCGGAATGCCGTCCAGGTGGAAGCGGCCAATCGTGCGGTTGTCTTTGGCCATCTCGCGATCGCCCTGCAGCACGTGGACCTCGACCGACGTCTGGTTGTCGGCGGCCGTCGAGAAGATCTCACTCTTCTTCGTCGGGATCGTCGTGTTGGCCGGGATGAGCTCGGTCATCACGCCGCCGAGCGTCTCGATGCCGAGCCCGAGCGGTGTCACGTCGAGCAGCAGCACGTCTTCGACATCGCCGCTCAGGACGCCGCCCTGCACGGCTGCGCCCACAGCCACGACCTCGTCTGGGTTCACGGACTTGTTCGGATCCTTGCCGAAGAACTCCTTCACGACCTCCTGCACGAGGGGGACGCGCGTCGAGCCGCCCACGAGGAGCACCTCGTCGATGTCGCTCGTCGCGTAGCCGGAGTCATCGAGCGCCTTCTTCATGGACTGGTTCGTCCGCTCGACCAAGTCGCGGACCAGGTCCTCGAACTTGGCCCGGTTGATGTCCATGTTCAGGTGCTTCGGGCCTTCGTCCGTCGCCGTGATAAACGGCAGGTTAACCGTCGTCGTGGTCGCGCTCGACAGTTCGATCTTGGCCTTCTCGGCGGCCTCCTTCAGCCGTTGCAGGGCCATCGGGTCCTCGCGCAGGTCGACGCCCTGCTCCTTCTTGAACTCGTCGGCAATGTAGTCGATGAGCTGCTTGTCGAAGTCGTCGCCGCCGAGGTGCGTGTCACCGTAGGTGGCCTTCACCTCGAAGACGCCGTCGCCGAGCTCCAGGATGGAGACGTCGAAGGTGCCGCCGCCGAAGTCATACACGGCTACGATCTGGTCATTCTCATCGTCGAGGCCGTAGGCGAGCGAGGCGGCCGTCGGCTCGTTGATGATGCGGCGCACGTTGAGGCCGGCGATCTCGCCCGCGTCCTTCGTGGCCTGGCGCTGGGCGTCGTTGAAGTAGGCCGGGACGGTAATCACGGCGTCCGTGACTTCTTCGCCCAGGTAGTCCTCGGCGGTCTGCTTCAGCTTCTGCAGGATCATGGCCGAGATCTCCTGCGGCGTGTACTCGCGATCGCCCAGCTTGACGCGGGCCAGCCCCGAATCGTCTTTTACGACTTTATAGGGGACCTCGTCAATCTCGTTCTCCACCTCGTTGTACTTGCGCCCCATGAAGCGCTTGATCGAGGCGATCGTGTTTTCGGGGTTGGTGATCGCTTGCCGCTTCGCCGGAGCGCCTACGAGCCGTTCGCCGTCCTTCTTGTAGGCCACCACGGACGGGGTCGTCCGCGCGCCCTCTGCATTCTCCAGGACTTTGGGCTCGCCGCCCTCCATCACGGCCACAACGGAGTTCGTCGTGCCCAAGTCGATGCCTATAATCTTACCCATAATCTGAGATGCTCTGTAATTCGTGAGTGCAAGTGCGTGTCAAGTCGCCAGTCGGCAAAGCCCGAATGCTGACCCTGTCATTTCATTTGTTTACTACGATACTCAAGAAGGATGCCGCGGCCCTTTTGCGGCAGAGGGTGCGCCACATTGACAGAAATGCGCACGAACGGCTCATGCCACCTGCGGTTTGGCCTACCCATTCTGACGGAACGCGGACGCATCGGCTGAAAAGATAGCAGACCAGTGGGCCTCCGGGTACGAGGCACTCCAGACGGGAAATGCATTAAAAGACAGTGAGGCGGGAGAACTGATGCGAGGGCGTGCGTATACTGGGGCAGCTATGTTTAGAACCGTTTCCATGCGCAACATACCGAATGCCCTGACCGTGGCGCGCATCCTGCTGACGCCACTGATGCTGATGCTGCTGGTGACGCCCACGTTCTGGGCCCAGCTCGGGGCGCTGTCGGTGTTCATAATTGCCTCCGCCTCGGATTACCTCGACGGAGTGCTCGCCCGTCGGATGGGGGCGCGCTCGCGATTCGGGAAGTTCCTTGACCCGATGGCGGACAAGATTCTCGTGCTCGGCACGTTCATCACGCTGTCGGTGTTGCGGCCTCAGGTGGTTCCGTGGTGGGCTGTATTGCTTATCGCGCTGCGCGACGTCGGTGTCACGGCACTGCGCTCCTGGGCCGAATCGTACGGGCAGAGCCTGCGCACGCTGCCCATCGCCAAGTGGAAGACGTCGGCCCAGCTCCTCTTCCTCTTTTTGATGCTGGTGACGATGACCGCCGCGCATGGC
>CAYFRX010000461.1:0-2209 GCA_964345515.1 uncultured Rhodothermales bacterium
CCGGCTCATCGAGATTGCGCGTCGGCGCCATCGCGAAAAGAACGGCCGCATCCGCTACTACGACGTCAACCTGCTCTCCGAGAAAAGCCTAAGTGGACTGGCCGGGACCAAGGGGGCGGAGTAGCAGGCCGTGCTCTGTGAAATGGTCGGAACGTTTGGCCGCGGGAGGCTGGCACCGCCTTTCTCGCGGGACTCCTCCCTGCTACACTGGTACAGTACATGCTGTATCACGCTATCCCTCAAACTTCCTGTTGCTGAACAGAACTTGCGCATGACACACACCGAATCCACCACCCACGGCGCAGTACCGCGCCCCCACGTTGCTATTATTGGGGCCGGGTTTGCCGGGATGAACGCGGCCAAGGCGCTGCGCAAGGCGCCGGTCGATGTTACCATTATCGATCGTAATAACTACCACAAGTTTCAGCCGCTGCTGTACGAGGTAGCGATGGCCGGCCTAGAGCCGGACGACATCGCCCACAATGTGCGGGAGATCTTCCGCGGTGCGTCCAACATTCGCTTCCGGATGGGCACCGTCACGGACATCCGCGCGGACGCTCAGGAGCTCGTCCTGCGTGATGGCGCGGCGGTAGCGTACGACTACCTCATCCTCGCGGCCGGCGCGGTGACGAACTACTTCGGCGTGGAAGGGGCCGACGAGCACGCCTTCCCGCTCAAGAACCTGTCCGACGCCGTCGACCTGCGCAACCACGTCCTGCGTCAGTTCGAGCGGTACGACCGTGCGCCGGACGCGGCCCCCGACGGGTTGCTCACGTTTGTGTTGGTGGGCGGCGGCCCGACCGGCGTCGAGATGGCCGGCGCACTCGTCGAGCTGTTCGACACGCTGGAGGAAGACTATCCCGCGTTCAACGTGAAGGAGACCGCGGAGGTCATCCTCCTGGAGATGAAGCCCGACCTGCTGCCGCCCTACGCGAAATCGCTGCGCGACTACACACGCGAGACGCTCGAAGCACGCGGCGTCGACGTGCGCACCGAGGCCACCGTCGAGCGCATCGCGGCCGACGCCGTCATGCTCGCCGACGGCACGCAGATTCCGACGCGGACGCTCGTCTGGGCAGCCGGCGTACAGGCAAGCCCACTGGCCAACCTCGTGGACGCCGAGCAGGCGCGCGGCGGGCAGGTCGTCGTGAACGATGACCTCAGCCTCCCGAGCCACCCCACCATCTTCGCCGTGGGGGACATGGCGGCGATCGAAGGGACGGAGGACGCGTGGCTGCCGCAGCTCGCGCAGGTCGCCATCCAGTCGGGTCGGCACGCGGCGCGGCAGATCCAGGCCGAGATCGACGGCGAAGCGACGACGGCCTTCAGCTACACGGACCTCGGCCAGATGGCCACCATCGGTCGGAACGCCGCGGTGGCTGAGCTGGCGGGCGGGCTCAAGGTCAAGGGCCTCGTCGCCTGGCTCATGTGGGTCGTTATCCACATCGCCAAGCTGGTCGGCTTCCGCAACCGGGCCAGCGTCTTCATGGACTGGATCTACAACTACTTCACGTACGAGCGCCACGCGCGGCTCATCCTCAACGTGGCGCCGACGCCCGAAGAGGATGTTGACTCCGCCGCGCGTGTGGAGGCCACTGCGACGGGCGATCACCTCCCGGCCCCGGTGGTGCCCGAGGACCGCGCCTCCCCGACGCAGCGCAGCTGAGGCTTGTGGGAGAATTTCTTACACGGGAGCTGCAAGCTTTCCGGACAATACGATGTAAGCACATCCGCTTTTCAACCCGATGGCCTGGTTGATACCTTCCGCGTGAATCGCAGGGGCGCCTTGCTGCCGCTGCCGAACGCTAAACCGCTTCACGCAACCGTGAGGGATCCGATGGCTGACCAACAGGGGATTCCGCGTGATCCGCGCACCGAGTATCACTTCAAGCGCGAGGAGTTCGATTTCTTCTTCCAGTGGCTCGTGGGGGCGAGCACACACGGCGGCTCGGAGGGGGGCGAGAGCTTCTACGCCGCGTCGCAGATCGAGGAGGGCGATGTTGCGAGTGGGAACCGCGCCTGGACCGCGCTGGCGGAGCGCGTCGCTGCCCGCGGTACGACCTCGCGCGACGGCGGCCACAGCGTGAGCGCTCGTGGGTCGTTTTTGCGCGCCGACACCTATCACCGGGCGCCGCTCCTGTTCATCAGCCCGCCCGACGAGCCCGGGCGCTACCGCCGGCGCTACGAGCAGGCGCGGGCCTACTTCCGG
>CAYFRX010000462.1:0-2207 GCA_964345515.1 uncultured Rhodothermales bacterium
TTCGCCGTCCCTGTGGGACTCAAAGAGAGTGGGAGGTCAATAGAGAACGCCAAACGGCGTGACGAACGTGAGTAGCCGGGGATGCAGCAACGCGCGATCCTCGGCCGTTCCGTCATGAGCCGCTCGCTGAGCGATTCAAGATGCGCTGCATGTCGTCCTGCACCTGCTTCGGCAAGGTGAACGATCGATCGCCGATCTGGAGCTGCGCTGTCGATGCCTGGGCGATGTTGTAGAAGGCTTCGCCCGAGAGGAAGAGCGTCGTCATACCCCCGGGTGTCTCGCTGTCGGTCGACACGCGCTGGGGCTCGACGGGGGTGCCGTCCACAGTGACCGTGACGTCGCTCCGGGCATCGGTGCTTCGAAAGGTGAGCGCCCACTCCCGGCGCTCGTCGCCCATCCGCCCAATCGCTCGGATCATGACCTTGTGCTCGGCGCGGCGCAGCGTCTCGCTCATATAAATGGTTTCGCCCGTGGTGGAATTCTTGGTCACGATGATCTGGCCCGACGCCGGGCGCGCGGCGAAAAGGCCCAGTAGACCGACGAGAAACAGAGACATGTAGCGGATCATGGCAGCGAATCGGTTTACTGGCGAGTATGGCGATGAGGAATGATGCACACGCAAGATGCGGCGTATGGTTCGGCATCCGGCCTTCGCACTGGCCTGCCGTCGTGGCAGTGGCGCTGCAAAACCCGGTAAGAACTCACCGGGGCCGGTCGGGGTTATAGATGTGGTATTGGCGATTGGCCGAGGCCTCCCTGCGGGTCCCTCGGCACCGCACGTTCTATGTTGACGAAACCAATGACATGCTATGGCTGGTCACAATAAATGGTCGAAGATTAAGCGGCAGAAGGCCAAGGAAGACAAGAAGAAGTCGAAGAAGTGGGCGCGGCTCGCGCGCGAGATCACCGTGGCGGCCCGCGAGGGGGGCGGCGACCCCGAGATGAACGCCGACCTCTCCAATGCCATCGAGCGCGCCGAGGCGGAGAATATGCCAAAGGACACCATCGAGCGCGCCATCAAGCGGGGTACGGGCGAGCTCGAAGGGCAGAACTACGAGCCGGCCACCTACGAAGGCTACGCACCACACGGCATCGCCGTCTTCGTCGACGCCATGACGGACAACAACAACCGCACGGTGGCCGACCTGCGCTACCTCTTCAACAAGTACGACGGCAACCTCGGCAAGGATGGCTCGGTGGGCTACCTCTTCGAACAGAAGGGCCAGTTCGTGATTCCGGCCGACGGCCTCGACGAGCTAGAGCTGTTCGAGATCGTGGTGGACGCCGGCGCGGAGGACCTCGAACAGGACGACGACACGTTCATCGTGACGACGTCGGTCGACGCCTTCGCCGATGTGGAAACCGCGCTGGAGGAGGCCGGCATCGAGCCGGAGGACGCCGACTTCATCCGCATCCCAACGACGACGCAGTCCCTCGACGAGAGTGCGGAGCGTACGGTGCTCAAGCTCATCGAGGAGCTGGAAGACCTCGACGACGTGGACGCGGTATACACCACGCTTGAACAGAACGGGGAGGCCCTCGCCGTGCAGTCCGACGAGTGATTTTTAGCGTCCGATGTGCGAAGTTGGGCGGCCGAGGAGGACGTGTTGCATCCTTGAATCTGAATTTCCCCATCCTCATGATCATTCTCGGTGTCGACCCCGGCTCTCGCTTCACCGGCTACGGCCTCATCGATACGGCGGGCCGGGATGAGTCGCTCGTCGCGTACGGCGTGATCCGCCTGGACGACACCGACAGCCATCCGCAGCGGCTCAAGCAGATCTACGCGGAGGTGGCGGCGCTCATCGAGCAGCACGCGCCCGAAGCCCTCGCCATCGAGATGCCGGTGTACGGGCGCAACCCACAATCGATGCTGAAGCTGGGCCGCGCGCAGGCGGCCGCCATGCTCGCCGGCCTGAACCGGGACGTGCCCGTCGCGCAGTACACGCCGAAAGAGGTGAAGAAGTCCGTCACCGGCAACGGCAACGCGTCGAAGAAGCAGATCCGCTTCATGGTGAAGTCGATCCTTGACCTGGGCCGCGACGAGACGGTGGCTCTCGACGCGTCCGATGCGCTCGCCGTGGCGCTCTGCCACAGCAACCGCGCGGCCCACGGCCGTACGCAGGACTACACGGGCTGGGACAGCTTCGTCAAGGCGAACCCGGACCGCGTGAGCGATTAGTTGGGCATTTAGGGTTCAGCGTTAG
>CAYFRX010000463.1:0-2196 GCA_964345515.1 uncultured Rhodothermales bacterium
GCGGCGAGGAGCTGACCCATCCGGAAGCCACAACTCATCCCGTGCCCCGTGAAGCCCGCCGCCCACACGTTGCCCGGCTGCCCCGGCACCGTCCCGACGACTGGCAGGCCATCCGGCGAGAAGCCCATCGTGCCGCTCCACCGGTGGGTGACCTCCAGACCTCGGGCCCACGGGAAATGCGTGTGCAGGTAGTGTTCGAGGTCATTCTGAACAGCGGGCGTCGTCGCATCGTCGTAGCCGACCTCGGCCTCAGCGTGACGATGCCGCGCCCCGCCCAGCAGCACCTCGCCCCCCGGCCCCTGGCGGATGTAGAACGCGCCCGCGTGGGTGTACGCCGGCATCCGAAGGCGACGGTCCGTCGGCTCGGTTGCAAGCATTTGCGCGCGAACGGGACGGACGTAGTCGGCAAGGGCCGGGATGAGCTGTGGCAGATACGCGTTCACGGCAAAGACCACCTGCCCAGCCTCAATCTGCCGCCCGTCGGTTTCGACGCGGTAGTGATCGCCGCCCGCCGTCACGGCCCGGACCGGCTGGTACTCGAACACGTGGGCCTGGCTTTCGGTGGCCACGTGGTGCACGAGCTTCAGGGGATCGACCGTCGCGCCCGACGTTACAAACAGGCTCCCCCCAAATCCTTCGGCGTGGAGGCGACGATGAGTTTCGTTTGGCGACAGGTACACGACGGGCGCACCGATCGATCGGAGCGGAGAGACTGCATCCTGCAAGCGCACATCCTCCGCCGCCGTCCCCGCCACGGTCACGCTGCCGCACGCGCGGAAGTCGAACGCCGCCCCGTGCAGTTCGGCTTCGATGAGGTCCCGATTGTCGCGGGTAAAGCGCCAGAAGCGCTGGGCCCGCTGGGCCCCGTGCCGCTCGACGGCGGTGAGATGGTCGGTGTCGGTGCCCTGCAGCAGGAACCCGGCGTTCCGGCCCGAAGCCCCATGCCCGATCGACTGCGCCTCCACGATGGCCACGCGCAACCGCGGCCGGCGCCGATGGAGCCAGTAGGCCGTCGCGCAGCCGACGAGGCCGCCGCCGATGATCACGGCGTCGTAGGCGGCGGCATCGGCCGAAGCGGCACGCTGCCAGAACGAGACGGACATGAGGCCAAGAAGAACGAAGGTCAGAGGACTGAATGATGCGCGGCCCGCGGCATGCGACTACGCGTTCACGTCAACTACGACGCGTCCCTGAATGTTGCCCTGAAGCATGGCGCGGGCGACGCCGACGATTTCGTGCAGGCCGATGGCTTGACTCAACATCTGCTCGTAGTGGGCCTCTGTGAGCGTATCGGCCAATCGCTGCCAGGCGAGGCGGCGGCGGTCGTCGGGGCACGTGTTCGAGTCGATGCCCAGCAGGTTCACGCCACGCAGGATGAAGGGAAAGACGCTCGTGTGCAGCTCGTGACCGCCTGCGTTGCCAAAGGCCGCTACGCTCGCGTGGCGCTCCAGCTCCGCAATGAGGGTGGCCAGCGTCGCCCCGCCGACGGCGTCCACCGCCCCGGCCCACCGGGCGGACTGCATCGGGCGCTCCGGCCCGCCGCCGAGGTCGCTTCGGTCGATGATGCGCGTCGCGCCGAGGTCGCGCAGATAGTCGTGCGCCGATTCTGTCCCCGTCGAGGCGACCGCGCGATAGCCCAATGCGCCGAGCAGCGCAACGGCCATACTCCCTGCGCCGCCCGAGGCGCCTGTCACGACGACCTCGCCGTCCTCCGGTGCCGTACCGTGATCTTCGAGTCCCGTCACGGCCAGCATCGCCGTGAACCCCGCCGTGCCCACGATCATGGCCTCGCGGGGCGTCATGGCTTCGGGGAGCGGCACGAGATGCTCGGCCTGGAGCTGCATCTGCTGGGCGTAGCCGCCCCATCGATGCTCACCGAGCCCCCACCCGGTCTGGATGACCCAATCGCCGGGCGCGAACGCTTCGGCGTCGGAGGCGTCCACTTGCCCCACGAGGTCGATGCCCGGCACGAAGGGGAAGTCGCCGCGGATGATCTTGCCTTCGCCCGTGACGGCCAGCGCGTCCTTGTAGTTCAGGCTGGAATACGCGACGCGCACCCGCACGTCGCCGTCGGGCAACGCATCGGATGCGAGCGACCGCACCTCGGCCGCCAGTCCGCTGCGCATCTCGTCAAGCACCAACGCGTCGATCATGGCTCGTGGGTTAAAGGTTGGCAGGTTGGAGATCGACAGGTTG
>CAYFRX010000464.1:0-2194 GCA_964345515.1 uncultured Rhodothermales bacterium
CTCCCTCTCGGAAAACTGAACGTGCCATGTTCCCCCGATTCCACGCTTTCACCGGTTACGTCCTGCTGACGGCTGTGCTTGTCCTCGTCGGGTGCAACGGCGGCTCGGCCGAATCCGAGCCCACGCGCCCGAACATCGTGCTGATCGTGGCCGATGATCTCGGGTACGGCGATATTGGCAGCTACGGGCAGCAGCAAATCCAGACGCCTCACCTGGACCGGATGGCCGAAGAGGGCCTTCGGTTCACGCAGTTCTACGCGGGGTCGACGGTCTGCGCGCCCTCCCGCAGCGTACTTATGACGGGCCAGCACACGGGCCGCACGCCCATCCGCGGTAACAACGAGGTGTTACCCATCGGCCAGCAGCCCCTGCCCGACTCGTCGGTGACCATGGCCGAGATGCTCCGCGCGGCCGGTTACCGGACTGGCCTGTTTGGCAAGTGGGGACTCGGCGGGCCCGGCTCGGAGGGTATGCCGCACCGGCAGGGGGTCGACCAGTTTTTCGGCTACATCGGGCAGCGACGGGCGCACTATTACTGGCCGGAGTTCCTATTTGAAAGCAATGCCGATTCATTGTGGCGCGTGCCGCTGGAAGGCAACGTCGTCGAGGATAATCCGGAGCGCCATCCCGGGTCGGGCCCGCCGATCGAGCGCGGCACGTACAGTCACGACCCGATCATGGATCGGGCGCTTGCGTTCATCGAGGAGAACGCGGGCGAGCAGCCGTTCTTCGCCTTCCTGCCGGTGACGATCCCGCACGCGTCCGTCGTGGCGCCGGAGGAGGCGTTCGCGCCGTACCTTGACGACGAAGGCAACAGCATCTTCGACGAGACGCCCCACGTCGCTGGCCACTACACGAGCCAGCCTATGCCGAAAGCGGCGTACGCCGCCATGGTGTCGCACATGGACCGGGGCGTCGGTCAGGTTATGGACCGCCTCGACGCGCTGGGTATCGCCGAAAACACCATCGTGCTCTTCACCTCCGACAACGGGCCGCACGGCGAAGGGGGGTACGAGCCCGAGTACCTCGACTCGAACGGGCCGCTCCGGGGGATGAAACGCGACCTCTACGAAGGCGGCATCCGCGTGCCGCACCTCGCCTGGGGGCCAGGCCGCATCGCGGCTGGGACGACGACCGACGCGATCGGCTACTTCGGCGACTACATGGCCACCTTCGCCGAACTCGCCGACACGGACGTGCCAGCCGGCGCCACCGACAGCCGAAGCCTCGTGCCGGTGTTGCGGGGCGAGACGGACACGCTGCGCGTCGACGAGCCGCTGTACTGGGAGTTCTACGCGCGCGGGTCGAGCCAGGCCGTGCGGCTAGGCAAATGGAAAGCCGTTCGCAAGCCGATGATGACGGGCACCATGGAGCTGTACGATCTGGAGGCCGACATGGGCGAGTCCAACAACGTAGCGGACGCGCACCCGGACCTCGTCGAACGGATGGCGGCGATCATGGAAGAGGCCCACACGCCCTCGCCCGGGTGGAGCGTCCCGAGCCTGAGCGAATGACGCCATCCGCTCAGGCGGTTGGATGGGCGATCCTGCCCCGGACGGCGAGACCGCCGAGCGCACGTCGCAGCCCGCCGTGCCGACACGCAACCAGTTTCCAGGTCCTCGCACCGACTTATTGATGCGGGCTTCCCTATTCACGCGTTACCCCTGATTGATACCACACCCGACTCATGGATCGAAGAGAATCGCTGAAAGCCCTCGCGTTGAGCGCCCTCGCCTCGCCCGCCTTGTTGCGTCGGCTGGGGCGCATGACCCGCGCCGCCACTTTTACGAGCACGTGGCACCGCTGGCCGGACGTCCGGTGGGCAGGGCCCGACATGTGGGGCAACCGCCTGCAGGACTGGCGCATCCGGTCGGGCGCCGTCGAGTGTACGGCCCGAGGGCCGAACCGCACGCTGCACTGCCTGACCCATCGCCTGGCGGAGGGCCGCGGCGGGTTCGATGCCGCCGTGGAGGTTGATGTGCCCGCTCCAACGGCACGCGCCGACCATTACGTCGGCTTCCGGCTCGGGGCGAAGGGCCCCTTCGACGACTATCGCTCGGCGGCGCTCTTCGGCGAAGGGCTCGACGCGGGCATCACGACCGACGGGCGGCTCTTCATCGGCGAGACGCAGGGGGATGCCCCGATCGCGGTGAGCGCGGTGGATCAGCTTCGGGTGCAGGCGCGCCCGCAGGGG
>CAYFRX010000465.1:0-2192 GCA_964345515.1 uncultured Rhodothermales bacterium
GCGCGGTGGGCCGCCAGGCGGCCCGGCAGATCAAGCCGTCCGTGCTGGAGCTGGGCGGCTCCGACCCGTTCATCGTGCTGGCCGACGCGGATCTCGACACGGCGCTCGCCAAGGGCATCACGGCGCGCATGCAGAACAATGCGCAGAGCTGCATCGCCGCCAAGCGGTTCATTTTAGAGCAGCCCATTGCGGAGGAATTCACCGAGCGCTTCGTCCGCACGATGGAGGGCCTCACCATCGGCGACCCGATGGAGGAGCGCACCGACCTCGGCCCGATGGCGCGCGACGACCTGCGCGACGGCGTGCACGATCAGGTGATGCGCTCGCTGGAGCAAGGCGCCGTCTGCGCGACCGGCGGCCACAAGATCGAGCGCGCCGGCTACTTTTACGCGCCCACCGTGCTGACGGAGGTGACGCCCGGCAACGTGGCCTTCGAGGAGGAGATCTTTGGGCCCGTTGCGTCGATGATCGTGGCGGACGACGCGGATCATGCCGTCGAGCTGGCGAATAACACACGCTTCGGCCTCGGCGGCGCCGTCTTCACCGAGGACCGCGCGAAAGGCGAGTCCATCGCCCGGCGGCTCGACGTGGGCTGCGCGTTCGTGAACGAGATGGTGAAGAGCGACCCGCGTCTGCCGTTTGGCGGCATCAAAGACAGTGGATACGGCCGCGAGCTCTCGCACTACGGCATCCGCGCGTTCGTCAACATCAAGACGGTGTGGGTGGATTGATGGAAACGAGTCGGAGAAACGAAGAGACAAAGAAACGACGATTGATTTCATCGCTTCGGCTCCTCGATTCTCCGTTTCATCTCTTTTCCAGTTCCCACCGAGCGTGCAACCCCTTGATCGGGCAGACGTACCCTTCGTAGCGATCACGTCACGTTAACGTCAAAACGCGCCATGGCATCGTGGATCTGGGTGCTCATCCCACTAGCGGCCATCCTCGTGGGCGGCTTCAAGGAGTGGCTGCAATTTAAGGAGAAGCAAGATCGGCTCGGGGTCTCCACCACGGAGATCGAGAACGAGCTGCGCGCGCTGGAGGAGGAACTGCGCGAGCGGGACGAGCGGCAGGAGGCGCTGGAGCGGCGCATCCAGAACCTGGAGACCATCGTGACGAGCGAGGCGTGGGACGCGCTCGTGGATGGTGAGGCCGCGCCACCGCTGTCGCTGGAGCCGCCCGAGCGAGAGAGCAGTCTCGCCGAGCGCACTGAGCAGATCGCCCGCCGGCTCCGCGGATAATTCATTGGCGAATCCATGCCGCGGCGTGGGGCTGGGTTGGCATTTCGCCCGCCGCACCGTACGTTTACGATCGTTCTTTCATAGACACCGTTGGTTCGTGCGTCGGCCGTTGGCCCCGCACGATGAAAAGGGAACACCAGTGCGTCGACAGGCAACCGTCGACCATTCTGGGGCTGTACCCGCAACTGTAAATCGGACGCAGGGCCGTTCAGCTGTGACACGCCCGGTCACTGCTTCGCGCGCAGACGCATTGCCGTTTGCCCGGAGTGGGAAGGCCAGGGTTGAGCTGCTTAGCGCCCGGCGCCTCGCGCGCCCGTCCCGATGAGCCAGGAGACCTGCCAGCGCGTGTGTTTCGCCAGCACCTCCGGGATTAGAGGCTCGCGGCGCGTTCCCGTTCACGCCTGTGCGTACAGGGTGTATCGTATCCGTACGTAACCGTTGTGTCGAGTAGCGGCCCGAGCCTCCATTTGAGGGTTCGGGCTTTTTTATGGCTACTCGTTTTCTTTTCGTTTGGGGTCTCCTCGTGGGATGGGCGCCGGCGCTCGCCGGGGCGCAGGCCCCGCCGGATACCGTCGTGGTGTCTGCGGGCCTCGACTCGGTGCTCGCCCTGCCCGAAGTGACCGTCGAGGCCGAGCGGGCACGGCTCCGCTCCGAGGCGGCTACCCTGCGCGTCACGACGCTCGGCCCAGAGGCCATCGACGCGGCGAGCGCGCAAACCGTCGCCGATCTGCTGGCGGCGCGCACCGGGCTCTTCATCAAGCGCTACGGCGAGGGCGGCCTCGCCACGATCTCGCTCCGCGGCACGAACAGCAACCAGACGCTCGTTCTCGTCGACGGGCAGCGCGTGGCCGACCCGCAGTCCGGTCAGGTCGACCTGTCGCTGCTGCCGACCGTGCTGCTCGAGTCGGTCGACGTGTTGCACGGCGCGAATGCCGCGCGGTACGGCTCGGA
>CAYFRX010000466.1:0-2190 GCA_964345515.1 uncultured Rhodothermales bacterium
CGGCGGCCGGCTGGACGCACGACATCGTGCCGGGCACGCAGCGCACCTACGTCGTCCGCCGCGAGGCGGGCACGGCGTGGCCCACCCGCCTCGCCGTCTCCGCCGTCGACCGGCTCGGCAACGAAGGGCCGGCCGTGGTGCTCGACCGCTGGGCAGTCGGCCCGGGCCGTGCAAGTCCCGAGTGACCGCGTCGGGGTCACCGGAGCGCGTCGTGAAGCGTCTGCACGAGCGCACCATCGGCGTTGTGACTGTGCTTCCAATGCATGACGCCACCGAGGCCCTGCGCCCGGACGTACGCCGCCTTGGCCTGCAGCGACGCGAGGTCGTCGTACGTGACGAACGCCCGCCGCCCGGGATGCCACAGGTACGGCGCCTGGGCGGCATCGTCCCAGTGGCGGACGAAGCCGTTTCGGTTCACGTAGTGGGCGGCCATCGAGTCGTACGGCAGCGCGCCGTGCGCCGTGTCGTGCGGCTGATAGCGGCCACGCTGGGACGGCGCCACGCTGCTCCACCAGCGTCCGTAGAAGGCGGCGCCGATCACCAGCTTGCAGGCGGTCACGCCGGCGGCGAGGAAGCGCTGCACGCTCTGCGCGGTGGAGGGCCCGTTGCGCGGCGCGGTGCCAGAGAAATGATCGGACCAGGCCCAACCGCCAACGGCGAGCAGGACCTTAAGGTCGGGGTTGTACTGCTTGAGCGCACGCAGCGTATCGAGCCGCTGGGCGTCGGCCGGGCGCGCCAGCACAATCCGGTCGTCGCGCACGTTCGCGAAAGCGTAGTTGACGTGGGTGAGCTGGCGCGCCGCGGCCGGCTGCACCGTAACATCGCGGCTGCCCATGACGTACGCTACAACGCGGTGCGCCGCGCCCGAAGGAGGCGCCGACCGGCACCCGCTCCCGACCCAGGGGCCGGTTACGGCGAGCGCCAGGCCCATGACGAGGAACCATCGAGCAGCGGGCTGGGGGCGGAGGGAGAACGGCAAAGCAATACGCGGTGCATTGTGAAGTGGAAACGAAGGCCGGCAGCTACAGTAAGCGCCCACGGGCGTATAGCGACAAGTCGGCCCGGGCGCTCGTCTCGTCCCCTCCCGCGACCCGTCAGGTGTTTCAAGAAGCCGAAGCGATAAGATGAAGAAAAAGATGACGATCGATCAGGTCGCTGAGTTGGCCTATGTCTCGCGCTCCGTCGTCTCACGGGTTCTGAATGATCATCCGAACGTGAGCGAAGAGGCTCGGGCGCGCGTCGAAAAGGTCATTGAGGAGTACAACTATCGGCCCAGTTCGGCCGCGCGAAGCCTGGCGACGGACCGGACCTTTGAGATCTGCATCCTCACGCCGCGGCGCCAAGGCGACGCGCTCGCGAACGGGTTCTGGACGCTGCTTCATCTCGGCATCTTCGAGCAGTGCATCGAGCGCGGGTACTTCGTGTCGCTGTCCATGATCTCGCCCGACATGGGTGACGAGGTGCACAAGCACGTCCTGAGCGAGCACCGCTTCGACGGGTTCATCCTGATCACGGAGGAAGTGACGGAGCTCGTAGCGGCCGCGCTCGAAGAGCGCGACGTGCCGACGGTGCTCGTGGGGCACGACCCGGAGTATCCGGGGCTCAGCTCCGTGGATGTGGATAACCACCAGGGGGCGTACGAGGCCACGCAGTACCTCTGCCAACTCGGGCACCCGCGGGTCGGCGCCATTCTAGGCAGCCTCGACCTGAAAGAAACCGTGGAGCGGCGCGAGGGCTACCGTCAGGCGCTGAACGATGCCGGCTGTTCCGTGGAAGAGGCGTGGATGGCCATCGGCGACTACTCGCAGGAGAGCGGGTACCGCATCATGCAGCGCTGGATCGAACAGGGTGGGTACCCGTCGGCGGTGTTCTGTGCCAACGACGGCATGGCGCTCGGTGCGCTGCTCGCCCTTCACGAAGCCGGTATCGACGTGCCGGGTGAAGTGAGCATCATCGGCTTCGATGATCTCCCGACGTCGCGGTACGCATACCCACCATTGACCACCGTCCACCAGCCGATCTACGAGAAGGGGGAGCAGGCGGCGGACATGATTATCAGTCAGGTCGAGGGCACGCAGGACGAGGTGCGCCACGTGAAGCTCCCCGCCGAGCTCGCCGTCCGCGAGAGCGCTGGGCCGCCGGCGTCCGGATAGCAGACCGTATCGCTGAGGGCCATCCAGCGTGATACCA
>CAYFRX010000467.1:0-2184 GCA_964345515.1 uncultured Rhodothermales bacterium
AGCGGACGCTTCTTCAGGCACGTCGAACGTCGCGCCAAGGTCGCGCTCGGTGATGTGTTGCGCGCCGCCCGCGTAGCCGATGAGCGCGCCGCCGCGCTGCACCCAGTCGGTGATGGCCGTCCGGGCGTCCTCGGTGAGCGTGTCATACGCGCCATCGGGCAGGATGAGCACGTCGAACGCGTCCAGGTCGGCCGATGCGAGCGTGCGCGTGCGGAGCGCCGTGAAGGGCTGCGCGAGCTGCTGCTCCAGCACAAACCAGAGCGCGCCGTACGACGTGACGCTCACGCCATCGCCCGCCAGCACGGCGATGTTCGGCGGACGCAGGCTGCGCGTGGCCTCCGACCCGGTACCCGTCGGCCCAAACGCCTGAAACGCCGTCGACGCAGCCATCACGGGTACACCGGCCTCGTCCGCCAGCGTCGCGATGCGATCGTGCAGCGCCTCCGGGTTGCGCCCCACCCGCGCGATGTAGCTCCCGCGCGGAAACGCCTCGTCTTCGACGACCAGCGGGCGCTCGGTGACGGCCACGTTGAAGCCCTCGCCCATGAGGCGCGCCAGCAGCCGCACGGCGCCCCGCGAACCGGGGGCCCACACGTACGCGCTCTGCGCACGAGGGACGTTCACGTCGGGTTCGAGCGCATCGGCCACGTCACCGTCCCACCCGCCGGAGGCCGTGGCCTCGCCCTCCTCCAGCGTCACGGGCGCGGTCGACAGGTTTGGGGCGGCGTCGGTCCACACGATGGGAATACCGGCAGCCAGTGCCAGATTCCATGCGGTGATGTCGTAGAACGCGTAGCCCTCCCGCTCGCCGGGCGCGCGGCGCAGGTTGCGGGCCAGCTTGGCGAGCTCCTGCTGCCGGAAGCCCTCGGGGAGATCCACGTTGGGCGCGAGCAACACCTCAGCCAGCCGGAAGTTGGGCTGATCGAAAGGCACGACGAACGCCCCGGCGGGGACGTCGACCGAGCGCGTCGCATCCGCCAGCGCGTCGTAGCCACGGACGGTACCGCCCGCTTGCACCTGCTCGACCGTTAGCCCGTGCCGTTGGAGCGTAGTGGCGAGGCGCGCGGCGGCCCGCGCATCGGCGCCTGGCAGCAGCACGGCCGCGGCGTATTCGGCGTCCTCGGCCGCCTCCAGCGCGTCCGCGAAATAGCGGTAGTAGTCCATCAGCCGCTCCTCGCGCCCCTCAGCCGTCGTCTCCATCGTGGCCAGCGAGGCGACGAAGTGATGCGCGATGCCGTCTTCAAACGTGAGGGTCGTCCCGTCGTCGCGGCGCCAGCGCGTGCCCTTGGAGCCGCCGCCGTCCGTCTCGTACGTCATGCCCGTGGCGCCGTGGAAGCTGGGGTACGAGTCCCAGTAGCCCGGATAGAAGAGGTCGAACACGTCGCGCGTGTAATAGCTCCACCCGTAATCGTCGAACGCGGCGGCATTGCCCCGGCCGATCCGATCGATCCAGTCGGCCAGCTGCTCCGGGTAGATGGGATTGACAGGGATGGCGTTGGGCGGGAAGAAGTACTGCGTCGTCTGCCCGTGGAGGTCGACGAACACCTGCGGGCGCCCGTGCTGCATGGCCGTCGTCACGTTGCGGCTCTCGGTCTGGGTGAGGGCGAGGCCGTCGCGGTTCAGGTCGATCTGATAGTGGTTGTTGTTCGTGCTGAGGCCCCACGGCGCACTGTGCTCCAGGGCCTGCGGGTCGGCGTCGCCCATCCCAAACGCATTGTACCACGCCGTGTGACGCGTCAGGCTCTCCGGATTGTGGGCCATGTTGAGCAGCACCACCACGTCCTCGCGGATACGCTGGGTGCGATCGTCCTCGCCGGCGGCCAGCTGGTAGGCGAGCTGGATGACCGCCTCGAAGGCGGCCGTCTCGTTCCCATCGTTCGCCGCGTTGATCCACACGATCGCCGGCCGCTCTTGCGCGATCTGCTCGGCCTCGGCTTGAGAGGTCGCGCGCGGATCCGTGAGGCGCTGCAGGTCAGCGCGGATGGCGTCCAGCTCGGCGATGTGCTCGCTGCTGCCGATGGCGAGCAGGTGCTGCGTCTGCCCCTCGACGCTCGTGCCGTACGTCATGGGCCGCACGCGATCCGGCGCGGCGGCCGCCAGCGTGTCGATGTACCGCTCCATGGTGCCATACGTCGTGTGCCACGTGCCGATGGGATAGCCCAGCACGTCAACGGGGCGCGGCAC
>CAYFRX010000468.1:0-2178 GCA_964345515.1 uncultured Rhodothermales bacterium
CTGCCATGATACGACGCCGCCCGACCAATTACTCGCCGCGCGCGGCCGCCGCCTGGCTGTCCGCCTGATCGTTCAGCGTCCAATCGTAGTCCAGGTAGCCGACGTCGTACGCTGCAGCCTGAAGCTTCGCGTGCACGGCGCCTTCGAAGTACGACGCGAGGTAGCGCTGCAGGTCATCGGTGCTCTCGCCAAAGTCCTCTTCGAACCACTTGAAGATGCGAGAGAGCCGGATCGTGCCGTCGTCCGCAGGGATCTGGTTTTTGGCGTGATCGTGCAGGAAGGCGTGCGCCTGAGCGTCCAGCTGCGCATCGAGCCGGTTGCCGGTGAACGCCTCGCGACGCAGGCGCGGGCAGCTAACCGCCGCACAGACAAGCGCGAAATGAATGCGCGGGGCGTCGAACCGGGTGCGGATGATCTCGTGCTCGATCTCGTCGAGCGTGCGCATCTGGCCGCCGACCTCACCCACCTTCACGAACCAGGGCGCGTTCAGCTCCGGGATGGACGGCCCGCCCACCGGCGTGATGTCCTTGATGCTCTCGACGGGATAGTGATCCACGATGAGCTTGAGCGTGAGCGCGTTGTACGCATTGATCCAAAACGCCAGCCGCGCGTCCCGGTCAAGATTGGACGGGTCGGTCTCCGCCAGCCGCTGCAGGTACGGGGTGAGCGCGGTGTCCCGCTGCGCCGTGAGCGAGGCGTAGTCCACCTGGCCGGCCTCGTCGACGTACGTCTGGAGCAGGTCGGTGAATGCGCTGTGGTCCACGCTCGTCGGCGCCGAGACGGGCTGCTGCGCGCGGACGGGCTGGACGTTGGCGCCGCTGGTACATCCGGCGAGCCATAGCCCGGCGATCAGCACGAAGTGTATGGGGATGCGAGCGGAAACACGATGCATCGAAACCATGACCATCGGAGACGAAAGGGTAGGTAATCGAACACGGAGCATGCAACAGCAAGGCGCCCGTGCAGATCCGGCGAAGCGGGCTTTCCCGCGGCTGTTGGTGCCGCCCGCCCGGCCCGTGTTACGCGAACGCCTATTGCGGGATGGACCACCTGCTCCGGATTTAATCCGGGGGGTGGATGCGCTCGATTTTCATCCATTCGTACGTACATCCCTCCAGTTGATGTTACTCCGCACGTCCATCCCTCACGCGCTGCACAAAGTCGAGGATGCTGCGCGCGACCGGCTCGGTGGTCTGCGGCGAGCGGAGCCGACCCGCAATCACGTGATTGCTGGAATCGCCCGTTTGGAGGAGACGCACCGTATCCTTTGGCGCCGCCCCCAACGCCGCAAATCGCGCTTCGATGGTTGAGGGGCTGACGACCTCATCGTTGGGCGAGTACGCGATGAACATAGGCGTGTCGATCGCGCCGAAGTCGGTCCGGTTGAGCGCCTCGATGAGCTGCGCGAGCGGCAGCAGTGCATCGGAGCGGTAGCGCCGGGTCCAGTAGCGATTGATCGCGGGGTCTTCGCTCGGCGTGCCGTTGTAGGTGCCCAGTTGCCACTGGAGCAGCTGCTCGCCCCACGGCCAGTCGGCGATGCGGGTGAGCGTCTGCTGCGCGTCGGCGTCATGCAGCCCGTAGGCCGGCGAGATGGCTACGGTGGCCAAGGGATCCTCCACCGGCTCCTGGGCCGTGAGCCACGTCACGAGCGCTCCGCCCATCGAGGTGCCGATGAGGACGACCTCCTCCCCCAGCCGCCGTCCAATCTGGTAGGCCTCGTAGGTGTCGTTGAGCCAGTCGTTAAGCGTGGTGGTGCCCATGGCGTCAGCGTCGCGGCCGTGGCCGGTGAGGCGCGTGTAGTAGAGGTTGGCGCCGAGCCGCGCCGCGAGCGTATCGCACAGCGGATGCACCTCGCCCCGAGAGGCCGTAAAGCCGTGCACGTAGACAAGGGCGAGGGGCGTTTTCGTTTTCGCCGCCGAGTCGGCCCAGACGATCGTTTTCTCCGTGCCGGGGCGCAGGTTGGGCACGTCGGCTTCCTGCGCGGCGAGGTAGCGGTCCAGGTCGTCCGGGAGCTCCACCGGCTGCAGCGTAGTGTCGGCCGGAAGCTGCGGTCCAAGCATAAAGACAGAAAAGCCGAGAACCAGTACAGCCGTGAAGCCGAGGGCGGTCTTTTTGATCACGGGTCGGAGGCGACGTTCGATGGGATGGTGGGGCGGAATGGCTCAACCGCCCAGTCCC
>CAYFRX010000469.1:0-2173 GCA_964345515.1 uncultured Rhodothermales bacterium
CGGTGCATGAAGATCGCACAATGGAGGCTTCGCCGCATTGTGCCATCAAGGAATGGAGCAATGCCGGTCCTGCGCGGATGAGGTTGAGGCACGATGGGTGGTGCCGCGCCTTTTGCGGGGCGTGTGCAGGTGGATAGGTGCACCGCCCGGTTTGCGGTCCGGCCCCCGCAGGTCGGCGGCTCATTGGATGCGACTTTTTCCCGCCGCCTTGTAACCCACGAACGCGTGCTCATGCGTCGGGATGACCGTCATGCGATGACGTCCGATTTGATTGCTGCTATGGATTCTGTTGCGGCGTGCCAGATGAGGAGTCAGCGGCCGCGGCGTCGATGAGCGGCTGCGCGTCCTCGTAGCGGTCGGCCTTGTGGAGCGCCTCGATCAGGTGGTCGCGCAGGACGGTGTTCGACGAGGTGGCGCGGTAGCGGGCTTGCCAGCGGGCGATGAGCGCGCCGAGCTGGCCGCGCTGGCGGTAGAGGCGGACGAGCGCGTCGTAGCCGGCGGGGTCGGTCGCGTCGAGGGCCAGCGCGCGCTCGAACGAACGGATCGCCTCGACGACGTTGTCCTGCGTCTCATACAGGCGGCCGAGGGCCATGTGGGCGTCGCGGAAATCGGGGTTGGCGGCGGCCGCGTCGCGGTAGTGCTGCAGGGCGAGCGCCGTGTCAGCGTGCTGCTCGTAGTATCGGCCCATCAGAAACGGGAGGCGCCCTGAGCTGGCGTACCGGCGGAGCAACGCCTGCAGCACAGGCTCCGTGCGCGCTTGCGGGAACGACGCGGCGAAGTGCTCGAAGGCATCCGTCGCAACGTCATCCAGCCGGTTGAGGCGCTCCGTGGCTTGCTGCCGCGCCGAGTCGGGCGCAGCACCGGATGGCGGGCCGGAGGAGGTGTTTGCCATCATAAGCTCCTGGGCGTCTTTCACCCCGCGCAGACTCTGCCGCAGGGCGCGCTCGGCGAGGGCAAAGGCGCGCTCCTCCATACCGTCCCCTTGCTCCAGCAGTAGCACGGAGTACCGGTACGCCGCGAGCGGGTCGTCCGTGCCGGCATCGAGCGCCCGCCGGTACGCGGCAGCCGCGGCCTCGGGCCGGCCGAGTTGCTCGTGGACCCAGCCGAGGCGGACGTGCGCATGCGGATTGGGGGTCACGGCAGCCAGTTGCTCGTAGACCCGCTGGGCGGCAGGCCAGCGTTCCTGTTTCTCCAGGACGTGCCCTAGCGCCCGCAGCGTGGCCAGATGCTCGGGCTGGCGGTCCAGCACGTGACGGTAGGCCTCGGCCGCGCCCTGCAGGCTGTCCTGCTGCTCGTACGTGCTCCCAATGGCCAGGCTGAGCGATGCATCGGCGGGAGACTGGGTGCGCAGCGAATCGTAGATGGCACGCGCCGCGGCGTAGTCCTCGAGAAGCGCGTGGACCCGGGCGCGACGGCGGGGAATCGCGGCGTCGTCCGGGAACGTCTTTTCCATCCGGCGCAGCACCTCCAGGATGCCAGGGTAGTTGAGCCGCTGCCGGTTGAGGTCGATGAGTGCCTCATAGATCGAGCGCTCCCGCGGAAACCGCTGCAGCAGCGAGTCGAAGACGGCCTGACTCTCCTGGGCTTTGCGATTGGCCAGGAGCGCCTGCCCGTACGATACGCCCAGGCTTGGGTCGTCGGGCCGGAGGCGATAGAGCCGTTCGAGCACGGCGGCGAGCTCGTCGAAAGCCTGCTGCTCGTATAGCACATGGGTTTTGATGCGCAGCAACCCTTCGTCGTTGGGGAAGCGCGCCAGGCCGGTGTTGGCGGCGTCGAGGGCCTTCCCCCACTGCTCCTGCTGCACGTAGGCGTAGGCCAGGTTGCGATGGGTGGCCACCGAGTCCGGCGCGTAACGGCGTGCGGATTGGAAATGCGACGCGGCCTGATCCCAGGCCCGGCGTTCGGCGTGGCGCCCGCCCAGCACCCGGTGGACCTGGGCGATCTGCTGGCGCAACTGCTTCGGCGTGGTCCGCGCGGGCAGGACGTCCGGCCCCTCGCGGCGGACGCGCTCGTCAACCCGCTCAAGCCAGGGCAAGGCGGCGGTCGGGGCGTCGAGTTGGAGGTAGGCTTCCGCCGTCAGGAGTGCGAGTGTGGCGTCGTCGGGGAAGCGGCGCGCACCGGACTGGGCTACATCGAGGGCCGAAGCCGTCTGGCCGGTGCGCAGCAGGGCCGT
>CAYFRX010000470.1:0-2139 GCA_964345515.1 uncultured Rhodothermales bacterium
AACGTGTGCACCGACTGGGTGATGTCGTGGATGGGGCGGGCGACGAGGCGCATCCAGAACAGGAACAACGCAACGTAGAGGCCGCCCGCGACGGCGAGACCGAGGCCTTCCGCGACCCACGGGGCGCCCGTGGTGAAGAGCACGCCGACCATGGCACTCGGGACGATGAGCAGCACGAAGCTGATCGAGAGGCAGGTGACGAGGGGTCGACGACGAATCCAGTTGCGCATGAGCCGAGGGAGCAGATAGCGCGAAGCCGCGGCAGAACGAGATGGGCGCTCGCAGGATAAGGGGGCAATCGATGGCGGCAGAAAAAAAACGCTATGTGTGCCCTCATTGGCGGCTATCTCCCGAATCTTGAGCCGGCGGACCGGCTGAGCACCCCCCAAGCGCGCCGCCGCTGGCCTCTGGTGGCGTGCGGCCCGTCAGCGCCCCCGGCCGGCGATTACCAGACCTGGCGGTACAACCGTTCGAGGTCGACGCGCAGGCCCGTCGTCACGGTGTGGACCGCGTACGAGCGCCGCGTGCGCTGCGTGACGTCGCCCACGTTCGAGTGGCGCTGGTCGGTGGCCATCCGGGCCACCAGGTGCAGGTAGGGCCGCAATCGGTGGCGCAGGCTCAGCGCGCCATCCACGTAGTTGTATCGGAGCGGCTCGTTCGGGGCGGCCGACTTCTCGTCGTACCGGTAGTGGCGCCAAGTGGCTTCCAGTTCGAGGATGGTGGAGGGGTGTACGCGCCACTCCACGCCCCCATCGAGGCGGGCGTAGCGGTAGTTGTAGTAGCCCTCGAACGCATCCGCGCGGCGGCGAACCATGGTGCCTAGGCTCCACGAGATGTTCTCGGTCAGGTCCATATTGTACTTGGCGCGCAGGCTCGCGTAGCGCAGGGTGTTGGTCGGGTACGACGGAGCCTGCTGGCCGGCCCGGTCGCGCGCTCGGTAGGCGCGGTACTGCTTGTCGCGCACGCTGGCCCGTATGAAGAGCCACTGCGGGCGCGCGGCGTCCCGAAAGCGAACCCAGCTGACCAGCCGGAGGCGATGGTCGTTGTAGCTGAGCGGGGCGAGGTCGTCTTGCGTATCGTACGTGCGCCAGCGCCGCCGGTAGTCGAGCGTCAGGTCGACCGTATGCGAGAGCTCCCACTCCAACCACGGATTCATCTCCCAGTGGCGGTACGCAAAGAGGCGGCTCAGTTCGTCGCCCAGCACGCTGGTGCCCACCGACCGATTCCACCGGCGGTCTACCTCCGCGCCGAGGGTGAGGCTGCCCGGCGCATCGAACGCATAACGGAGCGCCAGGTCGTGGTGCTGCTCGTTTTGGCTGGAAAAGGTGGCATAGCGGCTCCACGATGCATCGTATTCCACCGCGGCCTCGTGCCGCCAGCCCAGGGTCCGCTCTACATCGATGGCGCCCCCGTACCGATAGAGCGCATCGCGGCGGACGAGGCTGTCCGTGCCCAGCCGCGTCTGGTCTTGGAGGAGCTGCGTCGGGCTCTTGAATACGTTATCCTGGGCCCCGGCGCGCGTGAAGGCCGTGGCGTCTACATCCCACTGGGCGTGCGCCGGCAGCGGGATGGCGATAAGAAGAGCGAGAATAGAGAGCGTGCGATGGAGCATGGCAGATAAAGGGGGACGGAGTGGAGAGAGGAGCGGTGCGGTGCCGGGCCAGCATCTGGCGCAGTCGGTCTTGCGCAGACCGCCGGGTTCGGCGGCGACGTCAGAACGCCAGGGCAGCGGGCGAGGCGGCGGCCACCTGCAGGGGACGCGGCGGACGTACCGGAAGCCGGGTTACGTCGCACGCGTTGGGGCGAGCTGCAGGCGAGGGCGCCGATGGGCCGGCGTACGGTGGGCTGAGGCGGCGCGCTGTCCAGTCCGGGGTGTGCTGCCTCAGGAGGAGTCCCGGCACCTGTGCAGCCCGGGCGGGCTCCGCGTCGGGCGTCTCACTGCGCACCTGCACGGTGAGCGGGGTGCCACGGTGCGCCGTCACGAAGCGGTCGGCCGTGACGAGGCCGGCCACCAGCACGGCGGCCAGGAAGAGAATCGGGATCGAGCTGTCGGAAAGCGTCTGAGTCATGACAGGGCGGGGGATAGTTTTTCGAGGAGTCCTTGTTGGTTCACGTTCTGGATTTCGAGGCCGGGGCGCG
>CAYFRX010000471.1:0-2136 GCA_964345515.1 uncultured Rhodothermales bacterium
AGTTGTCGCGCAGGTAGTCGAAGCCGAACTCGTTGTTCGTGCCGTACGTGATGTCGGCGCGGTAGGCCGCGCGGCGCTCCGCGGAGTGTGGATCGTACTGGTCGACGCAGTCGACGGACAGGCCGTGAAATTCGAAGACCGGCCCCATCCAGTCGGCGTCGCGCTGGGCGAGGTACGGGTTCACCGTGACGAGGTGGGCGCCGCGCCCGGCGAGCGCGTTCAAGTAGAGCGGCATGACGGCGACGAGCGTCTTTCCTTCGCCCGTCTTCATCTCGGCGATGCGGCCCTGGTGCAGCACCACGGCACCGAGAAGCTGCACGTCGTACGGGACCATGTCCCACTCGACCTGGGAGCCGCCGGCCGTCCACGTCTCGCCGAGCATGCGGCGGCACGTCTCTTTGATGACGGCAAACGCCTCCGGCAGCAACTCGTTGAGCGTCTCGTTGACAACCATCTTCCACTCGTCTTCGAGGTCGTCGAGCTCCTCGTAGAGCATCTCGCGCTCGTTGAGCGTCAGCGCGGCGTCGTGGCGCTCGGGCGGCTGGCCGTCGCCGCCGACGTCGACCTCCTGCGCCGAGGGCGCATGGCGAAGCGTGTCGTGGATCTCTTCCTGCCGCGCCTCAATGTCGGCCACCGCGTCCTGGATGGTCTGCCGGAAGGTGTCCGTCTTGCCGCGCAGCTCGTCGTCGGTCAGATCCTGCAGCTGTTCGTACTCTTCGTTGATCTCATCAACGACGGGCCACAGCTTGTCGAGCTCGCGCTTGTTGCGGTCGCCAAAAAGATCTCTAAGCCACTCAAACATATATTTGCCACATGCAATGATTCAGTCCGCGGACGGCAGTGCTGTTCTCCCGGGGCGTTCGGGGATGCATCCCCAGGTCCGTTGAGACCGGAAAACTGTTTCGTGATTGTCACGCAGCGCCCCTCGATCCGTTCCCTTCGTGCGACGGGTTGAATAGGTCTTGACGTGCGCCGGTTCGGTGTGGATGTTGCCGTGCCATACGACGTCCCCTTTTGTTTTCCCGCTGTGAGTACGATACTGGGAGATCCCGCCGCCGCAGCCTGTTTCCCGTTATGGTTCGTTCCGCTCCGTCATTGTGTGCACTCCTCACCGCCTGCGCGCTCCTCTTCATGGCGGGCGCCGAGCTTCGACTGGTGCACGCACAGTCGACCGACGTATCGGGCTTCCCGTTTCTTCGCTTCGCCCCCTCAGCGCGGGCGGCCGCGCTAGGTGGGGCCTTTCCCGTCACGGGGGGGGACGACGTAAATACGCTCTTCTACAACGCCGCCGGGCTCAGTTCGGCCCTCGACGGGACGGGGGCGCTATCGTACCTCAACCACTTGTCCGACATCAACGCCGGTTTCCTGGCGTACGGGCACACCGTGGACGGCCTCGCGACCCTCGGGGGCGGGATCCGCTTCCTGAGCTGGGGCGCCTTCGAGGGCGCGAACGAGTTTGGCGAGCGTACCGGCTCGTTTGGCGGTGGGGACGTTGCGTTCAGCGTCGGCGCGGCGCGGGCGCTCGGCACGCGATGGCGCTATGGCGCCAGCCTGCACGCCATTTACTCCAGCCTGGCCACCGCGCGCGCTGCTGCCCTTGGCCTCGACCTCGGCCTTCTCTACCGGATCCCCGCGCAGCAGATCACCCTCAACGCGTCGGTCAACCGCCTCGGCCGGGCCATCGACTCGTTCGGCCCGGACCGCGACCGGCTGCCGACCGACGTACGCCTCGGTCTGACCAAGCGCCTTCGTTACCTGCCGTTCCTGCTCTCGGTGACCGCGTACGACCTGCATCGCCTGGGCGATGCCCTGCCCGATGGCACGGCGCTCGACCGCGTGCTGGCGCATCTCCTGCTGGGCGGCGAGCTCACCCTCCACGATATCGTTCAGCTGCGCATGGGCTACGACCACCGCCGCAGCGAGGAACTCGCCCGCTCGGACGGTTTCGATGCGGCGGGGCTTAGCGTCGGATTCGGCCTGTCGATCGCCCCGCTGCACGTCAGCTACGCGTACCAGTCGTGGTCGTCGTTCGGCGGCCTCCACTGGCTCACGTTACGCGCTCAGCTCTGAGCGTCGGAAGGGGGGAAGAGGGGAATTGGCGACAGGGTGAGGGGGTAGATACGTGCTGTCTCCCCC
>CAYFRX010000472.1:0-2120 GCA_964345515.1 uncultured Rhodothermales bacterium
GCGTTGATGCGCTCCACACGGCTCCGCAGGGGTGCCAGCGTCACCGCGCGCCGCCCCTCTGCGGTCAAGATAGGCGTCTTGCTGGCGTTCGCATTGATCCAGTCGACGCCCTGTTCGATCGTGGCGACGTCGGAAGCCCGCAGCGCCGCGAGTGCCTTCACGAAGTCGGGGTCTGGTTGGCGGTGGACCTCACGGAGCTGGTGGACTTCCGGCGGGGCATCCAGCCACACGGCCGAGCTGAAAGCGAACGGTGTCGCATACCAATCCGGTAGCTTGTCGACCACCGGCGGTAGCTGACCGAAGTCGCCGAACACGCGGACGAGAGCGCCGCCGAAGGGCGCGTCGTTCTCTCGGACTTCGCACATCACGGTGTCGAGCTCGTCGAGCAGATCAGCGCGGACCGCGCCGATTTCGTCGATCACGACGAGTTCGACGTTGCGCAAAGCGTTCTTTTTCGGATACCTTTGCGTCTTGCCTTTCCGAAGACCAAGGACGCGGTGGATCGTCTGACCGCCGATCTCCAAGGCCGCTATACTGGTGGGGGCCAGCCTCAGCGTCGCGAACCGGCGGCGTGTTGCGTCGAGGAGAAGTTTGAGGACGCGGGTTTTCCCCGTGCCGGCCGCACCGAGCACGGCGACAAACGGCTGGCGGTGATCGACGGCGGCTATCCAGGCGTCCACCTGGGAGGGGGAGGCGTCGGGCGCGGAGGGGTGGATCATGATGAGCCGTCCGGCATGGGCTCCGGGCGGGTATAGACCATGCCCTCGCTCTTCCGGCGCCTCTGCCACCCACATGCGGTGATAAGCGAGCCGACGCGCGTCGCATGCGCGTGCGTTAAGCTCTCCCGAGGTTTCATAAGAGCTCCCGCAAGTATCTCATTGGTCGTAACCTCGCCGCCGGTGTGGGTTTTCAAGTACTCCCGAACATATGGCTCCCAGGGGTCAGTGATCTCCCTTCCCTGCTGTTCGGCGACCATGTGCCGCCGTTCGAATTCTCGGGAGGGGACATACGCCTCACCGGCCTCATATCGCACGATCGCCTCGGCGAGGAGCTGATCGCGATCGCGGGCGAGCCCGGCCAAGTCGATCGGCCGATCGCCCAGGTGGATCGGCCAGAAGCGCCGGTTGCCTGTGAGGTCCCCTAGATATTCGGTCTCGTTCGTTGTTCCCCAAAAGCAGCACCGGCGGGGGGCGACAGTCTCGCATCGATCATAAGGCGCGCGAAACTTGTCAATATGGACGGTCAGGAAGCTGCGAAGCGTCTGCACCTCAGTTTTCCGAAGGGCCTTCAGCTCCCCGAGCTCGTTCATCCACAGCGAAGCAACGTGCTGTTGAGCGTCGCGGTAGTTCCGGTTAAGGTCGGGCAAATCGTCGCTGATCCAGCAGTCAGACCCGGCGATGATATGGCACATCGTGCTTTTGCCCGTGCCCTGCGAGCCCTCAAAAATAGGGGCGTAATCGAACTTACAGCCGGGGTTGAGGCCGCGGGCAACAAGCCCAATGAGGATCATCGCCCCCACCGCGTCGTTGTACTCGGAGCGCTTGGCGCGACAGTAGTCGGTAAGCCACGTGCCGATGCGGTCGACACCGTCCCACTTGAGCGCCCGGAGATGATCGTGCAGCGGATCGAACGAATTCTCTCTCGCCGCCGCGGAGACGCCGCTGACGACGGGCTCCTTCCCGATGCTCGCGAAGCCGTGGGTCTGAAACCACCACTGCGCATGCAACAGATCGCCGTCGTTCAACGGTCGCGGGTATTGGTCGTGCACCGCCGTCGGCGCGTCGGGTGGCCGCCGGCTGACGAGCGGCTGCCGCGCGAGAAGGTCGTATGAGAAGACGCCCGCCCACTCGGGATGGTGGAGAATAAACGCTTTCACGTTGGCCATGATCGGGGTGACCGCCTTGGTCCTCGGGTTGATGATCAGCTGCGCTTTCAGCGTCTCCATCGTGCCTTTCGGCGCGGGCTCGGGCTCGTCGTCCTCGACGAGGGGAGCGAGCGATCCCATAGCCTCGTCGCGCTGCGCGAGCTTGCTGCCGGGTTCGTTCTGAGCGTGCCGGTACGCGTTGTGCACCGCCTTCTCGATCAGGGCGGCTTCCCGTGGGTAGTCGCAGCCTTCGTTC
>CAYFRX010000473.1:0-2115 GCA_964345515.1 uncultured Rhodothermales bacterium
TGATGATGGGCGGCATGGTGATGGCGCTCCTCGGCGGCATGCACTACTGGTGGCCCAAGATGACGGGGCGCATGTACAATGAGACGGCCGGCAAGATTGCCGTGACGCTCATCTTCGTAGGCTTCAACCTGACGTTCTTCAGCCAACTCATCCTCGGCTCGAAGGGCATGCCGCGTCGTTACTACGACTACCTGGAGCGCTTCACCGCGCTGCATCAGGTGTCGACCATCGGCTCCTGGATTCTGGCAGCCGGCCTCTTCCTCGTGATGGGCTACGGGCTGTACTCCCTCTTCCGCGGGAAGAAGGCGCCGGCGAACCCGTGGGGCGCGGCCACCCTGGAGTGGACCAACACGGCCGCCATCCCCGATCCGCACAACTTTAAGCGGACCCCGCTCGTCACGCGCGGCCCGTACGACTTCCATCTGGCCGATGAGGTGTTCGGCGGCGATGGCGTGGGCGATGGCGCCGCCGTGCGTGCGCCCGACGCCGCCCCGCCGGCCCCCGAGCCGAAACAGACGGCGTAACCTCGTTTCCCGAACGACCCCCACAGACCTTTAGTCCACGATGGCGACCGAGACCGCAGTAGCTCCCCCCGAGGCCGACGAGAGTCACGCGCATCATCCGCCGCACTTGCATCATCACTTCGTCTCGTCGGAGCAGCAGTTCGAAGCGGCGAAGCTGGGGATGTGGGTGTTCCTCATCACGGAGATCCTGCTTTTCAGCGGGATGTTCGTCGCGTACACCGTGTACCGGATGTGGCACCCGGAGGCGTTTGCTGAGGCAAGCGCCACGCTCGACTGGGTGCTGGGCGGTGTGAACACGCTTGTGCTCTTGGCCTCATCGTTCACGGTGGCCCTCTCGATTCACTTTGCGCAGAAGGACGACCAATCGAAGGCGTTCTGGAACCTCGTCACCACGCTCATCCTGGCCGGCGTATTCATGGTGATCAAGTATTTCGAGTGGACGGCCAAGTTCGAGCATGGCGTATTTCCCGCCGGCTTCTTCGATCCGCACGGGGTGCACTACGATCAACTGGCGAACATTCCCTACACGGGGCAATTCTTTAGCATTTACTTTGTGATGACTGGGATCCACGGCCTGCACGTGCTCATCGGGGTGGGCATCATCGGCTGGATTGCGTGGCGCACGTTCCGCGGGCATTTCAGTAGCGAGTACTACACGCCGATCGAGATTACGGGGCTGTACTGGCACCTCGTCGACATCATCTGGATTTTCCTCTTCCCGCTCCTTTATCTCGTGTAGCGGACCGCCGGCCCGTTCCCAGTTTCATCTGCATTCACCGTCAAGTTAACGAAGCTCTTATGGCGCACTCGGACGGCCACGCCAATCATCACATTATTCCATTCAAGACGCTCGCGAGCGTCTTCGGGGCGCTCGTCATACTCACCGTACTCACGGTTGCCGTCGCACAGGTCGATCTGGGGGTGCTCAACATCCCTGTGGCCATTGGAATCGCCGTATCTAAGGCGGCGCTCGTGGTCATGTTCTTCATGGCGTTGAAGTACGACAAGCCCGTCGATTTGATGGTCTTCACCGTGGGCACGGTGTTCGTCGTCGTATTTCTCGTCTTTACCCTGTTTGACACGGCCTTCCGCGGCGACATTGGAAACGTGGGCGCGCAGACCATTGAGGAGGAAGAGGCCGAGCTGGAGCGGCTCCGCGAGCGGGAGCCGGATCCGGAGCAATTGCGCGTGACGCCGTCCGACTACGGGCAGCAAGGCACTGGAACGGGCAGCGAGGACACGAACAATTAGCGGTAGCCACGCTGTGCGAAAGCGTTTGGTTCGCTCGGGGCCGCTACGTCACGTGGCGGCCCTTTTCGGTTGCAGTGCGACGGACGACGCGCGTTTGTACGCGGTGTAACAATCCCGAATTCGCCGCGTCAAACAAAGAAAAAGTGGAGCCTGGGGATGCAGTGTGCTAACAAAAAAGGTTCGCGGGCATTAAATTGGTGTGACACAAGTTGTAAATAACCCCAGTGTGGTCCCGTAACCGCCGACCATGGACGACGGATCGCTAGCATGAGCGTGGTTTTGCGGTCCGCCGTCTGCAGTCCGCTGTCTGTAGTCCGCGGTCGTGTCCGCCATAAACGAA
>CAYFRX010000474.1:0-2094 GCA_964345515.1 uncultured Rhodothermales bacterium
GAGCGCGAGCGTCTGCGGAATTTCCTGGCCGCTCGCCCGGACGACGACCTGGAGCGAGTCGCCACGCACGAGGTCAGTATCGCCCGGCATCACCTGGAGTTGGAAGGGCGCCGGCCGCTCGAAGGCGGTGCGTGGGGAGAGCAGTCGCTGCGAAGCGCCGAAGAACGTGCTAGGCGCGGCGATCAGGAAGATGAGCAGGCCGACGATGGGGAGCGTGGCGAGCCGGGACGCCTTGCGTGCCCGGTCGAAGTCTTCGATCTGCTCGAACTCGATGGACCCGACGTCTTCGCCAAGCGAGCGGACAGCCCGGTCCACCATGTCGTCCGGCGAGGGACTGCGACGCCCCTCAGCGAGTTGCAAGATGTTGACGAGCCGGTCAGACACCTCCGGATAGGTTTTCCCGATGCGCCGTGCCACGGTTTCCTCCGAGGGCGACGGCCAGAGGCCCGCGAGTTGAAGCAGCGGCCGCGCGAGGTAGTATCCGGCGAGCCCGAGTGCCATGGCCGCCACGCTGCCGATCAGTACGAGACGCGGGGTAGGGCCGAGCCAAAACCCGGCCTCGACGGTGGTCACGAGAAGCCAGGTGGCGGCAAGGGCGCCCAGCGTGATGACGGCACCGAATGCGGCTTCCGCCCACGTAATGCGTTGGACGGTGGCGCGAAGCCGCGCACGAAGTTGGTCGACGAGACGGGCGGTTTGCTCACTCATAGAACGGAAGCGCAAAAAGGCGGGCAGAATGACCGTCGAACTGTACCCCACCTGTGCTTAGGGTGTTTCGGAAAACCTTCACGCGCGTCGTTCAGGCGCCACCGCCTTCGTCCGAAACGTCGCGGTGGATCGGAGGGGCGATAACGCATCCTGCGGGCGGAGCCGCGCTTGGAGCGATTCAATCTGCAATCCGTGCGGGCGCCGCAGCGGAATGACATGGAGCACCGCCGCTCGAACGACGTGAATTTGTGCCGGTACAATGCCTATCTTTAAAAGCGGTGCCGTCGGAGACGACTGGCCTGCATTACCCTACTGATCTGCAAAACAAACGCCAACTGCTGGAGGACCGATTATGCTGCTGGTCAACGTCGGACAACACACCATCAACGTGGAACAGGTCGTTGCCTTCTCCGACCACGAGGATGGGATCGAGATCGTGTTCAACGCGCGGCCGTCGAGCGGAGACGATGCGGACGACGCGCTATTTGCGCTCACACTGACGGGCGAAGAGGCCGAACGCATGCGAGCCTGGCTGAAGCGCAACGCGGAGGGCGTACGGGGCACGGCGCAGACTGGCTTCAGCATCGCCGATTGAGGGCCTATCGGTGAAAAACGACGGAAGACCGCCTCCACCCCATGAAACCCAGGGGCAGTCGCCGGATATTTGTGCATGAGATTTTTGTGCCGTCTTCCACCACGCACTGCATCTGTCTATGCCTCGCACCGCTCCTTTCGCCCGTCTTCTCCCCGGCGCTTTGTTCCTGTTAGTCGTTCTTGCTGGCTGTCGCACGTACGGCGGCTACGGTACGACGGAGGAAATCCCGCGCCAGATGCAGCAGGCCGTGCAGCAGTTCGCCGATGAGTTGACGCGGGCCGAATCGGACGTGCAGGCGCTGTCTGCCGCGGTGGCGCAGAACAGTGCGTTGGAGCCGCTGGAGACGCGGTACCGCGACGTGATCGCCAAACACGAGGAATTCTTGGCGCATCATCGCGCGATTGCCGAACGGTTTCAGGAGGGCGGTGCCTATCGCGCACTGAATCGCTACTACGGCGCCATCATCTCGGAGCAGCGTCTCATCGAAACGCGCTACGATGAGCTCCACGTGCGCATCCAGCGCGCCATGTCAGGCCAGCCCGATCGCACGGCGCATCCGTTGGAGAGCCGGTACGTCGTGAACCCGAGCTATTACGACCGCGTCCAAAACCGACAAGAGTTAAGCATGCAAGACGCCCTGCGCGGCCTTTAGCGTTGTGCCAGTAGCGTTGTGCCAGCGAAGGTTCTCCTCTACTGGTTGGGGTGTTCTCCATCCCCCCACTTCGCGCTCGTTGCTTCCCCACAGCATCGCTTCCATCATGACCTCGCACCTCCGGCCACTTCTTTTTGTC
>CAYFRX010000475.1:0-2084 GCA_964345515.1 uncultured Rhodothermales bacterium
GGCCTCGCCAAAGACGAACACCTCTTCGACGTCCGACTCTGCGGCGGCCTGCTGCGCCTTGTCAAGAAACGGCGGGACGGTGAGCAAGAACTTGGCCCCGGCGTCGTTAAGCTGCTGAGCGAGCTCGTCGGGCGTGTAGAGCGGATTCACCGTCGTGTTGATGCCGCCCGCCATCGCGGCGCCGTAGAAGGCAATGGCGTACTCCGGCAGATTCGGGCTGTAGATGGCGAACACGTCGCCCTTCCGCAGCCCTCGCGCATGAAGCCCCGCGGCGGCCTTCTGGATGGCACCGGCCAGCTGGCCGTACGTCAGCGTCCGCCCCGAGGGGCCATCGACGAGCGCCGGCTGGTCGGCGCGGTCGGCAAAGTCTTGCATCACGAACTGCGGCAGCGACAGATCAGGAATCTCAACATTGGCGAACGGGCTCTCGTGGATCATGGCGGTCAACGGCGGTCAGTGTCTGAAGAAGAACTGTCGTAAGGCGGAAGCGCTTTTGCGCGGCTTAAGACCGGCGGCGCATCGGCACCCTGCATAGTACCTATCGCCACCGATCTTCGCAAACCCTTCACAGCGCAGGGCGACTCACGCGTCGGCTGCATCCTCCCCCTCGATGAGGCGGGTAAAGTAGGCAACGATCGCGGCGTAGTCCGACAATGCAATGCGCTCGTCCGTGCCATGGATGCGCCCCCGGTCGGCGGGCGTGAGACGGAACGGCAGGAAGCGGTAGACGTGGTCGGAGTACGCGGCGTAGTGACGCGCATCGGTTGCCCCCGGCACGAGCAGCGGCGCCACGATCACCGGGTCGGGCGTGACCTGCTGGATGGCGCGTTGCACCTGGCGGAACGGCGCGCTGTCGATCGCCGCCACCGGTGGCGGGGCGCTGTTCTGCAGCTTCCGGATGTCGACGGGCACCCCATCGAGCACAGTGCGGATGTGATCCATCACCGTTTCGATGCCCTGGCTGGGCAGCACGCGGAAGTTGACCGTGGCCCGCGCCCGCGTGGGAATGACGTTGTCTTTGACGCCGCCCTCGATGACCGTGGGCGCGGTGGTCGTCCGGATGGCCGCGTTGGCCGTCGGGTCGCGGCTGAGCGCCCACTCGACGGCGGGTTCGAGGAGCCACAGGTTGGCGAACGCGGCCCGGGCTCCGAGTCCCATCTCCGGCGCCACGTACGCAAACGTCTGGCCGGTCACGCCGTCCAGGTCGGCGGGCAGCGGGTTGGCCTCTAAGCGCGTCACGGCCTCGCTCACCACGCCCACGCTCGTACGGGGAGGCGGCATGGCAGAGTGTCCCCCCGCGCTCGTGGCCACCAGTTCGATCGACAAATAGCCCTTCTCGGCCACGCCCACGAGCGCCACGGGCTGCTCAACGCCCGGCACCGCCCCGATCGTGATGGCGCCCCCTTCATCCACCACGAGCGCCGGCCGTGGACCCTGAGCGGCGATGCGCGCGGCCAGCCGCTTCGCGCCGCGCGCGCCGCCGACCTCCTCGTCATGGCCAAAGGCGAGGTGCACCGTGCGCTCCGGTTGATACCCGGCACGCAGCAGCCCCTCGACGGCTTCGAGGGCGCCGACCACGCTCGCCTTGTCATCGAGTGCGCCGCGGCCCCACACGTATCCATCGGCGACGGCGCCGCCAAATGGCGGATGCGTCCAGGCCGTATCGGTGCCGGCCTCGATGGGCACGACGTCGGTGTGCCCCATGATGACGAGCGGTGCGAGCGAGGGGTCGCGCCCACGCCACGCGTAGAGCCGGCTCAGGCCGGACACGGTGTCGACCTGGAGCGCCTCGTGGACCCGCGGGAAGGTCTGCTGCAGGTACGCACTGAGACGGCGGTACGCACTGCTGTCGAGATCGGCCGGATCGCGCTGGGTGATCGTTTCGAACCGCAGGGCGCCAGCCAACCGCTCGGCAGCGGCCGTCGTGTCGAGCGCAAAACCCGTGATGGGTGCCGCGTCGACCTGCTTGCTGTCGAAGCGCAGTGTATTGACGAGTAGGACGGCCAGGAGCGCAATGACCGTCCCGCCGGCAAGGAGTCCGAGACGTCTCATCATGCGGATCGAGTTGCGAGTGACAGATGAAG
>CAYFRX010000476.1:0-2082 GCA_964345515.1 uncultured Rhodothermales bacterium
GGGATCGCCCCTCTGGCCCTGTCCATTTCTGCCATGCATGCAGCCGATTTTTCTTCGCACGACTTGACTGTGTTCTATAAATGTTTATATTAAGCATGTATAAGTGAGCTTTAGTTACAACGAGCATACTACAATCGAACGCAGCACTGCACTTGGCCGCGCCGCAAAGGCGGCCATTACCCGGGCTAAACGGCACGGGCGGCCCGAGGTCACGAAGGACGATTTACTTGTCGGCCTCTTAGAGGCGGTCGCCCGGTTCGGCATCGTGCCAGTTGGCCCATGGACGATTGATGTGGACGCGTTCATAGACCTAGAAGCACAAGAAGCTGAGAATGTCGACTCTGCCCAGAGTCAAGGAGACGCCGAGCCAAAGCATCTGGCTGATGTCAGCGCGCCGAAGGTCGCCTACTCAGCCGGTGCAGCCGCGATGTTCGACCGGGCCGCAGCCGTAGCCCGGCGCGACAGGGCCGAGCGCGTTGAGGCGGTTCACATGCTCGTGGCATTCGCACCCGACGATGAGGGGATCATGGGGAGACTTAAAAGTACGTATGGGATCACGGCCACAGCGTGGCGAGCGGCGCTCATCGACTGGGAGCCGCCTATGCGCAGGCGATCGGCCCCGGGCTCGGGTCGCCTCGGTCCCAGCGATTCGCCGGAAGCAAACGGTCGCACCCACGAGCTGCGGGATAAGCTGCTTCTCAGCCCAGACGAGGCGGCCGAGCTTCTTGGCGTCCACACCCAAACCGTGCGCGGATACATTCGCGATGGCAAGCTCAAGGCCCGCCGCGTGGCCGGCGAGCGTGCCATCCGCATTCGCCGCGAAGACCTTTTGGCCCTTCTCGAACCCTACGACCAAGACTCCTAGGACCCTACGACCAAGATTCTCACCGCGGTATACCTGAGCCTAATCAGCACAGGCGGAACGTACGCGTGAGCCGTTTAGCCGGAGCGGTGATGCGGTTGTCCTTTTTCGCTTCGCCTCTTTACGCCATACCGCATCCATATAGCCCTTGGCGCCCTGATGCGACGAATACCCAGACAATCCCTACCCCCCAGACAACCCTAACACTCAGACACGGAGATACCCATGGCTACCTTTGTGGTGCACCGCAACCTGCCCGACATCACGCCCGAGGCGCTCGCCGGCGCTGGACTTCGCGCTAAAACCTGCGCGGCCGAAATGAGCGATGAGGGCACGCCCGTGCGCTGGCTGCGCAGCTACTTCCTCCCACAGAACGAAGCGACGCACTGTTACTTCGAAGCGCCGACCGCGGAGGCCGTCCGCGAGGTCAACAAGCGCGCGAACATTCCCTTCTCTTCGATCACTGAGGTGCAAGAACTGACGCCGGATGCCGTGTGACGCTGGATGCGCGGTAACCTGGATGCGGGGTAAATCGCGGCAGGTCCGCATGCATTCCAAAGAGCCCCCTCCCCCCTGCGTTAGCTAAAAGAACACCCAAACAGGCCATCAACTCGCAGAGATGCTGCTATGCAACTACTCGCTCCTTCCCTTGCCCTAGCTGTTCCGCTCATCCTGCTCGTATCGCCAGGTCCAACACAAGACGCGCATGCGCAGGACCTTGCCACTATGCGGGCAGACGCCCAGCTCTCGAGTATGCCAACGCGAGCCATTGGCACGGCGCGCACGCACCACTTCATCGTCGATGCGCCTGCACCGCTCGGCGGCTCCAACGAAGAGATCAATCCCATCGAGATGTTGCTCTCATCGCTAGCAACCTGCGGCGTGCTCGTCGCTGAGCGGGTCGCAAGCGAGATAGACGTCCCGCTCTCCGACGCCACAGCGACCGTCGAAGGCGACCTGGACCCGAGAGGCGTGCGCGGAGAGCCGGTCAACCCGCGCATCCAGGGCTTCCGCGTCCACCTCACGCTGACCGGCCCGGCTGCAGCCCAAGCGGAGCCAATTGCCGAGGCGGTACGTACGCGCTGCCCGATATACACGACGCTCGAGCGGGCAGCCCCGATTGAGCTTGACCTGCAAGTAGCTGACGCGCCAGACGGCTGAGGCAGACAAAAGGTTTGGATAGGCAAAAGGCCGAGCGTAGCAGCCAGACCCGGCCGGCC
>CAYFRX010000477.1:0-2081 GCA_964345515.1 uncultured Rhodothermales bacterium
CGGCGCCCCAGCGCCACAGCACGACGAGCACGACGGCGGCCGTCAGGTACGTTTCGTAGGCGTAGACGGCGTCGGGTGCGTCGAGCAGTTCGCCGCTCACGTTGCCCGCGAAGTGGAAGAGGACGGCGCCGAGGATGCTCCGCCCCGTGTGGTTGTAGATCCACGTGTAGAGCACGCTGCCGAACAGGATGGCCACGCCGAACTGGAGCGGATCGGGCGCGCCGCCGGCCCGCGCGTAGTAGCCGGCCATAAAAAAGAGCGGCCCGTGCCACGCGAACCACGCCAGCCCGACGAGCACGCTGGCGCCGAGCGCACTGAACCGGAGCTGCAGCCGGTCGAGCAGGAAGCCGCGCCAGCCGATCTCCTCCGGCAGCGGCCCAAGCAGCAGCACGAAGCCGAGGTACAGCAGGAAGTCGACGGGCTGGACAATCTGCGCCGCGAGGGCGTCCGCATCGAACGGCGCGTCCGCCGCCCCAAAGAGCACGGCGAGTCCGCCGGCTGCCAGCTTGATCGCCGGCAGCAGAAGCAACACCGCGGCCCACCACCACGCGCCGATGCGCCCCGGACCGACGAGGCGCCGGCCGAGATCGCGCAGCCCTGCACGGCCGGCCACGCGCCCCGTCATCACCACGCCGCCAATCGGCAGGCCGAGGCCGCCGAGGGCAAAGAGCGCCATCGCCCACGGCGTGCTCCACACGTCCACGCCCGCCGCCACGACGATCCCCCAGAAGCCCCACGTCCACCCGTGCGAGAAGGCCAGAAAGCCCCATAGATCGCCGTTCCCCACGGGCGGGACGGTGGCGGTGGTGCGCGGCTCGATGTCGGCAGCGTTCGGGATGCTCATGCGTATCGAAGCGTCTTCAGTGGGTGCGGGTAGTGCGGGGAGGCTGTGGGCCAGCACGAGCCCGAGGTCCTGGCTGAATCCGGTGATCAGCACACAGCGACCGGTGAGGGCGCATAGGGTGGAGGGCCTGAGCGTGACTGCAGAATGCGAGGTGATGGTAAGGGCGAAGGAACGAGGTGCGAAGGTCGGGGTGACGACGCGTTTTCCCTTCCGCTCTGCGCCCGTCTCGCTTCGTCCGTCATTCCGTGACCGGAAAATCGAAGTACCGATCCGGATACGGCTCGTTGCGGAGGGTGAAGTGCCACCACTCCTTGCTGTAGTTGCGGAAGCCGTACCGTTCCATCAGCGTCTTCAACAGCAGCCGGTGCTCGCGCTGCTCGTCGGTGACGGCCTCGTTCATCGTGTGGGAGCGCTCGCTGAAGCAGTCGTAGGCCGTGCCCATGTCGAGCCCTTCGTTCGGACGCTGCGCCGGGTCGGGGTGGTCGCAGGGCACGGGCGGAAGCCGGTCCGGCGGTGGGGCATCGGCCCCGATCGGCGCGATGGTCAGGTCGACCGTGCTGCCCCGGCTGTGGCCGGAGCGGGAGGCGATGTAGCCCTCGGCAAAGAGACGGCGCTTGGCGATGTCGGGATAGAAAAACGGTTTCATCTTCTGATCGAGCCCTTGATGCGACCACCGCACGAAGTGGTCGACGGCTTGCTGCGGTCGGTAGGCGTCGAACACCTTCAGCGTCAGTCCGCGCGGTCGCAGTTCGGCCTGCACCTTCGCCAGCGCCTCGGCCGCCGGCCGCGTCAGCCAGATCACCGGCGCTTCGTACCCGTCGATGCGCGCGCCGACGAAGTTGAAGTCGCTGTAGTAGCGGACCTGTTGGAGGATGGTCGGATCGACGTCGTGCAGACGGACGAAGTCGTCGGGGCGGTCATCGGCCACCGGGCGGGCGGGGCCGGCAATGCCAAGGAGGGCGAGCAGGCCCATGGGGACGAGCAGGCGAGCAGACAGCATATGATTGAGCATCAGATGAATGGGGCCGCCCGGGCGAGGCGGACGGCGTAGTCGGTCAGGTCGTACGGGCCGAGAGCGTTCACCTGGAGGGCGACGGCGATCTCGTGGGCGGGGTAGTACGCGAAGAGGGACCGGTAGCCCGGCGTCCACCCTTCGTGGCCGTACGTCTCGCCCAGCGGGGTGGTGTAGATCGTCACGCCAAGGCCGTAGCGCACGTCGGGGCCGAGGCGGGCCTGC
>CAYFRX010000478.1:0-2078 GCA_964345515.1 uncultured Rhodothermales bacterium
CGTCGTCCTGACTATCGCTGCACCGAGAACTCGCCGTCGAGGAAGATTTCCGCCTGCGGGTCGTTCGTCCCGCGCGCGTCAAGGCTGAACGTCCCCTCCACGAGCGCCTCCGTCACCCGTGTCAGTTCGAGCGTGCCCGACTCGGCAATGAAGCGCTCGGACGTGGTGTTGAACCGGTCGGGATTGAATGCGGCGCGCACGACGTTCGAGGCCGTTCCCGACGCCGTGCGCTCGACGTTGTACGTCGCTTGCTGGGGAGGACCGCTGCCTTCGATGCTCTCGATCACAATCTCACTCGTCTGGGCCGTGAGGGCGATCTCGAACGAGGTCGGCTCGTCGCTGTCGGACGCCGTCCGCAGGAAGAACTGCGCCGCCCCCTCCAGCCGTATGTTGATCGCCCCTCGCACATCGGCCACGAAGCTTCCGTCACGGCGGTCCGGACCGGAGTCGCAGCCGGCGGTGGTCACGGCGCCCAACACAAGGGCACAACAGAACAAATGAACGACAAGGCGCATGGGGGGTACCGTCATGAATCGAAGGGCACGAGGCATAAAGCCCACACCGTAGGGATGGTTTCGTGCAGAACCGATTCTGGAATGGACCAAATACCGTTCCGTTGCGATGCGGCGCGGGGCACGTAACTTTTAAGGGGCCGTCGGCGTTACAGATTATGGTCTCTCGTTCAGTGCGGTTCGGCGGCCGGAGTCCGGTTTGCGACGCGACGCGTTGTCCCCCTCTCTCAACGGTACAAACACGGTCGGAGCCATGGATCCAGAAATCATTACATGGATCTTTTTCCTGGGTGGGCTGCTGCTCATGCTGATTGAGACGGTGGTCCCCGGCGGCATCGCCTTCTTTCTGGGCGCCGGGGGGCTCGTGATTGCGGCACTCCGGGCCGTGGGTCTGCTCGTCGACCCCCTCACTGCAATCCTCACGTGGGTCTTCCTGTCGACGGGCCTGACCATCGCGCTGCGCCCCATCGCTGTGCGCTACTTCGGCGGCGACATCTCGATGAAGATGACCGATGAGGACGCCGAGGCCATGGGGCAGGCCGTAAAGGTCATCGAAGCGGTGGGCGAGGAGCAGCCGGGCCGCATCCGCTTTCGCGGGGCCGAGTGGGATGCCCGCACCATCGACGGCCGCTTGCCGAAGGGCGCTACGGCGCAGATCCTCTACCGCGACAACCTGACGTGGATTGTCGAGCCTACGGATTACGCCCAACTGGAGGACGACCTCGCCGAGGGCGAACGCTCCCCCGATACATCCGATGCGTCATCCAGCGGGCTGGGGTACGACCCGTCGGCACCAAGGACCGGGGAGAGGGAGAGTTAGGGGAACGGGGAATTAGAGAGGGCGAATCATGGCGATTGATCGATTTGAAAAGCTGCGTGTGTATCGGCAAGCGTTTGAGGCGGCCATGCGAATTTTTGAGATTTCGGTAGAATGGCCTAAAGAGGAGCGCTATGCGCTAACCGACCAAATCCGCCGCTCCTCGCGGTCGGTATGTGCGAACATTTCAGAAGGCTGGCGCAAGCGCCGCTACGAACGGCATTTTATCAGCAAGCTTTCGGATGCCGATGCTGAGGCCGCTGAAACACGCACGTGGCTTCGCTTCGCCCATCGGTGTGGTTATCTCTCGGTCGGATTTCGAAGCGCTCGACCGAATATACGATCGAATTTGTGGAGGTCTCGTCATGATGATGCAGCGCCCCGAAAAGTGGTGTGGATCTGATGAGTATGTTCGTGAAGATGGCGTTCCGTACAAATTCGACTATTGACGTCCATTCTCCCACGCTCCCATACCCCCACGCTCCCTCTCACCCACTCTCCAACTCACTCTTTCCCAAACGCCATGTCAACCGTCTTCCTCGTTCTCCTACTCCTCGTCATCTTCGTCGTCTACAACACGTTCATCATCGTGGAGATGCGCGAGGAGGTCATCCTGGAGCGCCTCGGCAAGTACCACGCGACGCTGAAGCCCGGCTTCCACTTCGTCGTGCCGTTCATCGACCGCGTGGCGTATCGCCAAGAGATGCGCGAGCAGGTGATCGACGTGCCGCATCAGAAGTGCATCACGA
>CAYFRX010000479.1:0-2077 GCA_964345515.1 uncultured Rhodothermales bacterium
TGAGCATCCTTGATCAAATTGTCGATGACACCCGCGAGCTGGTGGCCCGGCGCAAGCGCGAGACGCCGGTTTCCGAACTGAAAGAACGGCCGCTCTTTGCCGACCACGAGCCCGTCTCGCTGGTCGAGGCGATGCAGCAGCGCGGGATGTCGTTCATCGCCGAGATCAAGAAGGCCTCGCCGTCGAAGGGCGTGATCCGCGAGCCCTTCCAGCCAGCCCAGATCGCCCAGCAGTACGCGGCACACGGGGCCGACGCGATCTCCGTGCTCACCGAACCGCTCCACTTTCAGGGCGAGATCGAGTACCTGCCCTGGATCCGCGCGCACGTCGACCTGCCGCTGCTGCGGAAGGACTTCATCATCGATCCGTACCAGGTCGTCGAGGCGAAGGCGATGGGCGCCGATGCCATCCTGCTCATCGCTACCGTACTCGACGCCGGGCGGCTCTTCGACCTCCACCAGGCCGCCACCGAGCTGGGCCTGGATTGCCTCGTGGAAGTCTACTCCGTGGACGATCTCGACAAGATTGACTTCACGCAGATCCAGCTGCTCGGTGCCAACAACCGCGACCTCCACACGTTTGAGGTAGACATCAATAACTCGCTGCAGGTGTTCGAGCAGGCGCCGCGCTCGGTAGGCCACATCTCGGAGAGCGGGCTGAGCGACCCGGAGACGCTCGTTCACCTGCGCCAGAACGGCGTGAACGGCGTCCTCATCGGCGAGTACTTCATGCGGGCCGACCACCCCGGCGAGGCGCTCTCCACCCTCCGCGAGGAGGCGAAGACGATTGCAATGCAGAACTCTTGATCCGAAGAACCGAGGAAACAACGAGTCGAAGAATGCCTCGATTTCTCGCCTCCTCGATTCCTCGTTTCCTGATAGCCAAGCAACCGAAAGGCGACACCTACCACCATCATTTGAACCAATGAGCGTAAAGCTAAAAGTCTGCGGCATCACCGACCTCGCCGACGCGCGCTACCTGGCGGGCGAGGGCGTGGATTACCTTGGCTTCATCCAGCACGCAGACAGCCCGCGCTACATCGCCCCGAAGAAAGTCGCCGAGATGCTCGACTGGCTCTACGGCCCGACGCCGGTCGGCGTGTTCGTGAACAAGTCGGCGCGGTTCGTGAACGACGCGGCCGAGACGGCGGGCTTCGAGATGGTGCAGTTGCACGGGACGGAGTCGCCCTCCACCTGCGCGGCCATCGACCGGCCCGTGATCAAGGCGGTCCGCGTGCGCCACGATGCGGCCTCCGACCACCTGCGCACGCTGATGGCGCCGTACGCCGACGTTGTCGACTACTTCTTGCTTGACACGCACAACTCCAGCACGTGGGGCGGCACGGGCGAGTCGTTCAACTGGCGGCTGGCGCGCGACCTATCGAGCGACTTCCCGCTCTTCCTCGCTGGCGGCATCGACGCGAGTAACGTCGAGCGCGCCATCCATACGATGCGCCCCTACGCCATCGACCTGTCGAGCGGCATCGAGTCCGCCCCGGGCCAGAAGAGCTTTGAGAAGATCGACGACTTCCTGGACGCCTTCTGCGCCGCGAACGATGCATTGGAGGACGCCGTGCGGGATGCGTGACGCGTTGCGCGTTTTGCGCTGCGCGTAATGCGCCGCCGGCACCCTCACGTTTCACGTTTTACGTTTCACTCCATCCCGTTTCACGCTCTAACATCACCCCAAGTCTCGAACCCATCGGTATCCCCATGCCTGAAGCCCCCGTCAAAACCCGCTACGACGCCCCCGACGCCACCGGTCACTTCGGTCCGTATGGCGGCGCCTTCGTCCCCGAAATCCTCATTCCGGTGCTGGAGGAGTTGAAGGCCGCGTACGAGGACGCGCAGTCCGATCCAGAATTCGACCGGCAGTACCGCCATCTGCTGCGCGAGTATGTCGGCCGCCCGACGCCGCTCTCGTTCGCCGATCGGCTGACCGAGGAGCTCGGTGGCGCGAAGATCTACCTGAAGCGCGAAGACCTCTGCCACACGGGCGCGCACAAGATCAACAACACGATCGGGCAGATCCTGCTCGCCCGGCGGATGGGCAAGACGCGCATCATCGCCGAGACGGG
>CAYFRX010000480.1:0-2063 GCA_964345515.1 uncultured Rhodothermales bacterium
CTGGTTGCGCAGGGTGCGAAGGGCGACGGTCAGGTAGTTACGAAGCATGAGATTGGAGGATTGGGGGATTGGAGAACTAAGATGGAGAGCGGTTTCTCAATCGCTCAGTCGACAATCGGGTCATTCGCTGCGGAGCATTTGCGCCGGGTCGATGCGGGCGGCACGGATCGTCTGCGTGCCGACGGTGAGGACGGCCACGAGCAGCGCCAGCGCGCCGGCCCCGAGGAACACGCTGAGCCCGAGGTCGATGCGATACGCGAAGTCCTGCAGCCAGCGGCTCATGAGCCAGTACGCCACGGGCGCGGCCACGACAAAGGCCACGAGCACGAGCTGCGCGAAGTCCTTCGTGAGTAGCGCGACGAGGCGGGGCATGGAGGCGCCCAGCACCTTGCGCACGCTGATCTCCTTGCGCCGCTTCGTGACCATGAGCGCGGCGAGGCCGAACAGCCCGAGGCACGCCACCAGAATGGCGAGTCCAGCGAACGCGCTTGCCACGGTGGCCAGCCGCTCCTGCGACTGGTACAGCGCGGCAAAGCGCTGGTCGGCGAACTCGTAGCGCAGCGCGCGGTCGGGCATCACCTGTGCCCACGCCTGCTCCATCTGCGCGACGGCCTCCGGTCCGGCGCCAGCCGGCACACGCACCGCCAGGTAGTTGTACAGGCGACTCATGTCGGTCCAGTACAGGTGGATGATGGGCTCCACTGCGTTGGCCATCGACTGGTAGTGGTAGTTCGCCGTGACGCCGATCACGTCGAAGTGCGCGTCGCCCCCGAAGCTCACCTGCTTCCCGTCGATATCCGTCCACCCGAGCGCGTCGAGCGCCGCCTGATTCAGCACGGCGGCGTTTTGGTCAGCGGCGCGGTCTTCGTCGAAGGCTCGCCCCTGCGTCAGCGGCACGCCGAGCGTCTCGAAGTAGCCGGGCTGCACCGTGGTCCAGCGCATCCGGTAGCGCTGCGCATCGTCTCCGGCATCGCCCGGATAGGCAAAGATGAACGCGTTGCTGCCGCGCCCCGGCATCGCCGAGCCGAAGCTTGTCTGCACGATGCTGCTCTGCTGGCGGAGCTCCTGCGCGAACGTTTTGATCCGGCTCTGCGCGGCCTCCGGATCGGCGAAGTCATCGAGGCTTGTGGTGACCGTAATGAGACGCGCCCGATCGAACTGCGGGTCGGCCGTCTTCATGTGCTCGATCTGCTGCCACACGACGAACGTGCCGATGATGAGCACCGTCGACAGCGCGAACTGCGTCACGACGAGCCCTTGGCGCAGCCGTCCGCTCAGCGTGCGCGTCGGCTCGCTGCCCTGCGCGGCCACAATGGGCCGGAAGCCGGCGAGAAACCCCGCCGGATACGCCCCGGCCAACAGCCCCACGCCCACGCCCATCCCGAGGAGCGCCGCCCATCCGCGCGGGTCTGCGTAGTCGATCCCAAGCGACAGCCCGTACAGGTCGTTGAAGACCGGCAGGGCCATCTCCGCCAGCGCGACGCCGACGCCGAGCGCCGCCAGCCCCATCAGCACGGACTCGCCCAGGAACTGCGTGACGAGCTGCGTTCGCTGCGCGCCGAGCGTTTTGCGCACGCCGATCTCGCGCGCCCGCTCCATCGACCGCGCCGTGGCGAGGTTCGTGAAGTTGATCGAGGCGATGAGCAGAATCGCGAGCGCCACGCCGAGCAGGATGTACGCGTAGTCCTCGTTGTTGGTGAGGGCGTTTTGCAGGTCGGGCAGCGCTTCGAGCTTGAACGCTGTCCGCTCGGCCTCCTCCGCGTCCCAGATGGAGGCGATGAAATCGGGCATCTGCGCTTCGAGCGCGCTGGGGTCTGCGCCCGGCCGGAGCGCGATGTATGTCGACAGGAACGAACTCCCCCAGTTGTCCTGCATGTCGGCAAAGCCGGAGAGGCGCTGGATCGGCACGGCGACGTCGAACTGAAGCGTCGAGTTGGTCGGGATCGGCTCCAGCACGCCCCGCACGGTGTACGTCGTGTCGTACCCGATCTCGATCGGTTGGCCGATGGGGTTGGCGTCGCCGAAGAGCCGCTCGGCCACCTCCGGCGTGACGACGGCCGCGT
>CAYFRX010000481.1:0-2058 GCA_964345515.1 uncultured Rhodothermales bacterium
CGCTGCTGGGCGACGCCATCTTTTCGACGGCGCTCTTCGGCGGCTGGGCGCTCGTAACGCGCCAGTGGCCGGCCCTCCGTCGCACGAACGCTCCCGCGCCTGCCGCTGCGTAAATCACACCGTTCGGCCATCATGCAACGCGTCGTCTCCCTCATTCCGAGCGCCACCGAAATCGTCCACGCACTGGGCGCGCAGGATCGCCTCGTGGGCCGGTCGCACGAGTGCGACTTCCCGGCGTCGGTCGAGGCACTGCCCGTCCTCACCGAGGCAAAGATCGACCGGAGCGGGTCGAGCCGCGCCATCGACGAGCGGGTGCGGACGCTGCTGCAGGAGGCGCTCTCCGTCTACCGCGTCTTCGACGAGCGGCTGCGCGACCTGGCGCCCGACGTGGTGCTCACGCAGGCGCAGTGCGAGGTGTGCGCCGTCAGCCTCGGCGACGTGGAAGAGGCCGTGTGCACCTGGCTTGACGCCGCGCCGGATCTCGTCGCGCTGGCGCCCGATGCGCTCGGCGACGTGTGGCGCGACGTGCAGCGCGTGGCCGACGCGCTCGACCTGTCCGGACGGAGCACGCGGCTCGTCGACACGCTGCAAGCGCGCATGGAGGCGGTCGAACGGCAGGCCGCCCGCGCCTCCGCTCGGCCGCGGGTGGCCTGCATCGAGTGGGTCGACCCGCTGATGGTCGGCGGCCATTGGATTCCGACGCTGGCCGAAAAGGCCGGTGGGCAACCGGTGCTCAGCACGCCGGGGGCGCCCGCACCCCGCATCACGGGGGACGACCTGCGCGCCGCCGATCCCGACGTCATCGTGGTGATGCCGTGCGGCTTCGGCCTGGAGCGGACGCGGCGCGAGGTGCCCGCGCTCACCCAGCAGCCCGGCTGGAACGATTTGCAGGCCGTGCGCGCCGGGCGGGTCTATCTGACGGACGGCAACCACTACTTCAACCGGCCCGGCCCGCGGCTCGTGGAGTCGCTGGAGATTCTGGCCGAGATGCTGCACCCAGACCTCTTTCCGGCCACGCATCGCGGCGCCGGCTGGGTTCCCTTCCAGCCGGCCGCTTCCGAATCACCATCGCCCTCGCCACCGGCTGTATCGCACGATGCACATTGACCGCTGCTACTGCTACCAGGAGCTGTTCGCCGACCTGAAGCGCACCGCGGACGAGGAGGACGCACAGTCCGTCAAGGCCTTGCAGGAGCACGTGGCGTTCGGCCACAACTGCAAGCTGTGCCACCCGTACGTGCGGCGCATGCTGCGCACGGGCGACGTGGCGTTCGACCGCGTGATCACGGAGGCCGATGAACCCCCGGCTGAGCCTGAGCGTTGAGCGGTGATGCCCCGTCCCTTCGCAACGCACGCGCCCTCATGGCCTCCATTCTGTACGTCTTCCCGCACCCCGATGACGAATCGTTCGGCCCGGCGCCGGGGATCGCCAAGCAGCAGCGCGAGGGCCATGCGGTGCACCTCTTGACGCTCACGCGCGGCGAGGCCACCCAGCAGCGCCACAAGTTCGGCTACTCCAAAGCGAAGATGGGGGGCGTGCGGTACGACGAGATGCAGGGCGTGGCCGATGCGCTCGATCTCGCCAGCCTCACCGTGCTCGATTTCCCAGACGGCGGGTTGGCTGAGCTGAACCCGCTGGAACTGGAGCAGGTCGTCATCGACCGGGTCGGGGCGGTGAAGCCACAGGTCCTCGTCACGTATCCGGTGCACGGCATCAGCGGGCACCCCGATCACCTCGTGGGCCACGGCGTCGTGAAGCGCGTGTTCTGCGCGCTCCGCGCCGAGGGGGGCACGTCCCTGCAGCGGCTGGCGTTCTTCACGCTACCCGCGGAGGGGGAGGCGGAGCGTCCGGCCCACCTGCAGGGCTCGCCGGCGGCCGCCATCGACGTAGTCGAGTCGTTCGCGGACGAGGATCTGACCCGCGCCCACGCGGCGCTCGATTGTTATGCGACGTACCAGGATGTGATCGAGGAGCACCAGCCGCTGCAGTCGGTGGCTGGGGGCATTCACTTCGAACTGTTCCAGGAGGCGCACGCGCCCCCGCTCGACGCGCTGGCG
>CAYFRX010000482.1:0-2057 GCA_964345515.1 uncultured Rhodothermales bacterium
ACCAGCCGCGCCTCGGCGCCGGCATCCAGGTTCGTCGTGAAGCCGACCAGGCGCGCCCCTTCGTTGGAGGGTTCGTACTCCGCCGGGGGCTCCGTCGCAAAGGTTTCTACGCGGGCATCGGCCGGCTCCAGCACGCGGACGTGGAGCGTCTTGCCGTCTTGGCTGAGCGTCGCCGTGCGGTCACCCGTGATCTGCACATCGGCGCGCGTCATCATGGCCCAGCGCACCTCGGCGGAGGCATCCGCGGGCGCGGCAATCTCGTCCTGCACCTGCACGGCGCGCCCGTTGACGAGCGCGATGCCGCGTTGCGCCGCAGCCAGTTGGCCGGCGTACACCTCGCTCAGATCCAGAATCGTGTGCGGCGTCACGCCCTCGCCCTCGTGCTTCACCACGTAGGCAAAGCCGTCGACCCGTTGCAGTGCGCCGTTGACGACCAGCGTGTTGTGACTGAAGTTGTTCAGTCGGTAGATTGACCAGCGCTCGCTGCTCTGCTCGAAGTTCCACAGGTCGATGCCCGCGGCCTCCAGGAAATGGTAGTCCGGACGCTTCAGATCCAGGCCCCACCGCACGCCGTCCGCCTCCATCACGAAGGCACCGGCATCCATGTGCGCGTGGGCGCCCCCGGCGGTCCCGCCCTCAATGCCGATGAATGCGGCCTGCTCGTCCCAATCGCTCCGATGCAGGCCGAGGGCAAGCGGACCGGCGTCGTGGTAATGGAGCTGAGTTGGCCCCTCTTCCGCCTGCATGTGCGCGGCGTCCGTCCAGACGAGCAGCATCGGAAGCAGGCGACCATCCGGGCGATCCGGGCCGGCAGTGGCCTGCATGAGCTTGCGCCGCTCCATCCACAACAGCCCCGGCCGGTCCAGCTGACGAGCAAACCAGTGCATGGCAGGCGCGATGCTCGGGTTGATGCCCGAGTCGCTGAAGCTGAACAGCTGGAGCGTCGGCGCATGCGCGTGCAGGTAAAAGTCGGGCGATTTCATGAACGGCTCAATGGTAGTCAACCCAAACGTCGAGCCCAGCGCCGTGTCGAGCGCATCGAGAAAGAGAACGTTGTAGTGCGTGCCGTACGACCAATACGTGGGGCCTTCGATGTAGCCCCCATTGGGCCCGTACGCCTCCATGGGGATGCGCACGTTCTCGACGGCCCGCTCGATGACGTCAGTGGCTAGCTGCGGCGCATGGTCCATGACGGCCAGCGCGCCCAGGGTGAGCCCGCCGTGGCAGACTTGATTCCAGTTGTTCTCATCGCTGATCCACCAGTACTCCCGCTCGAAGGAGGGCTTGAGCCCTTTTTCGATGATCGCCTGCCGGATGGTCTCTCGGGAGGCCTCGCTCAGCGCGTCGTGCACCCAGTCGTAGCCGATGGCGAGGGCGGCGGTCATCTCGCCGACGTCGAGAAAGTGGTCGGGATTCCAATCCGCGAAGCTTGCGGCGGCGAGCATCTCGGCCTCGGCGCGCTCGGCGTAGGAGGATTCGCCCGTCATGCGGTACATGAACGACAGGTAGGTGATGCGCCGCAGCGCGGTCCGCGACACGCCCAGAAGCCGCCGCCCCTCCAGCTGACGCTCGACGGGATCCTGCGCCATCGCGGCATCGGCCCCCGCAGCCACGGCCTCGTAGATCGGCTGCAGCAAGGAGGCACGGACGTTCTGCTCGACGCGCTCCACGTCGTCTGCGGAAAACAGCAGCCGCGGGTGGGGCGTGTCCGCCGCAGCCTCGACGCGCGCCACCACGTCCGACTGTGCCTGGGCGGGAACCGCCAGCACAACCACGACGAGGAGTGCGGCAAGTCCGTGGACGGCCAGCGCAAGGGCGATGTCAGCAAAGGATGGTGATGCATTCATGACGTCAACGGCTTGAGAGAAAGAGCGTCGAAACGGTCATTGGATGGCGTCCTGCTCGGGGGGAAGCGCCGCTTTCCACCCTGCGTGAAGCACGGCTGAGAGACTGTCGACGAGGGCTTCGTGGGTTTCACGTCCCGCCACGCTGATGTTCTCGTACGGATCGGTCTGATGATCGTACAGCTCCCGCGCCCGCACGTCGCCCGATGCGAG
>CAYFRX010000483.1:0-2052 GCA_964345515.1 uncultured Rhodothermales bacterium
ATGGGGGCTGTCACGGCTCGTCCGGCCCGGAGTCCTCCCGCGCCAATTCCAGATGCTCGATCAGGGCACGGTGGATGTTTAGCATATGCGCCTCGTCGAATTTGATCACGGCTCGGTCGTACGTCATGAGCCCGTTCACCTCCGACTCGACGTCCGTCGTCTGCGTGTAGACGGCGGCGGCCAACCCGTTTTCCTTCATGGGCATCAACTCCTCGATCATGCGATCGTACGCTGCATGGAGCGCTTCCTCGGACTGCGAGGTCTCGTAGTGGCTGGGCGCCCGCGAGAAGTCCTGAATCCAAAGATGCCCCTCGACGACGAGCGCCTCGCCGCCGTACTCGCCGAGCACGGCCGCGCGACTGTCCTCCGGCGCTGGCATGCCCGGCCCGGGATAGTGGTGCTCGTCGATCACGTCGCCCACCCCGCGGTCGGTCCACCCGCTAGCGTTATTGACCAGCCGCGTCGGATCGTAGTCTTCCGTCCAGGCGACAATCTCTTCGGTCTGGAACTGGCCCCAGCCCTCGTTGAAGGGGACCCACGTGACGATCGACGGGTAGTGGTAGAGCGCGTCAATCACCGCCTTGTACTCCCGCTTGAACTGCGCGGCCGATTCCGGCGTGCGTCCGGGGATCTGGCCCGGTCGCATGTCGCCGCTCGGCATGTCCTGCCACACGAGCAGGCCGATCCGGTCGGCCCAGTAGTAGAAGCGCTCCGGCTCGACCTTCACGTGCTTGCGCAGCATGTTGTAGCCCAGGTCTTTCGTGACCTGCAGGTCGTACTTCAACGCCTCATCGGTGGGCGCCCGGTAGAGGCCGTCCGGCCACCAGCCCTGATCGAGCGGCCCCATGTGGAAGACGGGCTCCCCGTTCAGAAATAGCCGCATGTGCCCATCGCTTGCTTCCTGGACCGACACCGACCGCATGCCTACGTAGCTGGACACCCGGTCCACTTCGTTGCCCTCGCCATCCAGCAGGGCCACCTCCAGGTCGTAGAGAAAGGGGTCGTCGGGCGACCACAGCCGCGGATCATCCCACTGGACGAAGAGCCGATTGTCGGGCGTGCCCGTCGCGCGGTCCACCTCGACTTCGTCGGTGCGGACCACGGCCCGAATCTGATACGCATTCGGCGCGTCAGGCACATCCACCTCAAGCTTGACGCGCTCCTGCTCCACCTGGGGCGTCACCTTGAGATCGCGGATGTACGTCGCCGGCACGCGCTCCAGCCACACGGTCTGCCAGAGCCCGGTGACGGCCGTGTACCAGATGCTCCGCGGGTCGTGCGTTTGCTTGCCGACGGGCTGATGCCCTCGATCCGTCGGGTCCCAGACGGTGACCTCGATGGTCTGCTCGTTCCCGTCGTTGAGTGCGTCGGTGATGTCGAACGTGAACGGGTCGTAGCCGCCCTGATGCATGCCGACGGGCTGATCGTTGACGAACACGTGCGTCTCCCAGTCGCTGGCGCCGAAGTGCAGGAGCACCCGCTCATCCGGCCCCGGCGGCGCGACGTCGAACGTCCGCCGGTACCATACCCGGTTTCTCGCGCCGACGGTTTCCATCACGCCCGACAATGCCGACTCGACGGGATAGGGCACCAGAATCTGATCGTCGTACTCGCCCTTGCCCCACTTGCTGCTGATCTGAAAATCCCACAGCCCGTTCAGATTCGTCCAGTTGCCCCGCTCCATTTTCGGACGCGGATACTCCGGCAGCGGATGGTCGGGGTCGATGTCGTCGGCCCACCGCGTCATCAGCGGCCCCTCGGCCGGCTGCCAAGTGTCCGATTGGGCGTGCGAGATGACGGGCAGCAGCAGAAGGGCCACGCCCAGAATAAGAGCATTCAGACTGAGAAATCGGATCATGGGAGACGAGGTGGATGGTGGGCAAGGAAACGTGTGCGGAAGGCCGGACACCGCCCTTCGCTCCGGGGCGTCGTCCGGGCGGCCATTTTCTGAAGGGCCGAAGGTCGCTGCGGGGAGCAATCTGCAGTTTCTGAGTGGAGCGCCTCCCTCAAGCCAACAACTTCACACTATTGGCTCCGCTTCACAAGCAACGC
>CAYFRX010000484.1:0-2051 GCA_964345515.1 uncultured Rhodothermales bacterium
CGCACCGCGTTCACCACGCGGAAAGCGCCGTGGCGAGGGCATCGAGCCCGATGCCGGAGGCGCCCGAGCGGATGCGCAGGCTGCACCACAGGTCGAGCAGCATCATCTGCGCGGCATGGATGGGCACGGCGATCCAGAAGGAGCGGCAGCGCCAGACGAGCGCGCCGAGCGCGACGCCGCCCACGATGGAGAGCACGGCCTCGGTGAATGGCTTCTGCAGGTGGAGCAGCGCAAACGGCACGGTCTGCACGAAGATGGCGTAAAGGCCGAACGTGTGCGCCGTCCCGAACAGCACGAACCCGCGCCACAGGTATTCCCAGCCGATCCAGTAGAAGAGGAAGAGCGCCTCGTAGATGAGGAAGAACTTCCAGTCCCGGGCGGCCGGCTGGTAATGCGGATACTGCGCCTGGAAGTCCGCGCCGTTTGACAGCACCCACGTGCCGACGGCTACGACGGGCACGTAGAGCGCTGCGAGCGTGGTAGCGAGGCGCCAGTTGCCAAGGCCCAGTCCGATCTCGCTGGATCGCCGCCCGAAGAGGAGCACGAGCGCCAGCGCCGGCAGCACGAAGCCCGTCACGCCCTGCGTGCCAAACCACCAACCCCAGGCCAGCAGGCCCTGCCACTGCGTCGGGAAGAACGATGCCAACTCCTCCCGAAAGAGCTGCCGACTGCCAAAGGTGAACTGCACGATGAGCAGCAGCGTGGCCGCGAGCAGTACGAACACGGTCTGGCCGTCGAGCGTGCGCGCGGCGCGCAAGGCCCGGGCCCATTCGGCGCGAAGGCGAGAGAGCATGGAGCGGGTAGACGTCAGGGGGCGTAAGTCGCTACAGCATATGCTGGGCTGCGTGCGGAGTTCGCCCCACGTCCTCTTCACGCGGAAGGTCGATGCAGAAAGTGTGGGCGCCAATTCCTACTTTGTGTGGCACGCTGCCGAGGGGCAGCTCGACCGGTTCGCTCCATCTCGCTCTCATCGCACCCTCCACGGCTCAATGATATGTCGCGTCCTCCCAATCACTGTGGTCGTTGCTGCTTTGCTCATGGTTGGACTCGGATGCGCGGAGCCGTCTGATTCGACCCGGACGGCCGCCGACACGACGGCTACGGCGGCGCCCTCGACCGACATTCACGTGGCGTCGCTCCAGGTGCAGGGATCGGGCCTCCGTGTGGGACCGCCCATGAATATCACCCCGCGGGCCGGGTACGACAATCAGCCCACGTTTACGCCCGATGGCCAGGCGCTGATCTACACGTCGGTGCGCGACGGGCAAGCAGACACGTACCGCTACACATTCGCCGATAGTACACATCGCGCCGTCACGGACACGCCCACGAGCGAGTACTCGCCGACGCTGCACGACGCCGGCTTCTCTGTCGTGCGTGTGGAGGCCGATGGCACGCAGCGCCTCTGGCAGTTCGCGGCCGATGGGGCGTCTCCATCGCTATTGCTTCCCGACATCCAGCCGGTCGGCTACCACGCGTGGGTGATGCCCGACCGGGTAGTGCTCTACGTGCTCGGCGATCCGGCCACGTTGCAACTCGCAGCGCTCGATGCGGGCACGGCCGACACACTCGCCCGCGACATCGGGCGCTCGTTGCAGGTCGTCCCTGGCCGCGCGGCAACAGTCAGCTTCGTGCAGCACACCGATTCGACGGCCCACATCCATCTGCTCGACGCGGCGGCCGGAACGACGGAACCGCTCGTCGCCACGCGCCCCAGCGGCGACTTCCACGCGTGGACGCCCGGTGGCCTGCTGCTGATGGCCGAGGGCAGCACGCTCTACCAGCACGATCCGTCCGGCGATGACAGTTGGCAGCCGGTCGCCGATCTCGCGCCGCTCCGCGACATCACCCGCCTCGCTGTGAGCCCGAGCGGCGACCGCCTCGCCTTCGTCACCGCCGAACCGTCCGCTGAATAGCTACCGTTTCACGCATCACACACCACGCCTCCCACCTATGCACCATCTCGCACACCGCTTCTTGATCGCTCTCCTCGTCGTGCTGATGGGCAGCACGGCGTTGCCGACGACGACCGCTCACGCACAATCGGCGCC
>CAYFRX010000485.1:0-2049 GCA_964345515.1 uncultured Rhodothermales bacterium
GGCATCGTGGTGCTGGCCATCCTGCTCCTGCTCGACGACGTATTCGGCGGATGAGTCTCCTTCCCGTCAAGACAGAGATAGAGCACGGATCTCCGCTTGCCTAGCCGCCGAACTCGGTCAGTAGGCGTGTAGGTTCGAGCGCTTTTCCCCCGCCAGAATGGCGGCGGCGACGCGGTTCTCAGACGGCGGAAGCGGACACGTGTAGTTCGGGTTGTAATCGCACGTCGGGTTGTACGCCTTGTTGAAGTCGAGCACGAGGGTGCTGTCGGACCGCATCGGCACGTCGAGATACCGCCCGGCGGGATACGTGGTGGAGTCGTTGGTTGCATCCCCGAACGGGATCCACAGTGGCTCCTGCCCCTTCACGCGAAAGACGGACAGCCGTGCCGTGTCTTGCGGGAACGGCACATCGACGTGGCCGATGCGCGCCTTCGGGGCCATGCCGCCGGTGCTCTCGGCCATCCACACCGTGTCGGGCGTCGCCGCCGGCTCCAGCGGGGCCGTGAAGCGGTACGTGGAATCGACCGCGTAGTGGTTGAGCCCCTTGAACTGCTTTCGCGCGGCCGGCGGGAGCACGCTGTTCTTGTCACGCAGGTTCATTTCGCGCTCGACCCGGTGCTGGAGCACCTGCTGCTTGTACGAGGGCGTTTCGGCCGAGAAGGTGCATCCGGACATGCCGATACCCAGGATGATCATCAGCCCGACCCCTGCGGCGGTCCTCACCCATCCGGCCGTTTGATTCACGTGCTGCATGGCATCGCACAACGCTTTCGAGAGTTGGCGCTGTTCGGCCGACGGGCCCTTACTGGTTGTACTGGGCGAAGACGTTAGCCTCACCCTGCTGCGTGAACGTGAGTACATTATACGGATCCTGTTGGTTGCCCTGCTCCATGCCGGGCGAACCGACGGGCATGCCTGGCACGGTGATGCCAGCCACATTCGGCTTCTCGGCCAGGAGGCGTTTGAGGTCATCGGCCGGCACATGCCCCTCAACCACGTAGCCGCCCACGACGCCCGTGTGGCACGAGGCCAGTTCGCGCGGCACGTTGTAGTACTGCTTCACCTGCTGCATGTCGTTCCGGTCTTGCATCTCGACCTCAAATCCATTGGCGCGAAGGTGATCGACCCACTCGGAGCAGCACTGGCACGTCGGACTGCGATACACCGTCACGGTTGGCAGTTCGTCGGCGGCGAGTGCAGGCGCGGAGGTGCTGCCTCCAAACTGCAGATACGCGACGATGCCGACAACGGCGACGACAATGCCAATCCCGAACGCTTTGACGTGCGAAGAAAGTGGATATTTGCTGGCCATGATATTGGGGTTTCGTGTAACCGGTTGATTTCAGCTCCGCACGCCACGGGAGGAACTTGCCCTGTTCCGTGAGCGCTTACGCAAGCTGCCTAACGTTCTCTACGGTGTAACATTCGACGTGTAGCGAGGCGGCATGGTCCGGGCCGATTGGTGAAAACTTACCCCGCTTCTACGTGGCGTTACCGGAACGGTCCACGTTTAGGAAGCGCGCGTTGATCGCCACGATCACGGTGCTGAGACTCATCAGGGCGGCCCCGACCGCCGGGCCGAACACGACGCCTCATCCGACTAGCACGCCCGCCGCCACCGGGATGGCGCCCGCCAGATCGCTGTCGATCAGCACGAAGACGACGGTCTTGCCCTGGCCGGAGAGGTCCTCGTAGCGCCCTTCCGGGATCTCGACGCCCTGGGCCATGGGATGCTCTGAGCGGCTTTCGGCGCCAACGGTCCGCTGCAGGGCCTCCTCGATGCCGAGCACGCCCTGAATCGGCGGCGAGAGCAGGAGGATCGGGACCGTGAGGGCGAGCGCGGCCCAGAAGCGCCGCCGGACTCGGCGTGCGAAGCGTCGTGATTCATGGTGTCGTGGCTCATGGCGTCTATTGCTCTGCATGTCTGGCCTCGAGGACATCGGCCCCATCGCCCGACTCGGCTCCATCACCCGACACGGTCTCGGCGGCAGGCGATAGTGTATCGCGCAGCCGCATGCGCTGGATGAGCATGTACGCCGCCGGCAGCAC
>CAYFRX010000486.1:0-2016 GCA_964345515.1 uncultured Rhodothermales bacterium
GACCGCTCGCACTCTCGGCGACCGACGAGCCGGAGCCCGATGTGGCCGTCGTGCCGGGCAGCATCGACGACTACCGGGACGCCCACCCGTCCGAAGCCGCGCTCGTCGTTGAGGTGGCGGACACGTCGCTCGACTTCGACCGCAGCGAGAAGCTTCGCGCGTATGCTCGCGGCGCGGTGCCTGCGTACTGGATCCTCAACCTGCAAGACCGCTGCCTGGAGGTGTACCGCACCCCGGCTGGCGACGAGTACCGCACGAAGCAGACCTTCGACGCCACGGATACCGTGCAGCCGTCTGCCCGGCCCGAGCAGGCCATCGCGGTGCGCGACCTGCTGCCTTAACCGATTTGTTTGCCTAAGCTATAGAATCCATGGAAGCGACCAACGGCACCCCTCAGAGCAAAGCCGGCGACTGGCGCAACTACGAGCGCGTTCTGCTGCCGCCCGTCAAGGACCTGCACAAGCTGGCGGTCTACGAGCAGCACGGCGGGTACGATGCCCTCCGCAACGTGCTCACCGACGACAGCATTTCGCCGGGCGACGTGACACAAGCCGTGAAAGAGTCCGGCCTGCGCGGTCGCGGTGGCGCTGGGTTCTCCACCGGGATGAAGTGGAGCTTCATGCCCGAGCCGGACGACCGACCGCGCTACCTGGCCTGCAACGCCGACGAGAGCGAGCCCGGAACGTTCAAGGACCGGCAGATCATGGAGTACAACCCGCATCTCCTGTTCGAGGGCATCCTGATCGCCTGCTACGCCATGCAGATCGATGCGTGCTACGTCTACACGCGCGGCGAGTACGTCGACTGGATCGACCACATGCAGCGCGAGCTCGACGCTCTCTACGACAAGGGCTACGTCGGCGACAACATCATGGGCACGGGCTTCTCGACAGAGATCGTGCTGCACAAAGGGGCCGGCGCGTACATCTGTGGCGAGGAGACCAGCCTGCTCGACTCGCTCGAAGGCAAACGCGGCTACCCGCGTTACAAGCCGCCCTTCCCCGCACAAGTGGGCGCCTGGAGCCAGCCCACGACTGTCAACAACGTCGAAACGCTCGCTCACGCGCCGCTCATTATGGACCGCGGCGCCGAGTGGTTTGCGAACATCGGCGCCGAGGAGCATCCCGGCCCTACGATCTACGGCATCTCCGGCCACGTGAAGCGCCCTGGCCCGTACGAGTATCCCACGGGCATGCTCATCACCGACCTCATCTACGAGGTGGCCGGCGGCATGCTGAACGACAAAGAACTGAAAGCCGTCATTCCCGGCGGCTGCTCGGTCCCCCCACTGCGCGCCGATATGATCGACGGTGTGACGATGGACGCCGAGAGCCTCCGCGAAGCCGGCTCGCTGATGGGGACCGCCGGCATGCTCGTCCTCGACGAAGACACCGACATGGTGTCGTGGCTGCGGCGCGTGACGCACTTTTATCAGCACGAGAGCTGCGGCCAGTGTACGCCCTGCCGCGAGGGCACCGGCTGGCTGGAACAGATCGTCACCCGCATCGACGAGGGTGAGGGCCGGCTGCGCGACCTCGACCTGCTCCTCGAACTGGGCGATCAGATGGAGGGCCGCACGATCTGCGCCTTCGCCGACGCCGCCGTGTGGCCCGTCCGTAACACGGTCAAGCGGTTCCGCGAGGAGTTCGAGGCGAAGTGCAAGAAGTCGGTCCACCCGACGGGCGCCGCGGTGTCCGCAGGCGCTGAGGTCACGGCGTGACCTGCGCCTGGAATGCACACCGCACCACGAAGGCCACAAGCCTATGGCCACAGACACGCAAAGATATGTGACGCCGGACGAATACTTGGCTCGGGAGCGCGAGGCCGAGCAGAAGCACGAATACACAGGCGGTGCAGTGCGCCCCATGTCCGGTGCCAGTTTCCAACACGTGCTCATCGTGACCAACATCGTCCGCGAACTCAGCACGCAGCTCCGTGAGAGTGACTGCCTGGTGGCATCTACGGATCTGCGCGTGCGCGCTCGTCCGGACGGGCTGTTCACCTATCCTGACGTCG
>CAYFRX010000487.1:0-2012 GCA_964345515.1 uncultured Rhodothermales bacterium
ACCACCGATTTCTTAAGTATCGCCGCTTCCCACCGATAATCCGCATAAGGCCATGAACACCCCAACGGCAGATTCCCCGAGCGACGGTCATCTGGAGATGGTTGAAAAGCTGATTGCGACCCTGGAGGACGAGTACCAGGCCTTGCAGGCGCTTTCGGCGTCGTTCCAAGAGCAACTCGCCATCCTGCACCAGAAAAACCTGGATGGGCTCGAAGACGCCACCCTCCAAGCCAGCGAAGCCGTGTCGCGGCTCGACCGCCTCACGCAAGCGCGAACCCGCCAGATGCGCCTCGTGGGCCGGCTACTCGATGCCGACGACGAGCCTGACCTCGGGGGCATTGCGCAGGCCGTGGTGGACCTCGACGGCGGCGCGGCCCTCGCCGAGCGGCTCCGCACCCTCCGCCAGCAGATGCGCGCTGAAGCGAATGCCACGCAACAGCAGTCCGACGAGCTGCGCTACGCGCTCCAGTACGCCGCCGACCTCGGCCGCGAGATGATCGCCTTCCTCCGAGGCGCCACGGCCTCCGCCCCTGCACAGGTGTACACCGACTCGGGGCAGTCGCCGGACACCGACAGAGACTCACTGGTCAACCAAATAGGCTAAACCCATGGGCATCAATCAGATTATCGAGATCGGGCGCCGGTCGCTCCGCACCTTCGACGCGGGGATGAACACGGTGTCCCAGAATATTGCTAACGCCGAGAGCGAAGGCTACCACCGCCGCCGCATCACAATCAACAGCGTGGCCACAGACTCCCGGGGCGTGGTGATCGGCCCGCCCGGCGCCACCGACCGGCTCGGCGGCGCAGGCGTCGGCTCGTTCGAGCGGCTGCGCGCCCGGCTCTTCACCGCCATGGGCCGCGAGGCCTCGACGGGCCTGGGCGCGGGCGAAGAGGACGCCCGCCTGCTCGACAGTGTCGAAAGCGTCTTTGGCGTCGGCACCGAGGGATCGCTCTCGAACGTGCTCAACGAGTTCTGGAACGGATGGAGTGACGTGGCCGACAACCCGACCGACATCGGCACGCGCGAGGCGATGCTCCGCAAGGCGCAGAACCTGACCTCCACGCTCAACCGCATCGACGACGACCTGAACCGCATCCGCAGCGAGGCGGAAGGGACGCTGGCGCGCGGCGTGGACGACGTGAACGACAAGCTCAACCGCATCGCCGAGCTCAACGAGCGCATCGAGAAGTCGCGCAACAACGGCTCGCCCAACTACTCGGCCGAAGACGAGCGGGACCAACTCGTCAAAGAGGTCGCCGAATACGTCCCGGTCAAGGTGCTCGAGGATCAGAACGACGGCTACCAGGTGACCGTGAACGGCATATCCGTCGTGCAGGGCACCAACGTCGTCGAGCTCGACGTGCAGAACGGCACGCCCCCGCCGAGCCCGCCCGACAAGCTGGTGTTTTTCGAGGGGACGAACAAGACGTTTCAGCCGGCGGCCAACCGGCGCGGCGACGGCAAGATCGGCGCCCTCCTCCGCACGCTGAACGACACGCTCCGCGGCGTGCAGGGCGACCTCGACACGCTGAGCAGTGACGTCGTCACGCAGGTCAACGGCATCCACACGAACGGCTACGACCTGAACGGCGTAGTGGGTGGCAACTTCTTCGACGCCGCCGGTACGACGGCCGGCACCATCACGCTGTCGGACGATCTGCGCGACCCCGACGGCCCGGGTCCGCAGCCGGTGGGCCCGTCCCTTCTCCCCGAACGCATCGCCGCCGCCGCCGAAGACCCGGCCAACCCCGGCACCTCGGACGGCCCTGGCAACAGCGACCAGGCGCTCTCCATCTTCGACCTGCGCGAGACGCTCGAAAACGAAGCCATCCGCATCGTCTCCGACGTGGGCAACCAGCTCGACGAGGCGCAGAAGACCTCGTCCGCGCAGTCGGGCGTGCTGGCCCAGGTGGACGCCATGGAAAGCGGCACCTCCGGCGTGTCGGTCGACGAAGAGCTCACCCGGATGATCGAGTACCAGCAGTCGTTTGCCGCCTCGTCCCGCATC
>CAYFRX010000488.1:0-2005 GCA_964345515.1 uncultured Rhodothermales bacterium
CAGGACCTCGCCAACTTCTGGGACGAGACCTACTTCGAGGTCAAGAAAGACATGAAGGGCCGCTACCCGAAACACTACTGGCCTGACGATCCGCTGTCGGCCACGCCGACCCACCGCGTGCGGCCGGAAGGCCATTAGCGCCACTCCGCTTCGGGGCACCGGACGCCATGACGCTACGCCATATGCCCTATCGCTCGGCGCCCCCCGCAGTTGGATCAGCCTCGAGGTTGAAGCTGCCAACCATCTGGCTGAGGTCGTCGGTCAGCGTGCTGAGGTCGTCGGTGGCATGCACGATCTCGTCAATCCCGTCAGCCTGTTCGGCCGAGACGCTCGAAATCGATTCGATGCTGCGCGAAATTTCTTCGGTCGTGGCCGACTGCTGCTCCGAAGCCGCGGCTATATCTTTGACGTGCCCCGACACACTGTCCGTCCCATCGACGATCTCCTCAAAGGCCCCGCCGGCTCGCTGCACCAGCTCGACGCCGGTCGCAACCTCTGAGCGCCCCGTCTGAATGGCATCGACGGCCGCCGTGGTCTCTTCCTGGACATTTTCAATCATCTCCGCGATCTCGCCGGTGGCCGTGGCCGTGCGCTCGGCCAGCTGACGCACCTCGTCGGCCACCACCGCAAAGCCCTTGCCATGCTCGCCGGCGCGCGCCGCCTCGATGGCCGCGTTCAGCGCCAGCAGGTTCGTCTGGTCGGCAATCTCGTCGATCGTCGCGATGATCTGCCCGATCTCGTCGCTCGCCGTGTGGAGTTGCTCCACCGTGCCCACGGCCTGATCGATGATCCGCCCCACCTCCTGGATCTTGTCGATCGTGTTCTGCACGACCTGTCTGTTCTGGCGGGCGGTGGTTCCGTACTCGGTGGCCCGGTCCGCCACCTGGGCCGCCGTATCGGCATTGCTCACGATGGTGCGGCTCATCTCCTCCACTGCGGCCGCCACCTCGTCGGCCTGGGCGGCCTGCTCCTCGGCCCCGGCCGCCAGGTGGTCGGTGGCCGTGGCCACCTGCGTCGAGTTTTCAGAAACGATCTGAATGGCATGCACGACGTCGCCGAGCGTCGTGCGGATGCGCTGCACGGCCTCGTTGAACCCGGTGTAAAGCTGTCCCATCGGGCCGTCGTCGTCCGTGTGCACGCGCACGCTGAGGTCCCCCTCGCTGAAGCGCTGCATCGCCTGCATCATCCGCTGCACGTGCTCGTCGAGGTGCTCCTTTCTGGCCTGGAGGGCGGCCACGGCCTCGTCGCTCTTTCGATCGGCTTCGACGGCTTTCATCTTCTCCTCCATGAGTTCGTTATTCGCCTCCTGAAACCGCTCCACCATGGTGTTGAAGCGTTCTGTAATTTGGCCGAACTCGTTGCTGGAATAGACCGTCAGCCGGTAATCCAAATCGCCGCGCATCACTCGGTCCATCGCGTCAATGTTCTGCTGGAAGACCCGTGAGAACACGAACGTCACCACCAGACCCATCACCAGCGCGAGCAGTGCACTGAGCATGATTTCGCCGCCGAGTGTCCAAGTAAGCGTTTGAGCAACCTGCTTGTTGGCTTGATGCCGCTCGTAACCGTGGCGCTGCTTCATCGCCTCGAGCGCCGCGAACCGCTCGGTGACGGTCAGTGCGGCTTCCAACGCCGGCCCCAATATCTGCGCCTCCTCCGCCTCCGTGTCCGCCGCTCCGGCCAGCACGCGATCCATTACCCCGTCGCGCGCGCGCTGGTAGTCGGCATACGCCCCGGCAAATGCCGCATAGGTACGCTGCATCTCCGCCGATATAATCCGGGCCTCGAAGGCGCCCTGCAGGCTGTCGATCTCGGCCGCGATGGCCGTAACACGATCGGCGAAATAGCGCGTCCGTTCGGGCGTGTCGGCGAGCACCATGTCGCGCAGGTTGATGCGCTCGCGCTGAAACTTACGGTTCAACTCCGCAAGCGTGGACAACGGGACCACGACTCCTTGATACATCTCATCCTCACGCTCGATGGCCGTCTGGACCTGCCAGACACT
>CAYFRX010000489.1:0-2004 GCA_964345515.1 uncultured Rhodothermales bacterium
CGAGACGCTCCGTTTCGGCATGTTGCGGCGGCGGATGCCCGGCATCACGAAGAAGATGCTGTCGCAGCGCCTGCAGGAGTTGGAGGCGGCCGGCGCGGTGCACCGCGAAGCGTACGCCGAGGTGCCGCCGCGCGTGGAGTACTCGCTGACCGACTTCGGCCAGACGCTCCGCCCCGTCCTGGAATCGATGTGCGATTGGGGCGTGGACTACATGGAGCGCATGGACGCCGAAGCGGTGAACTGAGAGCCGGTGTCAACGCGCGCCGGATGGCTCTGCATCCTCCACGCGCTGGATGCGGTCGAGGCGGATGCGCGTGTCGTCATCCAGCCGCACGTATTCGGCCTCGCCTTCGCTGAAGACGTCCTGAATGACGGTTTCGATGGTTTCGGCGCCCTCTTCCGTATCGATGACGAGGACGCACGGCGTGCCGCGCAGCATGCGGAGGCCGAGTTCGTCGTAGAGGCGACAGGCAATGGACTGATAGTCGTCACGCATGGGAGGCACCGCAGGGTGAAGATTGGTAGGCAGACTCGCTCTATGTACAATCAACCACCATGGGGGTTTATCCACTGCCCAATGCGGCTCCACGCGTTCGTATGGGCCAATTTCAACCTGTAACCTTCCAACCTTTCACCTCGAAACCGCTCAGGGCGTGAACGCGCGGAAGATCGTCGTCGTGTTGTGCCCGCCGAAGCCGAAAGCGTTGTTGGCCGCGACGCGTACGGGCATCTCCGCGGGATCGTTCGGCGTGACATCGAGGTCGCAGGCCTCATCCGGCGTGTCGAGGTTGATCGTCGGCGGCACGGCGCCGCGGTCGATGGCGAGGATGCTGGCGATGGCCTCGATGGCGCCCGCGGCCCCCAGCAGGTGCCCGGTCATGCTCTTCGTGGACGACACCTTGATGCGCTCAGCGTGCGCTCCGAAGGCTTTTTTGATGGCTTCAATCTCCACCGGATCCCCAGCGGGCGTCCCGGTCGCATGCGCGTTCACGTAATCGATGGCCTCAGTCTCAAGATCTGCGTCGGCCAGTGCGCGCTGGATGGCGAGCGTAACCCCTTTCCCGTCCGGGTCCGGCGCCGCGTAGTGGTACGCATCGGCCGAGGCGCCAAACCCCACGACCTCGGCATACACGTCGGCGCCCCGCTCCGTCGCATGCTCGTAGGTTTCGAGGACCAGGATGCCTGCCCCCTCGCCGGCCACGAACCCGTCGCGGTCGGCATCGAACGGGCGGCTGGCGTGGGTCGGATCGTCGTTGCGGGTAGAGAGCGCGCGCATGGCCGCGAACCCGCCGATCGTGAGCGGCGTGATAGGCGCCTCCGTACCGCCGCAAAGGACGACGTCGGCCTGGCCGCTGCGAAGCGCCGCCATCGCATCGCCGATGGCATGGTTGCCCGACGCGCACGCCGAGACGACGCAGTGGTTGGGGCCGCGCAGCCCAAACTCCATGGCGATGATGCCGGCCGCCATGTTGGGAATCATCATGGGCACGAGGAACGGCGAGATACGATCGGGACCGTGCTCGGCGAGCGTACGGGCCTGCTCCTCGAACAGGCCCACGCCGCCCATCCCGGTGCCGACGACAACCCCGATCCGGTCTTTCTGCGCCTGCGCAAGCGCGGTCGGGTCGAGCCCGGCATCCTCAAGCGCCTGCCGGGCGGCGGCCAATGCGTACTGGCAGTACGGATCGAACCGTGACGCCTGCTTGCGATCCATGAAGTCCTGGGGATCAAAGCCCTGCATCTCGCACGCGAACCGGGTCTTGAACGCACTGGCGTCGAACCGCGTGATGGGGACGGCCCCGCTTTGCCCCCGCATGAGTCCCCCCCAGAACGCGTTGGGGGACAACCCGATGGGGGTGAGCGCGCCCAGTCCGGTCACGAGGATGCGCGATGCGTCGGTCGTCGTCATGGCTGATCGATTGTCGTCTGGAAGAGCAACAGCAGGGAAGAGCGATTCAAGCAAGCGGAAAGGGGCTCCGGGCGCCAGCGCACATCGTGCGCCCG
>CAYFRX010000490.1:0-2001 GCA_964345515.1 uncultured Rhodothermales bacterium
AAGTTTGAGGAGTTCGGCGAGTTCGAGGACGAGATCGAGGCCGGCGGCGAGGTGCTCCTGGAGCAGCTCAACGTGCGGTTCGACGTAACATCTGCTGTGGGCGTGCGCGCAGGCAAGTTCAAGCTGCCCATCGGCCTGGCCGGGCTGAACGACGAGCCGGACGAGTACTTCGGCACGACGCGCGCCGAGACGGAGGCCGCCGTCATCCCCACGAACTGGTACGAGATCGGCGTGCAGGTGGAGGGGCGCGTGGGCTCGCTCGGCTACTCGGCGGCGCTCGTGAACGGGCTCAACTCCGCCGAGTTTAGCGCGGCCAACTGGGTCGTGCGCGGGCGGCAGACCAAGTTCGAGGACGTGGCCGCCGAAAACTTCGCCCTCGCTGGCCGCCTCGACTGGTTCTTTGGCGACGAGCGCTTCGTGGGCGTCTCCGGCTACACGGGCGACAGCGCCGACAACCGCCGCAAGTCGACCCTTACCGAGGACGGCCAGTCCGTCAACGCCCGCGTCACCGTCGTCGACGGGCACGTGCAGTGGCGGCAGGGGCCGTTCACCGGCCGCGCCGTCGTGCTCTACGGCCATCTGCAAAATGCCGACATCGTGACGGCCGCCAACCGGTCGCTCTCCAGCAACCTGAACGCGAAGGGCACGCCCGTGGGCAGCGACATGCTGTCCTACCGCATCGAGGCCGGCTACGACGTGCTCTCGTTCTTCGAGGTTGCCGGCCCGCAGCGGCTCGACGTGTTCGGGCGCTACGGCTTCTACGACACGCAGTACAAGACGGCCAGCGACGTGACCCAAGACGCCCTCTGGGAGCGCACCGTATACACCGGCGGCATCAACGCCCGCGTGGTGGACGGCGTCGTCTTCAAGGCACAGTACGACCGCCGCATCCGCGGGCGCGGCCGGCAGATTGCTGGCGCGCGCTCCGGGCCCGACGAAGACACCTTCTCGCTGGGGATGGGCGTGCAGTTTTGACCGCCTGCCCCGGCTCTTTTGAATCACCGAATACCGAAGCACCATGACCATGACACTCCGACGTTCCACTTTCGCGCTCCTGCTCCTCGCCTTCGTCTGGGTCGGCTGCGACTCCGGCGGCTCGACCGTTGAGGAGGAGGTCACCCTGGATGACATCGCAGTAGACGCCATCCTCCAAAACGAAGCCAATAACGTTATCCTCGCCACCTACGTCGACCTGGAGACCGAGGCCGCTGCGCTGGATCAGGCCGTGAGCACGTTCGTGCAGGACCAGACCGACGCCAACCTGCAGGCGGCGCAAGACGCCTGGATTTCGACGCGCGCGCCCTGGGAAAGCTCCGAGAGCTTCCTCTTCGGCCCTGTCGCGCAGGACGATCTGGACCCGGCCCTCGACTCTTGGCCCGTCGATGAGAACAGCATCTCCGCCATCCTGGCCGGCAGCGAGCCCATCACCGTCGATCGCGTACGCAACTTCGGCACCAACAGCAAAGGCTTCCACACCATCGAGTTCTTGCTCTTTGGCCCGAATGGCACGAAGGCCGCGGACGATTTCACCGCGCGCGACATTGAATATCTGACGGCTGCCACCACGGTGCTGGCCGAGGACACGCAGGCCCTGGCCACCGCCTGGCGCCCGAGCGAAGGCGGCTTCGCGTCCGACTTTGCCGCCGCGGCCACGCCGGACGGCCAGAGCCCGAAGGCCGCCCTCGAAACGCTCGCCGAGTTCATAGAAGTCATCGCCGATGAGGTGGGCACCGGCAAGATCGGCACCCCGCTCGAAGAGGGCACCATCGCCCGCATCGAGTCGAAGTACAGCGAGAACTCGTTCACCGACTTCACGAACAACATGGAGAGCATCCGCCATATCTACACCGGCGATTACAAGGGCAACACCGGCCCCGGCGTGGACGAGGCGGTGCGCGCGGTGAACCCGGACCTCGACGCGCAGCTGAAGAGCGAGATCGATGCCGCCATTAGTCAGCTGCAGGGCATCGAGCTGAGCTTCCGGAAGTCCGTCGAGCAGAA
>CAYFRX010000491.1:0-1995 GCA_964345515.1 uncultured Rhodothermales bacterium
CCGGAAGCCTTCGTGGCGGCGTGGAACGATCGCAGTCCGGCGCGCATCGGCGCGCTGTTCGACGAGGGCGCCGAGTTCGTGCACGTGACGGGGCTGTGGTGGCACGACCGTGCATCGATCCAGCAGGCCCACGCGTACGGGCCAGAGTGCATCTTCAACCGCTCCACGCTGTCGCTCTTGGAGACGCGGGTGAAGCACCTGGCCGAAGACATCGCCGTCGTCCACGCCAAGATGGCGCTGCGCCGCGGCCCGCAACACGGACGGCGTGCCAGGGGCAGAAACGAACCTGATCGACGACGAGGGGCGCCTCCGTCCGGTTAGCTACCGGGACCGACGCACGCGCTAGTCCGTGGGCGATCCGCCGTGCTGTTCGCGCAGTGCATCGAGCGCCTCGGCGGCGGCCAGCTGCTCGGCTTTCTTCTTGCTGCCGGCCGTGCCCTGCCCGTGTGCGGTGCCATTGAGCAGTGCTTCCACGGTGAACGTGCGATCGTGGCTCGGCCCTTCGGCGCGCACTACGCGATACGTGGGCTGCGTGCGGCTGCGGGCCTGGGCGTACTCTAGCAGCTGACTCTTGTAGTTTTCATTCTGCGCGGCGACGGCCGCGAGGTCGATCGGGTCGAGCGCGGAAGTGCGGATGAACTGCCGCGTGGCGTCCATCCCCTGATCCAGGTACAGCGCGCCGATGAGCGCCTCGTAGGCATCCGATAGGATGTTGGGATTGTCGCGGCCCTCGCTCTGCTCAGCGTTCTCGCTCATCAGCACGTGCGGGCCAAGGTCGATGCCGCGGGCGTAGCGGGCCAGCGCTTTGCTGCTGACGAGCTTGGCCCGCAGCCGCGTGAGGTAGCCTTCATTCTTGTCCGGAAACCGCTTGTACAGCACGTCCGCCATGACGAAGCCGAGCAGCGCGTCGCCCAAAAATTCGAGCCGCTCGTTCGTGGCGAGGTGCGTGTCGGCCTGACCGCGGAAGCGCGAGCGGTGCGTGAGCGCCTGCTCGAACAACGCCAAGTCATTCACTGGCCGGCCGACGAGGCGTTCGACGTCGGAGGCGGACAGGGGCGCAGAGGACACGGTACCGGGCGATAGATGGTGGAATACACGAGGACAAGCGAGCAGTCAACAGCGCCGGTTCTCACGAACGACCCGCTCGGCAGGTTTCCCAAGCGGCCGGGCTGGGGAGCACGCTCGCCTACCGTTCAGCCGAATCGTCCCAGCCGAATCATTCGATCCGGCGCTGCCGTGCATGTGATGCAACGCGCTCCGATATTACATGTCGGGTTTCGCCCTATTCCCAACGTGCCAACCCACCATGCCAATTACCACCACCAACCCGACGACCGGGCAGCCGCTCGACCGCTACGATACGCTCACGGATGCTGAGATCGACGCCCGCCTCGACCGAGCAGCCACCGCGTTCGAACGTCACCGGCAGACCGCGTTCGCCGATCGCGCCGCGCGGATGCGCCGCACCGCTGAGCTGCTCGAAGACCGCGCCGACACGCTCGGTCCGCTGATGACGCGCGAGATGGGCAAGCCCGTCGGGCAGGCCCGTGCCGAGGTGCGCAAGTGCGCGTGGGTGTGCCGCTATTACGCCGAGCACGCCGAAGACTTTCTGGCCGATGAGCCCGTCGAAACGGACGCTCACAAGAGCGTCGTGGCGTTCGAGCCGCTGGGGCCGGTGCTCGCCGTGATGCCGTGGAATTTCCCCGTGTGGCAGGTCTTTCGCTTCGCGGCGCCGGCGCTCATGGCGGGCAACGTCGCGCTCCTCAAGCACGCGCCCAACGTGACGGGCACGGCCCTCGCTATCGAGGTGTTACTGCGGGACGCCGGGTTCGATGGCGACGCATTCCAGACGCTCGTCGTCGAGGTCGAGCAGGTGAAAGGCATCATCGAGGACGAGCGCGTGCGGGCAGCCACGCTCACCGGCAGCGTGGGCGCGGGCCGCGCGGTGGGCCGCCAGGCGGCCCGGCAGATCAAGCCGTCCGTGCTGGAGCTGGG
>CAYFRX010000492.1:0-1983 GCA_964345515.1 uncultured Rhodothermales bacterium
CACACGTTCACACGTCGGTGCTACTCCCCGTGCAGCAGCCGGTAACCGTACGGGCCGAGTGTCAGCGTGTCAGCCGAAGTGGAGGCGTCGGTGAAGGCGTCCGACCAGCCGCGGTTCCGGTACGCCTCGGGGATCGGCACCTGGATGGGCCGGTCGCGCACGTTCACCGCTACGAGCATCGTCTCATCCTCGAAGGAGCGCACGTAGAGGAGAGCATCCTCGGCGTTCGGGGTGAGCACAATGAGCGTGCCGCGGCGCAGCGTTGGGCTCGCGCGGTGGAGCGTCAGGTAGTCCGTGTAGAAAGGGGCGAGCGTATCGGCCGAGTCTCGCGCCCAGTCGTACGGCGTGCGGGCGAAGAACGACACCGTGTCGGCCACGCCGAGCTCCTGGCCGTTGTAGACGAGCGGCACGCCCGGCATCGTGGTGGCGAGAACGAAGGCGGCCTTTGAGCCGGCGGTGCCGTCGAACAGCTCGATGGGCGAGGCGTCCCACATGCTCTCGTCGTGGTTCGTCGTAAAGCGCAGGCGCTTGGCGCGTAGCGGCAGGGCATCGAGCGTCGTGTCCACCTGCGTGACGAGGTCGCGGACCGGCGCGCCCTCCCACACGGCCTTCAGCGCGCCGTAAAACGGCCAGGCATACGTGTAGTCGAAGCCGGCCGTGTGCATCTCAGGCTCGGCGGCCTCGGCCAGCATGAGCACCGGCTTGATCGCCTCGACCGAATCGATGGCCGCCGTCCAGAAGTCGACGGGCACCTGGTGGGCGACGTCGCAGCGATACCCGTCGATGTCGAATGTGCGCACCCAGTACTGCATCACGTCGATCATCTCTTGGCGGAGCGCCTCGTTTTCGTAGTTGAGGTCGACCACATCGGTCCAGTCTGTCGTGTCGCCGTCGAGGAGCGGAACGGTAAAGCCGTCGATGGGGCCCTCGGTGTACCAGTCGGGGTGTTCGTCGAGCCAGGCGTTGTCCCACGCCGTGTGGTTGGCCACGAGGTCGATGATGATGTGCATGTCGCGCGCGTGCACCGAGTCAACGAGCGCCTGGAAGTCCTCTTCGGTCCCGTAGTCGGGGTTTACAGCGTAGAAGTCGCGCACGGCGTACGGCGAGCCGAGCGCGCCGATGTCCGTCTTTGCCCGCTCCTCGCCGACGGGATGGATGGGCATGAGCCAGAGCGTGGTGACGCCCATCGCCTCCAGCTCGTCGAGCCGATCGATGGCACCGCGGAAGGTGCCCGCCGGCGAGAAGTCCGGGATGAACACCTCATAGACGACGGCATCATTGACCCAGTTTGGCGCGCCGACGCCATCGGGCGCGGTGGGCTGCTTGGAGGCAGGCAGGCAGCCGGTGACGAGAAGCAGCGCGAGGATGAGTGAGGAGCCCAAGGCCCGGAAGGCGAGGCGGCGCATGGCAGATTGATCCGTTCGTGGGAGGCGCGGAGATTCTAGTATAGGACACAGCGGACGCGGTGTCTACATAGTGCGCCGCAGCTTCATCGGCGGCTGCCGTGCTTCTCTAGAATCCGCTCCTTCTTGGCCTTGATGTGAGGCTGCTTGCGCAGGGCCCAGATGCGATCGTTGGCGTGGTGATAGGCCGCGTTGTGGTCTACGATGCGCTCCCGGTAGTCCTCACCCACAACGCAGCCGGCGGCATGCTGCTCGATGGGCGGCATCGTCCAGGGCTCGTGCACGCTCGCCGCATTGTTGACGCCGCGCAGCTCCGGCACCCAGCGGCGGATGAACGTGCCATCCGGGTCGTGATCCTTGCCCTGCTTGATGGGATTGTAGATGCGCACCGCGTTGATGCCGGTGGTGCCGGATTGCATTTGCACCTGCGGGTAGTGGATGCCGGGCTCGTAATCCGCCATGAGCTGGGCGTAGAACGGCGCGAAGCGGCGCCAGTCGAGCCAGCAGTCGTACGCGGCGAACGAGCAGAGCATCGCGCGCATCCGGAAGTTGAGCCAGCCCGTCGTCCGGAGGCAGCGCA
>CAYFRX010000493.1:0-1962 GCA_964345515.1 uncultured Rhodothermales bacterium
ATCAGAATGGGGAGGCCGGTGGCGTGCGAAGGGTGCGGTGCAGGTTCGCCGGCTTCCACCCGCGAAGCAGTCACATGATCTCGGCCACCATCCTGGGCTCGGAGGCTGCACGGCAGCGGCAAAGCGGTGCCAACAGGGCGCGCTGCCGAGTGGGTGTCGGGTGCGGGACTTCAGGCGTGGCGCGCGATGCAACTTCAAACAGCCTCTGCGGTACTTGTGCGGCACGAAACCCCCGCCTGCTTTGTCCGACCGAATGATGCTCTCCATGTCCATCACGCGCTCGCTGCTCGCCCTCGTTCTTCTCATCACCGTGGCCGGGTGCGCCAGCTCCCAGCAGACCGCATCGCCGTCCAACCCGTCCGGTGATGACACGGTAACCACGACGGAGGCGAATCGTCCTGAGGCGGATACGGCCGCCTCCGATCGGACCGCCGAGGCCCCCGCTGCGGATACGGCATCTACTGCAGCCGGCCCCGCCGAGGCCACAACAGACTGGTTTCATGACGATCCCACCACCGGATCTGCGCCCGGTCTGAGCACGCGCCGGGCATATCAGACCCTGCTCGACGGCCGCGCACCGAAAGACACCGTGACGGTGGCCATCATCGACTCGGGCATCGACATCGAGCATGAAGATTTGCAACCGGTCATCTGGACGAACGAAGACGAGGTGCCCGGCAACGGCATGGACGACGACCAGAACGGGTACGTGGACGACGTGCACGGCTGGAACTTCATCGGCGGGCCCGATGGCGAGAACGTCGAATACGACACGTTCGAGCTGACGCGCCTCTACGTCCAGCTGAGCGACCGCTTTGCGGGCGTCGACTCGGCCGCCGTGCCGCCCGCCGAGCGCGACGCGTACGCCCGCTACCAGCGCATCCGGTCCGAGTTTGAGTCCAAGCGGGCTGAGGCGCGGCAGCAACTACAAAACGTACGGCAGGCGCACCGCACCGTGCAGGCGGCGACCGCCGCGCTCAAGAATCATCTGCAGACCGACACGCTCACGGAGCAGGCGGTCCGACAGGTAGAGGCCACCGAGCCGCAGGTGCAACGGGCCCGCGACATTCTGGTGTACTTCTACCAGCAAGGGGCTACCCCCACAGATATTGAGGAGTACCATGATTACCTGCAAACGCAGGTGGAGTACCGCTACAACCCCGACTTCAACCCGCGGCCCATCGTGGGCGACGACTACAGCAATAAGACGGAGCGGATCTACGGCAACAACGACGTGACGGGGCCCGACGCCGACCATGGCACGCACGTGGCGGGCATCGTGGGCGCTGCGCGCGACAACGGCGTCGGCATGAACGGCGTGGCGACGGGCGTGCGCATCATGTCCATCCGGGCTGTGCCGAATGGCGACGAGCGCGACAAGGACGTCGCCAACGCGATTCGCTACGCGGCGGATAATGGCGCCGATATCATCAACATGAGCTTCGGCAAGGGCTACTCACCGCACAAAGCAGTGGTCGACGCGGCGGTGCAGCATGCCGATTCGCTGGGCGTGCTCATGATTCACGCGGCCGGGAACGATGGCGCGAACATCGACTCGACGGACAGCTTCCCGACGCGTCACTACGCGAACGGTGGCGCGGCGAGCCTCTGGATCGAAGTGGGCGCGTCGTCGCCCAATCCGGGCGAAGCGCTCGCGGCGTCCTTCAGCAACTACGGCGCGGAGACGGTGGATGTGTTTGCGCCGGGGGCGTCTATCTACTCGACCGTGCCGGGGAACGACTACGAGCGGAACGATGGCACGAGCTTCGCCGCCCCCATGGTGTCAGGCCTTGCTGCGCTCATCATGGCGTATCACCCGGAGCTGTCAGCCGCCCGGGTACGCGCGCTGGTCTTGGAGACGGGCACGCCGCACGGGCGCACCACGGTCACGGTGCCGGGGGGATCGCGCACGGTGCCGTTTGCATCGCTGTCGCGCACAGGGGCGGTGATCAATGCCTACGC
>CAYFRX010000494.1:0-1962 GCA_964345515.1 uncultured Rhodothermales bacterium
GTCTACTGCTCGTCCAGCAACCGCATCGATGCCGTGTACCCCGACGTCGCACAGCAGCTGGGCCGTGCGCTGGGTGAGCGTGGGCATGCGCTCGTGTACGGTGGCGGCAACGTCGGGCTGATGGGCGTGCTCGCCCGTACGCTTCACGAGGAAGGCGGGCACGTTGTGGGCGTCATCCCGGAGAAACTAAAAGCGAAAGAGGGCATCGCGTACGGTGTGGCCGACGAGCTCATCGTCACCGATACGATGCGCGAACGGAAGCGGGTCATGTACAAACGGGGCGACGGGTTCGCCGTGCTGCCCGGCGGGTACGGCACGCTGGAAGAGTTCCTGGAAGTGCTCACGCTGAAGCAGCTCGACTACCACCAGCGCCCCATTGCGCTCATCAACACGAACGGCTTCTTCGACCCGCTGTTGGCCTTCTTCGAGCAGCTCTACGACGAGCAGTTCGCCCGCGCTCTTCCGGAGGAGCTCGTGCACGTCACATCCGACCCAGCCGGCGCGCTCGACTTCATCGAAGCGCACGCCACCGCCACACCGCCCTCGGAGGCGTTTTAGCACGCATCGCATCCGTCGCTTGCTTCATTGCCCCCACGCTTCTCGTGTTTTGGATTTCACCGCGCCGTGAACATCGGTGATGGGCCCGACACACCGAGCAGGCTCAGCAGTGGCTCCGCTTCGCCCGCATCCACACCGGGCATCACCACCGCATCATCCGCGACATCATGGCCGAACAGCGCTGATGGCTTCCCAACCTACCACCCTCCACCACCTGCCCACGACGCGCACGGCGCGCTATGCGACGCTCGGCGATCCGGCCGCCGCCCAGGAAGCGTGGATGGTGCTGCACGGCTACGGGCAACTGGCCGCGTACTTCATCCGCCCGTTCCGGGCGCTGGACGATGGCACCCGCCTCATCGCGGCGCCTGAGGCGCTCTCCCGCTTCTACCTAGACGGCCTGACGGAGCACGACCGCGTCGGCGCCTCGTGGATGACGAAGGCCGACCGCACCCGCGAGATCGACGACTATGTCCGCTACCTCGACCGGCTCTACGCGCAGCTCGACGACGACGGTCTTCCTGACGACGCGCCGGTGCATGTGCTCGGCTTCTCGCAGGGCACGGCGACGGCCTGCCGCTGGGCCGCGCTCGGCGCAGCCCGTGTCGATCGCCTCACGCTGTGGGCCGGCGGCGTGCCGCCCGATCTCGACCTCGACGCGCACCGATCGCTGCTCGCATCGCTCGACCTTACGCTCGTCATTGGCACCGAGGACGAATACATTCCTGCCGGCCGCGTGGCCGACGAAGAAGCCCGGCTCGACGCGCACGACATCCCGCACCGCACCGTCCGCTTCGACGGCACGCACCGCATCGACGCCGATGTGCTGGTCGACCTCGCCTGAGCCGGTTGTATCAATCGCCGGCGCTTGCCCGTCCTCCCACCAGCATCCCCGACGATCTATCCACCCGACGATTCAACCTATGGAGCTCCAGCAGTTCATCGACGCGAATCAGGAGAAGGACGCCCCCGGCGCCGTCTTCCAGCTCGAAAACAGCCGCCTGCTTGACGTGACCGTCGACGGCATGGTGTGGGCGAAGGCGGGCAGCATGGTCGCGTTCACGGGCGACATCACGTTCAAGCAGAAGCACGGCGGCGTCGGCAAATGGCTGAAGAAGGCCGTCACCGGCGAGGGCACGCTGACGATGCAGGCCACCGGCCGCGGGCACCTGTACCTCGCCGACCAGGGCAAGCGCATCCATGTGCTGCGCCTCGGCGAGGGCGAGTCGATCTCCGTCAACGGCAGTGACGTGCTCGCCTTCGAGGACTCCGTGGCGTGGGACATCACCATGATGAAGAAGATCTCTGGCATGGCCAGCGGCGGCCTCTTCAACATGCAAATGACGGGACCCGGCATGATCGCCTTCGGCACGCACGGCAACCCGCTCGTGCTGGAGACGCCCG
>CAYFRX010000495.1:0-1960 GCA_964345515.1 uncultured Rhodothermales bacterium
CGCGACATCGCCTGACCGACAGCACGGAATAAACGGGCCGTCACCGCTGACTTTCTGCTGGCGCTGCTCCGTTGTCCCGTTGGTTGCTCCCTACTGGATGCTCCCACATACGTCGCCTCCCTCTTTCCTCACGGCCTCATTCCCCCAGCACCTATGCCTGTTTCCGACCCGACGCTTCTGCACGGCACGGTAGCGCCTGGCTTCGAGCCCGTGCGGGACGCGTTTCGCGCCAACCTCACCGACCGCGACGAGCGGGGCGCGGCGTGTGCGGCGTACTACCGCGGCGAGAAGGTCGTCGACCTGTGGGGCGGCCACCGGCATGCGACGCGCCCCGTGCCGTGGACCGAGGACACGCTCGTGCTCATGTTCTCCGCCACGAAGGGCATGGCGGCCGCCGCGATGGCCCATGCCCACGCGCAGGGCCTCTTTGCCTACGACGACCCGGTGGCCGTGCACTGGCCCGCGTTCGGTCAGCACGGGAAGGCGGAGGTCACCGTGCGCGAGCTGCTGGCGCACCAGGCTGGCGTGGCCGCCATCGATGACACGCTGACGCCCGAGCGTATCGCCGACCGCAACGGGCTGATGGCGCTGCTTGCCGCAAAGGTACCGGACTGGGCGCCGGGCACGCGCCACGGGTATCACGCCTGGTCGCTTGGCTGGTACGAGAGCGAACTGCTCCGCCGCACCGATCCGCACGGCCGCACGCTCGGGGCCTATTTCGCCGAGGAGATTGCCGCGCCGCTCGACTTGGCATTCTACATCGGCCTGCCGCCCCACGTGGAGGCACAGGTGGCCGGTATTCAGGGCTTTCACCCGATCCAGATGGTCACGAGCCTCGGCCGGTTTCCGTGGGGCATGGTGGCCGCGCTGGCCAACCCGTGGTCGGTGACGACGCGCGCGCTGAGCCCGTTCGACATGCGCACGCCCGCCGAGCTCAACGATCCGGCGTACCGCACGCTCGAAATCCCGGGCGGTAACGGCATCGGGCGGGTCCGCGATGTGGCCAAGCTGTACGGGCTGCTGGCGAGCGATCCGGCGGCCGTCGGCCTCGATGTGGGGACCCACGCTGCACTCACCGCCCCGCCCGACCCGCCGACCGAGGGGACGTACGACGTCGTGCTGAAGACCAACACGGCGTACGCGCTCGGGTACTGGAAGCCGTTCGACGACTTCCCGTTTGGCAGCCCGCAGGCGTTCGGCGCGCCGGGCGCGGGCGGGGCGTTCGCCTTCGCCGATCCGGCGCGTGAACTCGGTTTTGCCTACGCTCCGAACCGGATGGGCACCGCGCTCTGGAGCGACCCGCGTGAAGTCGCCCTCCGCCATGCCGTGCTCCAGTGCGTCGATGCGCGTTGAGCCTTCGGTCACGCCACGCCGGACGTTCCTTCTGCAGGCGCCGCCGTGGTGATGATGCTGCGCAAAAAGAGCGTAAGTAGCGTTCCGGGTTTCGCGTTCGGCCTTCCTGCACTCGGTCTTCCAGCGCCGTCGCTCGCAGGTGGCGCCTGTAGCACCGTGAGGCCATACGTCAGCGCCATGGAGGCCGCCGCAAGGTCGTGCGTCGACACGGGCGCCTCCTTCGCGGACGGGTGCCGCGGCTGCTCTATGCGGTGGCCTGGCTACCGGCCATTGCGGGCGGGCTCAACCTCATCGAAGATGCCGTCGTGGTCGTGTTGCTCAGCGCGTTCCCGGCGGAGCTTCCCGCACTCGCCACCGCGTGCGGCGTGCTGACCACCACGAAGTCGATGCTGATTGTCATGTCGCTGCTGCTGGTGGCGGGCGGGTATCTCACCATCGGCACTAGCCGGCTGGCCTATGCGACAGGCCCTCGGTCGTGCACCGTCTGAGGGCGCGCGGCTACACAGTGTGCTTCTGGGGCTCCCTGCGATTGGGCTCGTTTCGTTTGGCAGCGCTGAAAGGACGGACATCACAGCCCCACGCTGTGGCAACCGATCCCGCCCTCGAA
>CAYFRX010000496.1:0-1959 GCA_964345515.1 uncultured Rhodothermales bacterium
ATCGAGCGCTGAGTCCATCTTCGCGAAGGAGGTTGCCGCTCAGGTCTCCTTCGGTGCCAGAAAATCGAGCTCTTCGTACACGAGATCGAGCTTCCGCTGGCTGCGTTTGACTTGTGCCTTGATGTGCTCGGCGCGCTCCTTGTCGAGTGCCGCGTCTTTACAGAGGATTTCGTCGGGATCCAGCACGCGTTGCAACAAGCGGCTCAGTTCGCGCTCATAGTAGCGCTTTTCATAGTCGTTTGGCATGTTAGAGGCTCATTGATGAGTGGAGACCTAGACGTTCCCTATTTTCGGGATTAAGTCCCGCGTCTTTGGCGCCTTCGCCTCCACTCAAAACGGCTGCGTCTCGCCTTCACGTTAACTTCGCAGACAGTCTCTGATGGAGACGGGGAAGCCGGCGCGTCGACGGTCCCAGCGGACTGCTCGAATAATTTCCGCTTGCAGCGTTTGGCGTGCGGTCCGCCTGGGTGGTTTCAGGTTGTCAGGTTGCAGGACCTGGGGTTCAAATTGAAAATGCTGTGCCGTACTCTGTACGCTGATGCGTCGGGTGGTTGCACAACGTGTGGATCGGCGCATCCGTGGCGCCTCCCGCGAAAGAGGAAGTGTGCACGCTGAACGTCCCCGCTCATCGCCTCCAGTACGCAGATGGACAGAACGCCTGATGATCCCTCGGCGTCCGCCACGGCCACGAAGCCGCCTGTGGTGTCGCGTCGCATTTTGTGGCCTTTCATCTTGCTGACGAGTTGCTTTGCGCTGTGGGGTTTGGCCAACAACATGACCGACACGCTTCTGGCGGCGTTCAAGCGCATCCTGAGCATGTCAGACTTCCAGACCTCCTGGGTACAGGTCGCGTTCTACGGCGCCTACGGGTGCCTCGCGCTGCCGGCGGCGCTGTTCATCCGGAGGTACACGTACAAGGCAGGCGTACTGCTCGGACTGGGCCTGTTTGTCATTGGGGCGCTGCTTTTCTACCCGGCGAGCATCACGATGAACTACTTCCACTTTCTGGGGGCTCTCTACATCCTCGCCGGGGGACTCTCCATTCTGGAGACGAGCGCGAATCCGTTCATCATCGCCCTCGGCCCGGAGGCGACCGGCACCCAGCGGCTCAACCTGGCGCAGTCGTTCAACCCGCTCGGCTCCATCACGGGCGTCTTCCTCAGCCAGACGTTCATCCTGTCCAAGCTCAATCAGTCAACTGCGCAGGAGCGCGCGCAGATGCCCGCCGAGCAGCTGCAGGCCATTCAGTCCGCCGAGCTCACCGCCGTGATGGGACCGTACGTGGGCGTGGCCGTCGTGCTCGTCGTAATCTGGGGACTGATCGCGGCCACCGACATGCCGGACGATTCGGATCCGACCCGACAGGTCAGTCTGCTGGACACGCTCAAGCGGCTCTTTCGTCTGAAGCACTATCTGGGCGGCGTGGTCGCGCAGTTCTTCTACGTAGGTGCGCAGATCGGCGTGTGGTCGTTCACCATCCGCTACGTGATGGACGAGCTGGGCCACACCGAGGCCCAGGCAGCCAGCTACTACATCGCGGCCTTGGTGCTCTTTACCGCCTCCCGCTTCCTCTGCACCTGGCTGATGAACTACGTCAAGTCCAGCACGATGCTGACCGTGCTGTCGGGCGTGGCCATCGTGCTGACGACGGTCGTCATGATGGGCGGCGGCTACGTCGGGGTCATCGCGCTCATCGGCATCTCGGGATGCATGTCGCTGATGTTTCCGACGATCTTTGGGCTGGCCGTGCGCGGCCTGGGCGAAGATGCCAAGATCGGCGGCTCGGGGTTGATCATGGCGATCCTGGGCGGGGCGGCGCTGCCGGCCGTGCAGGGACTCATCTCGGACGCCACCGGCAGCATCAACCTGGCCTACGTGGTGCCGCTGATGTGCTTCGTGGTCGTGGCGCTCTACGGGCTTTCCGTCCTCGTCTTCACCGAGCGAATCGACCCGTCGGCC
>CAYFRX010000497.1:0-1956 GCA_964345515.1 uncultured Rhodothermales bacterium
ATGACGGCTGGCGCTACACGCTCCACACGCCGCGCACCGGCTCTGCCCCGGCGATCGACCGCGAGGGCACCGGCCTCCGCTACGTGAAGGCCCGCCTCCGCGAGAGCTTCGGCGACGCCTGGTCGCTCACCAGCACGCCGCGTACCGGCACGTGGACGACCGTCATCGAACTGCGCACTGGCGGCTGATCTTGTAATCTTCCAACGTTCAACGGTCCAACGTTCAACCTCCCAACGCTCAACCCACAACCCGCAACCCACAACCCGCAACCCAAACCCCCCGTGCGCATCCTCATCGTCGAAGACGAACCGATCATCGCCCGGCGCATCGCGCGGCTGACGCGGTCGATCCTGGACGAGGCAGACCTCGTCGTTGAGACGGCGGAGGCGTTTGACGCCGCGCAGGACGCGCTGTTCGACGGCGCCATCGACCTGCTCTTCCTCGACCTCAACCTGCACGGTGCGGACGGCTTCGACCTGCTCCGATCGTCGGTGGCGGGCGCGTTCCACACCATCGTCATCTCAGCGTACACCGACCGCGCCATCGAGGCCTTCGAGCTCGGCGTGCTCGACTTCATCGGCAAGCCGTTTGGGCGGGAGCGGCTGGCCCACGCGCTGCTGCGCCTGCGTACCGACGCGCGCACCAATCCGCCGGCCCGCTACCTCGCCGTGCGCACCAGCGGCCGCATCACGCTGATCGCCGTCGAGCGCGTGCACTACCTGCAGGGCGCCGGCTCGTACAGCGAACTCATGCTCCGCGACGGGTCGACCGCCTTGCACGACAAGCCGCTCAAGCGCCTCGTCACGCTGCTGCCGGATGACTTCGTGCGCATCCACCGCTCGTACGTGGTGCGGATGAGCGCCGTGGCCCACGTCCTCGCCCACGAGGGCAGCCGCTACGCCGTGGAGCTGCACGATGGCACGACGCTACCCGTCGGCCGCACGCGCGTCGACGCCGTCCGCGACCGGCTGGTGTAATCGGCCCCGCGGCTACTCCACGGTGAACATCTTGAGCATGCCCTTCGCGCCCGGGTCGGGCACCTCGGCGATCCAGGCGTAGCGGCCCGGCGTCAGGTTCGCGCGTATGTACGTGGTTGAGCCTGCAGGCATGTCCTGGGCACCTCCGAGAAATCGGCTCCCGGAGGGGGCCGGCTCGGCCAGTCCGCCCGGCGTGGCCCAGTTCATCCAGGCGCCCAGCTCCTCCATGTTGGCGCCGTCGCTCAGGCGCACCAGGTGAACGTCATGGCCCAGGAAGTGGGCGTAGGCCGTCTGGTCGGCGAAGGTGACCTGGACGGTGTGCTCGCCCGGTTCGTCAATCTCGCCGTCCATGGTAATTCCGTCGCTGCTGGAAACCGTGAGTTGAAGCGTCGCTTCGGGCGGCTCCGCCGCATTGGACGATTCGGTCACGGTCAACTCTTCGATCATCGCTTCGGCCGAGTGGAAGACGCCCTCTTCCGATTTGACGTAGCACTCGATCACGTACGTACCAGGCTCCAGGTTCACCGTGGTCTCGCTCGTCTCATGCGGCGAGGTGAGCCCGGGTCCTCCCACGAACACCACGTCGGAATACCACTCGGGCAACTCGAATCCGGCATCCGGGAAGCTAGGCTCGTTCCCATTGATGTTATCCATGATGTTTTGAAAGACGGGCACGACCTCGGCTTTGCTATCCTCGACCGTCTTCTGCTCGCCTCCGGCGACAGGCATCTTTTCTAAGATCACGAAGTGGATGGCATGTGTATCGTTCACAAACCGGAAGGTGGTCCAACCGGAGGAAATCTCGCGGGTGGAGAGTTCGAGACCCGTATGATTGACGGCGGTCACCTCGACCACAGGAGGCCTCTCCGGCTCGTTGGAGCCGGTGCTGTCGCATCCGGTAAGGGCAAGGGCGAGAGCGAGTGTGATCGTAAGTAGGCGGCTGAGGGGTTTCATGGCGTGGTTGGTTGTGAATTGTGGA
>CAYFRX010000498.1:0-1955 GCA_964345515.1 uncultured Rhodothermales bacterium
TTCGAGCAAAACGACGTCGAGTTTCCCAAAGCCTTTAGCCAGCTCGCCACGAACGTCGTCGCCAGCAAGTACTTCTACGGCGACCTCGACGACGTCGACACCCCGCCCGAGGACGGCGGCCGCGAGGACTCGCTGAAGCAGCTCGTCCACCGCGTCACCCGCACGATCACCGATTGGGGCAAGCAGCAGAACTACTTCGCCACCGAGGAAGACGCCGAAACGTTTTACGAGGAGCTGACGTGGCTCTGCGTGAACCAGTACGGCGCCTTCAACTCGCCCGTGTGGTTCAACGTCGGCCTCAACCAGCAGTACGGCGTCGAGGACACCGGCGACACGACCATCTCGGGCTGGGACTTCGACAAGGAGAAGATCGTCGACGTCGACCCGTACGAGCGCCCGCAGGCCAGCGCCTGCTTCATCATTAGCGTCGAGGACTCGATCGACGACATCTGGAAGCTGATGGGCGAGAGCGCGCGGCTGTTCAAGTTCGGCTCCGGCGTGGGCGCGGACTGGTCGACGCTCCGCTCCTCGAAGGAGAAGCTCTCCGGCGGCGGCACGCCCTCCGGCCCGGTCTCCTTCATGAAGGTGCAGGACGAGACGGGCTCCACGATCAAGAGCGGCGGCAAGACGCGCCGCGCCGCGATCATGCAGACGCTGAAGTCGTGGCACCCAGACATCATGGAGTTCGTGGAGGCCAAGCAGAAGGAGGAGCGCAAAGCCTGGGCCCTCATCGAGCAGGGCTACGACGGCTCGTTCAACGGCCCGGCCTACGGCTCGGTCGCCTTCCAGAACGTGAATCAGAGCGTGCGCGTCACCGATGCGTTCATGAAGGCCGCCGACCAGGGCACCAAGTACCCGCTGCGCGCCGTCCTCTCCGGCGAGACCATCGAGAAGGTGGACGCCGACAAGATCCTCGGCAAGATCGCCGAGGGCACGCACGTCTGCGGCGACCCGGGGCTGCAGTACGAGGACACGATCCAGAAGTGGCACACCTGCAAGAACACGGCGCCGATCAACAGCAGTAACCCTTGCAGCGAGTATCTCTTCCTCGACGACTCGGCGTGCAACCTGGCGAGCCTCAACCTGCGCAAGTACCAGCGCGACGACGCGTCGATCGACGTGGAGCGCTTGCGCGCAGCGGCCCGCATCTTCATCACGGCCCAGGAGATCCTGGTCGACAATGCGGGCTACCCGAGCCATGACATCGCCAAGAACTCGCACGACTTCCGTCCGCTGGGCCTCGGCTTTGCCAACCTGGGCGCCATGCTGATGGCCATGGGCTTCCCGTACGACAGCGACGAAGGCCGCGCCGTGGCCGGCGCCGTGCAGGCCATCAACCACTGCGAGGCGTACGCCCGCAGCGCCGAGATCGCCGCGAACAAGAAGATCGGCCCGTTCAACGGCTACGCCGAGAACGAGGAGCCCTTCCTGGAGGTCATGCGCATGCACCGCGACGCCGTGCAGGACATCGACCCGACGTGCCCGGACTACCTGCGCCAGGCCGCGCAGGCCAGCGCCGACCGCATGGTGGCCCTCGGCGAGCGCCACGGCTACCGCAACGCGCAGGCCACCGTCATCGCGCCGACCGGCACCATCGGCTTCTACATGGACTGCGACACGACGGGCATCGAGCCCGACATCGCGCTCGTGAAGTACAAGCTGCTGGCCGGCGAAGGCGAGGGCATGTTCAAGATCGTCAATAAGACGGTGCCCCTCGCGCTCAAGCGCCTTGGCTACACCGAGGACGAGCGCATGGCCATCATCGAGTACATCGACGAGAACGACACCATTGAGGGCGCGCCCGTGCTCAAGAACGAGCACCTGCCCGTCTTCGACTGCGCGTTCAAGCCCGCCAACGGCGAGCGGTCCATCCACCACATGGGCCACATCCGCATGATGGCCGCCGTGCAGCCGTTCGTCTCCGGCGCCATCAGCAAGACGGTGAACATGCCGGA
>CAYFRX010000499.1:0-1952 GCA_964345515.1 uncultured Rhodothermales bacterium
TCTGATTGAGGCATCGTGCGGAGCGGGCTCCCTACACAGCGCCGGTGTGGATCGCTCACGACTCGTCCTGCGACGCGAGAAGATTGGACTCTTCCGACTGGGCAAGGTCTTCTTCCACCTGCGCCTCCAGCTCCCCGTCCGGCGCCACATCGATCGTCGCGGCTTGCTCTGCGGCCGATGACTGCGGTGTGGTCTTCTTGACCGGCCCGGGCGCCTCCATCCGGCGCGTGAGGATGCGCTGCGTGGGCTCGGGCATGTCGATCCCCGCCTCGTCGAAGGCCGTCTTGACGAGCCGAATCGCCTCGCTCTGCACCTTGAAGAAGTCGGCGTCGCGCTGGTTGACCCAGCCGTGGAAGCGCACGATGACGGCAAAGTCGCCCAGCGCTTCGATGCGCGCGAACGGCCCCGGCTCCGGCAGCACGCCGTTCATCGCATCGAGCGTGTCGATGCCCAGCCGCGTGACGGCGACGAGATCCTCCTGCACGCCGACGCCCACGTCGAAACAGAAGAGCCGCCGCGGGTTGCGCGTGTAGTTGACCGTCACGCTCTTGAACACGGTGGCATTGGGCAGGCGCACGTGGTTCCCCTCGAACGTGAGCAGGACGAGCTCGCGCGCCGTGAGCCGCACCACCCGCCCCTGATGATCGCCGACCTCCACCACGTCGTTCACGTTGAAGGGCTGTTGGATGCTGAGGAGCACGCCGGCGAGGTAGTTCTCGATAATGTCCTGAAAGGCGAAGCCCACCGCCAGCCCGGCCACGCCCGCCGTGCCCAGTACCGCGCCCACCAGCGAGGTGACGCCCAAAAGGTCGAACGCAAGCAGAAGGCCCACAAACGCCACGACGCCCTGCAGGACACGGCGGATCAGTTGCCAGACGAGCGGGCTGATGCGGAGCCGGCGTGCGGGCGCTTCCCAGCGGCCGATCTGCCGGCTCACCAGCCCAAACAACACGACCACGAGCACGGCAATGGCCAGGAGCGGCAGGTTGGCCACGGCGCGGTCGGCGTAGCTCTGGATCTTCTCCAACGCTGGCGCCACGCGCGTCTCGACGTCCGTCTCCGCCTGCACGTTATTTACGACGTACAGCACGCCGTCGACCTGGCGCGCCAGTTCCTCTGCCCGGGTGGCATCCTGCGGCTGCAGCACCGTCCCGCCGAGCTGCACGACGCCGCTCTGGACGCGCACCGCAATGGATTGGAAGTCCTCGATCTGGCCAAAGATCTGGCGGAGGCGCGCTTCCAGCGTCGAGTCGGCCGCCGAGGGCTGCGGAACCATCGTGGTGTCGGCAGACGCTTGCTCCAGCGATTGCGGCGGCGGACGCAGGGCCGCCGTGCTCACGAGCAGGACGAGGCACGCGGTGATTGCCCCGACACGACCGAAGCGCCGAGAAACGCGGGAGGACATGCTAGTGGAGGTGCGTAGCAGCGGGTCGAGTAGATGGATTCATGCTACGCGCCAGCCAGCCCTGATGCAAATGCGTCATGCAAATGCCGCTCAGTCGGCCTCGCCGAAGGCGGTCACGACGAGCGTGCGCGGCTTGGCGTGGTCGCGGTGCTCGCACAGGTAGATGCCCTGCCACGTGCCAAACGCGAGCTGCCCCTCTGCGATGGGGATGGACAGATGGTTGCCGAGCAGCGACGCCTTGATGTGCGCCGGCATGTCGTCGGGCCCTTCCAGCGTGTGCTCGTAGTACGGCTGGTTCTCGGGCACCATCTCGTTGAAGTGTCGCTCGAAGTCGCCCCGTACGGCCGGACTCGCGTTCTCGTTCAGCGTGAGCGACGCCGAGGTGTGCTGGATGAAGACGTGCGCGATGCCGGTCTGGATGCGCGTTAGGCCGTCCACCTGCCGCATCACTTCATCCGTGACGAGGTGAAACCCGCGCGGCTTGGCATCGAGAGTGACGTGCTGTTGGATCCAGTGCATGGGGCGTTACGAGTTGTGGGTTGGGCGT
>CAYFRX010000500.1:0-1948 GCA_964345515.1 uncultured Rhodothermales bacterium
AGGAGGACGCCGTGCCCGCCGGGCCGAGACCAGGAGAAGGGAGCCTCACGACTCAGAGCCGGCGAGCCCGCTGCGGGTGCGCACGAAAACTTTCAGCGCCACGCGGTAGCCGACGAGTTGCTCCTGCCCGGCCACGGCGACGGTGAGGAGCCCTTCAAGCGGTTTGCGATCGACCACTTCGAGTTGCGTGTCGGGAAGCAGATCGCGCTGTTCGAGCAAGCGGAGCAGTGCCGGGTCTTCGTCAGAGAGGTGGTCAATCACGGCCGGCGTACCGACGTCGAGTTCCGTCAGCGGCCGGGTGGTGCGCTGGTCAACGACGCCCTCGCGCGATGGAATCGGGTGGCCGTGCGGGTCGCGAGTCGGGTAGCCGAGCATCTCTTCGATCTTCGATTCAAACGTCTCCGAGATGTGGTGCTCCAGCTGTTCGGCCTCGCGGTGCACATCCTCCCACGGGTAATCAAGCACTTCCTTGAGGTAGAGTTCGAGCAGGCGATGGTGGCGGATGACCTCCAGGGCCACCTTGCGCCCGGCGTCCGTCAGGCGCGCGCCCTTGTACGACTCGTACTCGATCAGCTCGAAGTCGGCAAGCCGTTTCACCATGTTGGTCGCGGAGGCCGCTGAAACCTCCATGGCCGCTGCGATGTCGCCCGTCGAAATATGATCAGACGCGCTCTCGCTTTGCAGCTTATAGATCGCCTTCAGGTAGTCCTCGACAGCTGGGCTCAGCATGGGGCAGGGTGTCCATTGGGGCGAGAAGGACTACTCCTACGCGCCGATCCAGAAGATGTTAACGCGGTTTCCGCACGCATTGAGCGGGTGAGAAGAGCGGGCCCGGCGCCACCGCGCGGACGGGAGACCAGCCAGGTCGTTCGGGGTAGCGTCCGTTTCCGGATACGCCACGAAGCTATACACGGTACGGTCGCCCGATGAAACCTCGACCCACTCGTGATGACGAGGAGAGGCGTTGAGTTGCTCCCGCGCGAAATCCTGCGCCGAAGCGGGAAGGACGTAGGTCACGAAGACGAGCAGAAGTAAAAATGGCAAAAGTAAAAATGATCGCATAACAGGCGTCCAGGTGCGGGCGGGAAGCTGGAGCGGATGTACGGATTGGATCAAGATAATCGATTCGGGGACAAGTTGTGGCGTTTGTTGGAGCAAACGCGTCTCGAGGGCTGACCGCGCCGGCACGGACCCCTGGGGCACACGGCGAGATGTAGAGCCGCTACCGATCGGGGCGGACCGGATGGAGCTTGGAACCCGCACTGGATGAATCCATCAGCGGCAGCGGAGGTACAACACTTAACATCCCGTTCACGGGGCGTACGCCTCCGCGAGCGGATCCCCAGCCGCCCCCGCAAACACAGTTCGCCGTTCCCGTATGACGACTCCCACCTCTGACGTCGTCGACCGCTTTCTCGTCTCGCTGGACCGGTTGGAGGTCGCATGGACGCGAACCGCGGCGTGCGATGGGAAGGCTGTGCTGCAGCGGATCGTGGAGCCGCCGGTGGTGGGCACTGTACTTCCCATCGATGGCGTCTCGCTGGATGCGACGAACGAGACGCTCGACCCATCGGCCGACGAGTTGCGGGCCGCGCGGACGGGAGTGACAGCCGCCCGCCTGGGCATTGCCGACTACGGCAGCATCGTGATCGAGTCGTGGGCCGATGCCACCGAGGCGGCCAGCTTGTTTCCGCCGCTGCACGTGGCCGTGCTTCGCGCCTCGGACGTCGTTCCCGATATGACGGCCGCCTTCGAGCACCTATCGTGCCACATCCAGGACGGCTGCACGAGTGTCATCCTCGCCACTGGCCCCAGCGCCACGGCCGACATGGGGGCGCTCGTCCGTGGCGCGCACGGCCCGGAGCGGGTGCACGTCGTGCTGATCGACGATCGATGAAACGATTGCTGGGGGCTCCTTCGATTTCTCGTTCCTCGCCACCTTTCTCGC
>CAYFRX010000501.1:0-1947 GCA_964345515.1 uncultured Rhodothermales bacterium
CGCACGTCCTCGGGGCTCCGCGCCACCTCGAAGCGCATCAGCGTCGACTGCGTCGTGGTGACGCGCAGGCCGCCGCCGAGTGACGTCTCCAAATCCGTAACGCCCCACTGATCGGCCTCCGCGAACGTCTTGCCGGCATCGGCGAAGAGCACCAGATCCATCATGATCCAGACGCGCCACCGGTATTCGGCGTTGTAGAGGAGCGCGTGCACATCGCGAAAGCGGTACGTGCTGAAGCCGCGCAGCGAGTGGTTGCCGCCGAGGTACGGCAGTTGGTAGAACGGCACTTGCGCGTTGCTGAGGCGGTCGGTGAAGACGGAGCGGTGACGCAGGGCAAGCGTGTGGTAATCGTTGCGGATAGAGACGTACTGCTGCGCCTCAACGGTGTACTGCATGAAGTCGCCCGCGGTGCTGGTCTGCTCGATGAAGTGCTGGACGGAGGCCGCGAGCAGCGTGCCCCGGTGCGGGTTGAGGGGGCGATCGGTGAAGGCGTCGGTGTTGAAGGCGTAGCGCTCGCCAAAGCCGCGCAGGTACTGCACGTCGCGCGTGTCCCAGATGAGGTGCCCGGTGAGGCCCAGGTAATCGGTGGATGCGGAGAACGGAAGCGCCGGGCCGGCTTCGGAGACGGCCATGCCAGGGTCGGGATTGGGGTCGTAGCTCATGAAGGCGCCGCCGGCTGCCAAGGTGAGCCCCTCGCTCAGGCGCAGCCCGAGGACGCCTCCGGCCGTGCCGTCCTCGACGTCGTACACGATACGGTCGCCCGGCTGGAAGCCGTCGTCGAGGAGCCGCGTGTTTTGGTCGGTGATGCCGAACTCGTCGCGGCGGCTGCGCCAGCGGGTGTATCCGTAGCCGAACCAGCGGCGCTGCCGGAAGCCAGCCGTGGCCTCCACGATCCAGTAGCCGCGCACGCTGCCGCCGGCCGAGAGGAAGACGTCCACGTCTGCGCGGTCGAAGTAGGGCACGTAGGCCAGGCGCCCGCCGAGGCCCGTTTCGGGCCCGACGCCGCCCGGAAGTACGCGCCAGGCCGCCTGCACCGCCCCGGTGACCTGGGCCGGAATCCGTTTCTCTTCGATCCAGAGCAGGGCTGCCTCGAAGCGGCTGCGCGCCTCCGGCTCCAGCGGCGCGGCCTGGTTGGCCTGCCGCGCCGCACGGAGCTGGGCGGTGCGCGACGAGTCAGCGGCCTGCCCGGCAGCGCTCACGGGCGCCATCAGGAGCAGCATCGCTGCGAGTCCGGTGGCCCAGCGCGTGCAGCGGCTGGTATGTCGAATGCCGTGCATGGCGGGAGTGGATGGCAGCGCGGAGGGGCTCGCTTTTTCAACAAGCGAGTTCCACCCAGCCGGGAATCGTTACAGATCATCTGGCACTCGCATGGGGGGCGTCGGCACCTTGGCGCGGCCGTCACGGTCGATGACGAGCCTGTCCAGCAGCGTCGGCGATTGCGGCGCGCCGACATCGACTTCGAAGGTTGCCACTTGGAGCGAATCCGCCGTGGCCGCGACGCGCGAGTAGTGGTAGACGGAGCGCTGCAGGATGGGCTCGATGGCGATGCCTTGCTCGTGGTAGCGGGCGATGCGTTCGGCGCGCACGTCGGCGGGCGTCTCGGGCCGCACCACGGCGCCGCCCCCGCTGCTGATGACCTGATGCAGCAGCCGCTCGCCCTCGCCCTGCCGGTAGCGAAGCCGGTTGCGCTCGTAGAGGTGCTCGTGGCCGGAGAGCACGAGCTGCACGCCGTGATCCTTCAGCACGTCGAGCAGCGCCCGGCGCTTGGCCGGCAGGTCTTTTCCGTTGGCCGCGCTGTACCAGTCCTTGTCGTGCATGGCCAGCGTGAGCACGGGGTGATGCATGGCCACAATCTTGAAGGGCCGGTCCGCCCGTTTTGCGAGCTCGCGCTCCAGCCACGCCGGCGCGCCGTCCCCCACGAACCACCGGTGGAAGAGCGCCTCCTGC
>CAYFRX010000502.1:0-1939 GCA_964345515.1 uncultured Rhodothermales bacterium
GCTGCCGCGCTGGATCGCAGGGCGACGCCCGCATCCGTGCGTGCCGGGGGGCTGCCAATAAGCGCCCCTCCTCTGGACATGTGCCCGGCCGTTACCTATTGCTCATCCGCTGCGTCTTATTGTACAGCAGATCACGTTCACCCTTTTTCGGCAGTCCTATGAAGTATCTCGCATCGGTCCTCCTTCTCGCCACCTTCGCCCTGCCCGCCCGCGCGCAACTCCAGCAGGCGCCGGACACGCCGCCCGACAGAACCGAGCTATCCGCGCTTTCTGTCAGGAGCGTTGTGCTGTCTTCTTTCGACACGCCGCTCTCCCTCGTGGACCGCACGTCCCTCGGACTCACGCCGCACCTTGACGGCCTGCGCGCGCCCGCGGCGAATGATGAGTTTCCCGCCACCGTCCCGACGCTGTCGGCTCCGTTTGTGACGGCACCCCGCTCGCGTCCGGTCGGCACCTATCGGGTGCGTCCGTCATCTGTTGGAGGCTGGCTGCTCCGTGGCGTGGCAGAGACAGTCTGCGCGAATGCGACCAACAACTCGACGTGGGGCGCGGCGCAGTGCGACGGCATCGGCCGGCGGGCCTACAGCTATCCGCGCTTCCGCTCCACCCGGCACAAATAGCTCAAGCACTCACTCGGACGGGTACGCCACCGACAGAAACGCGTCGTCGCCCGGCGTGTAGCACACCGTCCATACGCTCTCGTCCCACGCTGTGGCGGTGGCCTGCCAGGCGTCGGGGTCGATGGCAAGGCGCACCTTTTTCGGCGAGCGGAGAAACCCCGTCTGGAGCGCCTTCAGCGCGGCCTCTTTGAGCGTCCAGCAGAGGATGAACGCACGGTCGCGATCCATAGGCAACGTGTCGAGGAGAGCCTGCTCATCGGGCTGAAGTACGAAGTCGACCACCTCGGGCTTGACGGTCGTGACGTGCTCCAGGTCGACGCCCACGCGACGCGGACTCGCGGCGGCCACGGCCCGGTCGCGCGAGTGGGCGATGGAGACGTGCAGCGCGGCGCCCGGCACTTCGACGGCTCCCTCGTCCGTAATCTCCAGCCGGATTGCAGCAGGCGGGCGGTCGAGACGGTCGGCCAGGAGGGTGCGCAACGCGACGCGTCCAAGCAAAAACTCGCGCTGACGCTTCTCGACCGGAAAGGCGTCGTAGCGAGCCCGTTCGTCCGCTGAGAGCAACCGGAGCCAGACACGGGTCTGCGCGGCGTCGAACGTCATGCGGCGCAGCCAGATGTCGTCGGGGAGGTGGTGCATGCCATCCGCCGCGCTACGCCGACTGAACCTCGACGTGACGCTCCTCATCAAGCGGTCCCAGAGCGCGCGCGACGTGCTTTTCCAGCGTCTGTTTAATTTGATCGCGCACGCCGGTCGCCTCCTCGTTCTCGACCGAGAGGGAATGGATATACAGCACCTCCCGATCATCGGACACGTCAAGGCTGAGCGTGCCCGGCGTGAGCGAGATGAGATTAGCCAGCACTGTGATCTCACGCCCGGTGCGCACGTCAAGCGGGTAGGCAATGACGCCGGGCTGGATACGCAGCGTGGGCCGCAGTACCTCGCGGGCGACGGTCAGTCCCGACAGGACCAACTCCTTCAGAAAGACGAGCAGGAGCACGAGCAGCCACCACGCCCGCAACAGCAGTTGCCAGCGCCAAAGGTGGTCCTCCCGATCCCGGGAGTCGACCAGCGCGTAGAGCGGCCGCACGAACCACACGACCACCGCGCCGAGGAGGACCCCGAACAGCAGGTTGTTCACGCTGAAGGACCCTTGCAGAGCAGCCCACGCCAGTGCCAGGAAGAGTGCGCGCAGAATAAAACCCATGATGATTGGATCGCTGGATTCAGAAAATCAGTTACGCCCCGCCGGTCGCGCCAAGCACCGCATCCACGTAAGCCTGCGTATCGACGAGGTTGGCAGCGGCCTGCTCGGCCAG
>CAYFRX010000503.1:0-1938 GCA_964345515.1 uncultured Rhodothermales bacterium
GTGCAGCCATACGGCCCGCGAGCATGTCAAGAAGAAAAAACCCGGCGCCCTTTTCGTTGTGGCGCCGGGTCCCTTCGCCTGAAAGCCCTTGACAAAGGAGAATGTGCACTGCAAGGATACAGAGCGGCTGCGCGCTGCGGATAACCAGATCATTACCAAACCTATATGAAAAAATTATCGCCCAGGTACAGGCGCCGGAGGCCACCCGACAGGATTGCGCCGCACCATCGGGCCGGGGTGGTGCGGCCTGTCACTTGGTCAGACTGTGATCGATGGCATCCTTTTCGTTCCACTACAAAAAGCACTGAACGACCGATCTTCCTGACGGTCCGGCATCCATCTTCACAAGTTCGATTTTGACATGATCAACAGTCAGCATTTTCGGCGGCTTGAACATATTTATGCGGACAAGCCCATGTCGCCGCGCGACATGGACAACGTGGCGGTGGCCTTGGGGCGGGCGGAGCTGAGCGCGCAGATCGACACCGGTCAGCTCAGCCCGCAGGCCCTGGCAAACCATACCCACTATCACGACATGCTGGCGGATGCCGCGTCATTAGCGGCAGGGTCTCTCGTCGAAGACCGCGTGGTGGTCGCCGAGCAGTTCGACATGCACGTGCTGAAGCCTGGCTACAGCGGGACGGTCATGGCCTCGGCGCGGGTGGCTCTCGCGCAGCCGCCCCGCTACCGCGTGGAGGTCCAGCTTACGAATGGAGCCGGCGAGGTGCTCGCACGCGGCTCGGGCGTGTTCACTCCTAGCACCACCGAGCTGCCACCCGACCCGGATCCCGAGCAGGAGGCGTCGTCCGGTGTGAAACCCGAGCCGGCCGTGTACGCGTCCGTCTGGCCAACGCCGTTTGGACTCCTTCATTTGAACTAACCGGCCACGCATCGCGCATGGGGCCCCGCGGATTTCAGCAGGACGCACCATTTGCATCCGATGGACCGGACGCTCTTCTTATGACGCCCCTGCCGTCACCGCGACTCGCGCCATGCTGCTGCCGATTCTCTCCATGCTCGCCGGTCTCATCCTGCTCACCGGGGGCGCTGAAGGGCTCGTACGCGGTGCAGCATCGCTAGCAAAACGGTTCGGCCTCTCTTCGCTGGTCATCGGCCTCACCGTGGTGGCGCTTGGGACGAGCATGCCGGAACTGGTGGTGTGCGTGGAGGCCGCGCTGCGGGGCGACAGTGAGCTCGCGCTCGGCAACGTGGTCGGCTCCAACATCGCCAACATTGGGTTGATTCTCGGTGGAGCGGCTCTGCTCAGCGCGCTGCACGTGCAGGCGCAAGTCATCCGCTTCGACATGCCCATCCTGAGCGTCGTGTCGCTGGGCCTCGTGTTGCTGGTTGTCGATGGGCGGTTGGGGCGCCTCGATGGCACGTTGCTCACGCTGGCCCTCGTGGCGTACGTTGTCGTGAGCATCCGGTGGGCTCGGGCCGAGCCGGAGACCGCCGTGGAGGACGCATTCGAGGCCGCCCTGCCCGCGCTGCACCGTTGGGGCACTGATCTGCTTCTGTTGGGCCTCGGACTGGGCGGGCTCATCGGCGGTGCGCGCTTTCTCGTGGACGGCGCTGTGACGCTGGCTCAACTCTTGGCGGTGAGCAACGTCATCATTGGACTGACGGTAGTGGCTGTCGGAACCAGCCTCCCAGAGCTCGCCACCTCGATGGTGGCCGCGTGGCGGGGCGAGGGCGACATCGCCGTGGGCAACGCCGTCGGCTCGTGCATCTTCAACCTGCTCGGCATCCTGGGGGTTACCGCGCTCGTGCATCCGCTGAGCACCGGCGGCCTGAGCGTGATCGACGGCGCTGTGATGCTCGGCCTCACGCTGTTTTTGCTCCCGCTCATGCGAACCGGATTCACGCTCAGCCGGCTGGAAGGGGGACTGTTGCTAGCGGCCTACGTAGGCTACATAGGGTATCTCGTCGCGTGAAGCC
>CAYFRX010000504.1:0-1913 GCA_964345515.1 uncultured Rhodothermales bacterium
CCTGGAGCGCGACGTGGCCTTCAGCGACCCCGTGCAGGAGGAGGACATCACCATCTGCGAGCACGTGCAGCGCGGCCTTCAGTCGAAAGCATACGACCGGGGCCGGTTCTCCGTAGAGATGGAGGCGGGCGTGTACCACTTCCAGCGGCTGCTCAAGCGGGCGTACCGCCGCGCTGCCGACGCCTGAGGCAGGCGGCCGCTACCGCACCACGGTCATCTGGCGCGAGAGCGACTGCCCGTCCACGTGCAACCGGATGAAGTAGACGCCGCTCGGCAGGCGGTCCGCCCGGAAGGTCGTCTCATTCCGTCCGCCTTGCTGCGGCCCCGAGACGAGCTGCGCCACGCGGCGACCCATCACGTCGAACACGTTTAGCTGCACCGTGCCGGGTCGCGGCAGCTCGTACCGGATCGTCGTCTGGTCGCGGACCGGGTTGGGGAAGTTGGGATGCAGCGCGAGCTGAGATGGCGCGCCGCGGTCGAGCTCCACGGCAGGTGAGTACGCGAAGGCGCCGTCCACGTCGATCTGCTTGAGCCGGTACGTGACGTGCTCGGCGGTGAACGGCAGGGCATCGTCGGTGAAGCGGTACGCTTGCGGCGTGCTCGTCGTGCCGTGTCCCTCCACAAAGCCGATAGACGCGAACGGTGTGCCCTCGACGCTGCGCTCCACCTCAAAGCCCGCATTGTTCGTCTCAGAGGCTGTGCGCCAGGCGAGGAGGGTCCCCTGTTCAGCACCTGTCACTGTGAAGGCCACCAGCTCGACGGGTAGCACCTGATCGTAAGAGATCGTGACGCGGCTTTCGTTTTCCCAGCCTCCGGACGTCCACGTCTGCTCGACTACCCGCACGAGGCGGCTGGATCCGTCGTAGCTCAGGTCGGAGCGGTCCTCATTTGCCCAGTCGCTGCCATCCCACGTCTGCGTGATCGTCTCGATGAGCTGATCGCTGGCATCGTACGTGAGCATCGTGAGCGTCTCGTTCACCCATTCGATGCCATCCCACGTCTGTTCGAGCTGTTCGGTCAGATTTTCGCCGGTGTACGTGTTGGTGGTCAGCGCTTCGTTCTGCCATTTCATGGTGAATATGTTCCACGTTTCGACAAGCTCTTCGGTCAGGTCCCCATTTTCGTATGTGAACGTGGTCTTGGTGCTGTTTTGCCACGTTCCTACCCATGTTTCCGTGAGGCGCTCGGTAAGCCGGTTGCTTCCGTCATACGTGTTCGTGATGCGCGTGCTATTCTGCCAGGTGCTTCCGGTCCACAGCTCGGTGAGCTCTTCGTTCAGGTTGCCATCGGTGTACGTGAGCGAGGTGCGTGAAGCCGTCTGCCAGGCGTCGGCCCCGTCGTCCCAAACCTCCTGGAGCCGCTCGGTAACGCGGTCGTTCGCGTCGTAATCATACGTGGTGCGGGTGCCGTTCTCCCAGTCGGACGCGGCATCGTCCCAGCTTTGCAGCGTGCACGTGGCGCGCAGCCCGTCGCTGAACGTCTGCACGGTGCGCGCTTTGTTCTGCCAGGCGCCGTTGCTGCGATTCTGTATGAGAAGCTCGACGAGGTTGCCGCTGTCGTACGTATGGACCGTGCGCGTGGCCGCCTCCCAGTCGCTGCTCTGCCACTCCTCGAAGAGCAGGCTCCGAACGGGATCGGGCTGGCCAAAGTTTAACGCGCCGCATGCGTCGATATTGAAGGACGGGACCGATTGCGCGTGAGTAACTGCGGGTAGGCCCAGAAGTCCCACTAGAAGCGACAGGATGGCGACAAGAGGTGCGCGCAGCGGGATTCGGGTATATCGTTTCATGGTACAGGCAGGCGAGTTGGTGGTGGGCGGGTAAGTGACGCCCCTCGTTTTTAGCGGGGCGTCTCACTATCAATACTCCGTGCAACTTGAATTCGGGTTGTTAGGGTCAAGCCCCTTTAGTTGG
>CAYFRX010000505.1:0-1909 GCA_964345515.1 uncultured Rhodothermales bacterium
AAGAGACGATGCATGGCATTCATCGACTCGTCGTTTCTTCGTTTCACCCATCTTCTTCCTTCGGCCCGCGCTGCCATGCACCCGCGCGACGCACGAACGCCCGGGCCTGCGTTTCCAGTTCGTCGCGGGCCTCCAAGCCCTCATGCCATTCATCGGGAAACGCGGACCAGCCGTTCAGGGCGCCGAGGAGGGCCCCTAGCATGGCGCCCACCGTGTCGGCATCGCCCCCCACGTTGATGGCCGAGAGGAGCGAGTTCTCGACGAGATGCGGTCCGCGAGCAAACATGGCGGCGGCAAAGGGCCAGGCCTCGTCGGCTCGGACGCTTACGCCACTGCACAAGTCGCGCAGGTCGAGCGGAAACTCGTCGAGGTGCCCGGCCAGCTGGTGGAGCCGCGTAGAGACGGAGTCATCGGCCCCGCCGAGCTGCTCCTCGGCCCACGCGACCGTCTGCGTGAGATCGGCCCAGAACGCCTCCCGATCGAGCGTATCGACCGTGTGCTGGAGCGCCGTCCGCACCCCGAAGGCTTGCCCCAATCCGGCCGCCAGCGCGGCGGGATGGCGATGCGTGACCGCGAGCACCGGACGAAGGGCCGCCAGCGCGTCATCCCGCCCAACGTCCGTCACGGCCCACCAGGCGCCGAGCGGCGCGGCGCGCATGGCCGCCCCATCGGTGGGCCGCTCGGCATTCCCGGCCTCCTGCCACGGCGTCCCGTCCGCCAGCCGGTCGACCGCTGACTGCGTGGTGCGGCCCCACCGCCGGGCCTCCGGGCGCAGCACCACGTACGCCTCGGCGACGCGCTCCGGCCAGGCTTCGACGGACTCCGCCTCAGTCAGGGCCTGGGCGACGGCGAAGGTGAACTGCGTGTCGTCCGTCCACTGCCCTTCGCCCAGGTCGCCCCGCTGGTCGTCGGCGCGGTACTCCTTGATGCCTTTGTAGTAAGTCCGCACGTTTTGGTGGCTGAGCCCCTCGATGGGCATGCCGAGCGCATCCCCGACCGCCGTGGCGAGCAGCGCGCCGATTATTTTGTCGGAGGATACAGCGGTCATAGACGGTGTGGGGCAATCAGGTCTTGTCGTTGCTTGGCGGATGGAGAATAGCGGATGGCGGATCGATTTTCCATCTTCGATCCTCTATCCTCCATTCTATCCTCTATCTTCAACCGACTCAACCTCCTCGCCGTTTTCCCTTTCCTAGTCACTAACGCCCTCAACCACATGCAACACTGGCTGGCTGGCGCCTGGGCCGTCTTCCGCAAGGACGTGCGGCTGGAGCTGCGCAACCGGTACGCGGTGAACACGCTGCTCATGTTTGTCGCAGCTGCGCTGCTGCTCGTGGTGTTTGCGATCGGCCAGGAGCCCGTCAGCGAGACGGTGCAGGCCGCACTGCTCTGGATCGTGATTCTGTTTTCTGCCTCCATCGGGCTGGGGCGGGCGTTCGTGAGCGAAGAGGAACGCGGGACGGTCCTCCTCCTGCAGCTCAATACGCGCCCGAGCATGGTGTACGCCGGCAAGCTGCTGTTCAACATACTCCTGGTGCTGGGCCTGAACGCCGTGGCGCTGGGCCTTTTCCTGGTGTTGCTCGGCGTGCCCGTCCCGGCGCCGGGCGTGCTGCTCGCCACACTCGGATTGGGCGCGCTGGGCCTGTCGGGGGCTACGACGCTGCTGGCCGCCATCATTGCGCGGACGGCGCGGCGCGGCCCGCTGCTGCCTGTGCTGCTCCTGCCGCTGCTGATGCCCCTGCTCCTCTCGGTGGTCAGCGCGACGCAGAAGGCCATCCTGGGCGCCGGATGGACGGCCGCGCAGAGCGAGCTCCTCACGCTCGTCGGCTTCGCGGGCACCACCATCTCGGCCTCCGTACTGCTGTTCGATTACGTGTGGACGGACTGAGGGGTTGTGCGTTGTGCGTTT
>CAYFRX010000506.1:0-1907 GCA_964345515.1 uncultured Rhodothermales bacterium
GGCGCGTGCGGATCGGAGACGTCGATCACCTTGAGCCCGCCAGACGTGCCGGCCACGAAGACGTGCCCGTCACCATCGTAAGCCACGTCCACGACGCGGCTCCGCTCCAGGGGGATCCGGGCGAGACGCTGCGGCGCCGTCGGGTCGGACACGTCGACGACGAGCACACCGCCGGTGAGGTCGCCGAGGTACAAGTGCTGGCCATCCAGCGCTATGGCGCGGGCGTAGCTGGGCGTGTCTAGCATCCCGACCTGCTTGGGGGCGGCCGGGTTGCTCACGTCGATAATGCGGAGCCCGTCATCGAAGGCCGCGAACAGGAGCATGTCGCGGAGCGCCGTCTGCATGGCGCGCTCGGTGTGGTCGTACCGCCCAATGCGACGGGGGCGCGTCGGTTCGGAGAGGTCGAGCACGTGAATGCCGTCGTCAAAGCTCACGAACGCCGTGTCGCCCAATACGGTGAGAGCCCACGCGCTGGGCGGATTGGGGTAGTATCGGAATTCGGTGTCAGCCTGCGCCTGCGGCTTGCGGTCGGGCACGTACGCGGCCCCTTCACGCGGCGCGTCGGGGTTGGAGACGTCGACGACGAGCAGGCCGCGCTCCTGGGCCGTCACGTATGCATACGACCCCGCCAGATGCACGTCGGTTGCCGGAGCGGGAAGCGTGCGTTCGCCACGCATGCGGGGCTGCTGCGGGTCGGAGAGATCCAGCAGCCGGAGTGTGCGCTTTCCGTTCGCGACGATGGCCCGAGGGCCGTCCACGGCAAACGTGGTGAGCTCGGGGAAGCGGTAGAAACCGGTGGGCGTGACGTCCGGCGGGGAGGTCGGGTCGAGGCGCCAGAGCCCGTTCTGCTGGTCGGCCAGGTAGAGCGTGCCGCCGGCGAGCGTGACCTGGACGGCGTGTTGGTCGGCGTCCCAGAATCCGATCTCCTCGGGGGCGAACGGGTCGGATACGTCGATGACCCGAATGCCGGCGTACTGATCCGCGACGTACGCCGTGTTGCCGGCGACGGCTACATCGAGCGCCCGGCCCGGCGTATCGACCGTCCCCACGACGCGCAGGGTATCCGGATCGGAGAGGTCGACGATACGCAGACCCGCGTTCTGGTCCGCCACGAAGGCAAAGTCGCCCGCCACTTTGACGGCCGCCGGGCGATCGAGCACGTCGGCACGGTAGCGGTTGTCGTTCGTGTAGTGGACGGTCTGCAGCATTTCGACGGTGGGCGCCGCATCTGCCGGGTTGCTGATGTCCACACGGCGCAGCCCGATCTCCACGTTGGCCACGTACGCGTGATCGCCCGCGACGGCCACGTCCCAGGCGTAGCCCTGGTCGTAGCTTCCCCGGATGGCAAAGCCGACTTCCTTCGGCTGCGTGGGGTCGGACACGTCGAGGATCCGGTGCCCGTCGTACACGGCTGCCACATGTGCAAACGATCCCTCGACGGCGACTCCGGCCACCTGGTCTTCGGTCGGATAATGCCCTACTTTGCGCGGCTGATCCGGAGTCGCGATGTCCAGGACGTGCAGTCCCGCCGAGCGCGCCGCCACGTACGCGTGGTGGCCCTGGATGTCGATCGCGTCCACCCGGTCGTCGAACGCGACGGACGCCACCTCGGTGGGCTCGACGGGGTCGGTCGCGTCGATCACGCGGAGCCCACCGGCGTCGTTGGCCACGTACACGTAGGCGCCAGCGACGAGCACGTCGCGCACCAGATAGGGAAGCTGGAGCCGGCTGATTTCTCGGATGCGACCCGGCGTCGACGCGTCGGCGATGACGAGCTGGTTGCCGTGGCCGAAGTAGAGCCGCTCGTTGGCGATCGCGACGGCATAGCTCCCCCAGTCCTCGACGTGCGTCAGGGAGTCGGCGTAGATGGAAGATTCTGAAGCGTCGCCGTCCTGTGCGTGGGCGAC
>CAYFRX010000507.1:0-1904 GCA_964345515.1 uncultured Rhodothermales bacterium
GCACGCCGGCCTCGTCGAAGGCGTCGAGGATCGGGTGCCAGCGGTCGGCGAACGCGGCGTAGCCGTCATCGATCATCGACGGCGGGGTGGGGGGAAAGGCGTAGTTCAGGTGCCAGATGGGCGAGCCGGTGAAGCCGTTGACGACCGGCACGCCCAGCTCTGCGGCGGCGTGGGCCGTGCGCTGCATCTCTTCGGCGGCGCGCTGCCGGACGCCTTCCGGGTCCCCGTCCTTCCACACCCGCTCGGGCACGATCTCCTTGTGCCGCTCGTCGATGGGATCGCACACGGCCTGGCCTACGAGATGATTGCTGATGGCCCAGACGCGCAGCCCGTGCTCGGCGAGCAGGTCGTGCCGCTCCTGGCAGTAGCTATCGTCGTTGACGGCGCGCTCGACGTTGAAGTGGTCGCCCCAACACGCGAGTTCGAGGCCATCATAGCCCCACGCGGCGGCTTTCTTGGCGAGCATGGCTAGCGGCATGTCGGCCCACTGGCCGGTGAACAGCGTTACAGGTCGTCCCATGTTTTGATTGTCGATTGTTTGATTGTCGATTCGCGAAGGTGCCACGAGCAACGCTGATTCGGCATACGTCACTCGTCAGTCGTCATTCTCCGCCGGGGGGTGTGTAGGATGCATCGACCCAGGCGGCGTCCTGTTCCCCGCTGGCAAGTGCCGTCTCGATGAAATGCATACCGACCGCCCCGTCCTGCACGGTGGGGAAGTCGAGGTCGAGCGGGTCGGGCTCCTCGCCCGCGATGCGCGCGGCCATCGTACGGCACGCGTTGGCGTAGGTGTTGGCGAACGCTTCGATGAACGCCTCCGGGTGACCGGGCGGGATGCGCGTGTTGTGCAGGGCGGCTTCAGACAGGTAGTCGTTCCCGTGCGTGTAGATCTCACGCGGGCCGTCGTTGTATTTTATGACGAGGTAGTGCGGATCCTCCTGGCACCAGTCGAGCCCAGCCTTCGTGCCGTAGACACGCAGGCGCAGGTTGTTCTCCTCGCCCACCGAAATTTGCGAGCAGTGGAGAATGCCGCGCACGCCGTTCTCGAAGCGGACCAACATGTTGACGTCATCGTCGATCGGTCGCCCTTCGACGACGGTGCCCACGTCCGCGCAGAGGCGCTCCATGCCGAGGCCCGTCACGTAGCGCGCCAGGTTCTCGGCGTGCGAGCCGATGTCGCCCAGCGCCCCGGCACCGGCCCGCTCCGGATCGGTGCGCCAGTCGGCCTGCTTGTTGCCCTGCTCCTCCAGCCGCTCGGCCAGCCAACCCTGCGGGTACTCCACGACGATCTTGCGCACCTCGCCGATCGTGCCATCTTCGACGAAGGTCCGGGCCTGCTTCACCAGCGGATAGCCCGTGTAGTTGTGCGTGAGGCAGAAGACGGCGTCGTGCTCGTCGACGAGGTGGCAGAGTGTTTCGGCATCGTCCAGCGTCGTCGTCATCGGCTTGTCGCAGATGACGTGGAAGCCGTGTTCGATGAACGTCTTCGCCACGTCGAAGTGGAGGAAGTTGGGCGTCACGATCGACACGAAGTCGATGCGCTCGTCGTCCGGCAAGGCGGCTTCAGCCTCGGCCATCTCCTGATACGAGCCGTACACGCGATCCGCGTCGAGATGCAGCGCGCGGCCCTGCTCGGCCGACTTGTCGGGGTCGGAGGAGAAGGCCCCGGCCACGAGTTCAGTGAGACCATCGAGGGCAGCTGCATGGCGGTGGACAGCACCAATGAAGGCATCCGGCCCGCCGCCGACCATGCCGTAGCGAAGTTTCCGATTGAGAGACATACCGTGTGGTTGGGTGTGAGGGCGTAGTGGGTGTGGAAGGGTGAGTGCTGAAGGGATAAAACGAGGAGGCGGAGAAACGAAGCGACGAGGACAGAACGTCGATTATCCTCGATTCCCTGTCTC
>CAYFRX010000508.1:0-1902 GCA_964345515.1 uncultured Rhodothermales bacterium
GGGTTGAGCGTTGTGGGTTGAGCGTTGTGGGTTGAGCGTTTTGAGTCACCCAACGTCCAGCGCGATCAGACGAGGCGGCGGCGCTTGTTGAGATAGGCGAGGAGCGCCGTGTCGTAGGGCTCGTTCGTGTCGAGCTCGGCGAAGTCGATGTCGTTTTCCAGGCAGCGCCGTCGGAACGTTTCGCTGAAGTGCTGCACGGCCTCCTCGTAGTGCTCGCGCAGTTGGGCCGGCTGTACGGAGAGCTCCTCGCCGGTTTCCATGTCGCGGAACAGCATGGGTACGTCCGGAAACTGGAAGCGCCGCTCAGTTTCTCCCTCCAGCACGTGGAAGACGATGACCTCGTGCCCGCGGTGGCGCAGGTGGCGCAGCGAGCGCAGCAGGTCGTCGTGGGCCGCGATGTTTTCGAAGAGGTCGGTGATAACCACGACGAGTGAACGGCGGGCAATCCGATCGGCCACCTCATCGAGCGCAGAAGCGGCGCTGGTGCGGCGGCCTTCGACGCCGTCGTTGCGGGTGAGCTGTTCGAGCGCCACGAGGAGCGGGCGCAGGTAGCCCAGCGTGGCCTTCGGGCGGCGCACCGTGTGCACCGTTTCGTCGAAGGCGATGAGCCCCGTTGCGTCTCGCTGCTTGAGCATCAGGTTATGCAGTCCGGCCGCCAGGTACGCACCGTACTCCAGCTTCGACAGCTCGGCATCGCCCCGGTAGTGCATCGATGGCGACGTGTCGAGCACGACGTAGTGGCGCAGGTTCGTCTCCTCCTCGTACTGCTTGATGTAGAAGCGGTCCGTCTTGGCAAACACCTTCCAGTCGACGTGCCGCAGCTCATCGCCCGGATTGTAGGGTCGGTGCTCGGCGAACTCGACGGAGAAGCCGTGATACGGACTGCGGTGCAGGCCGGTGATGAAGCCCTCGACGATGAGGCGCGCCCGCAGCTCCATGTTGCTCAGCTGAGAGACGACGACCGGGTCGAGATAGCGCAGCGCGGTGTCGGGCACGGGAAGATACGATGGATACGGAGGGCAGTGGCGGAGAAATTAGAATGTTTCTGCCCTGTTCAGTTCCTTGTGACGAATCGCGAATGCTGAATGTCGAACGACGAATACCTGCTGCCGGAAGGAGCCGTCCGACATTCGCACCCCGAACCTCGACCCTCGACCGATGGAGCCGACCGATCGCATCAAGGCCCAACTGATGGACGCGGACGACCTGCGGCGCACGCTCGACCGCATGGCGCGCCAGGTCGTGGAACTGATCGACCCGGACGCCGATCCGTCGGACACGTTTGCGCTTGTTGGCATGCAAACGCGCGGCGTACACCTCGCCCGGCGCCTGCGTGATCGGATCCAGTCCGTCGAAGGGCTCGACATCCCGGTGGGCACGCTCGATGCGACGATGTACCGCGACGACGTGCACCTGCGCGCCGACCAGCCCGTCGTCCGGGCCACACGCATTCCGTTCGACATCTCCGGCCGCCACCTCGTGCTGGTCGACGACGTTGTATTCACCGGTCGCACGGTCCGCGCCGCGCTCGACGCGCTCATGGACATGGGCCGCCCGGCGTCGGTGCGCTTCCTCGTGATCGTCGACCGCGGCCACCGCGAGCTACCCATCGCCGTCGACATCGTGGGGCGCAAGGTACCCACGCTGCCAGGCGAGATGGTGCGCGTGCGCCTCGACGAGGTGGACGACCGCGAGGGTGTGTGGCTCGTCGAAACAGAGGACGCCAGCTCCTCCCGCGCCGCTACGCCGTAATTGCGTTCCGCGTTCAGGGTTTGGCGTTCAGGGTTCAAGGTTCAGGATACGCGCCGCGAACCTCCGTCCCGGTGGGACCCGTCCGCCTCGCCTCGAAAACGGCCCAGCAGCCAACGCCAAACGTTCAACGTCCCAACGCACAACCCGCAA
>CAYFRX010000509.1:0-1881 GCA_964345515.1 uncultured Rhodothermales bacterium
GCCGTGTCCGAGCGCGTCGTGGGCGGCATCACCCAGCCCTGGATGTTAAGCGTGTCGCGGGTGACGGTGAACGTCGTCGGCCGGCTGATCTGCTTGTTTTCCAGCCATGAGGCGTTGTGTGCCGAGAGGCGCCGCTCGCGGCCGAACTGGGCATTGTTCGCGTACAGCTCGTACGGGTTCGTGATCTCGGTGAGGACGTAGTACGCCGAGGCCGTGGTCACGTCGAAACTGCGCACGCCCTGGTCGGTGGCTGTGAGCTGCTCCACCGGGCGCGGGCGCATCATCGTGGAGTCGACGGCATATGTCTCACCCGAGAGGCGCGCGTCGTCGGCGTCCGGGGCGGGGGCGGCGGCCGAGTCGGCGGCGAAGGGCGCCATCCGGTAGAGCGGGAAGCCGCCCTCCGACGCGGCCGTGAAGTAGAGGTACCAGCCGTCGCTCGACCAGCGGGGGCTATTCACGGAGCGGTCGAAGCCGGTCGTGATGAGCTCGGGCGCCGAGCGGCCATCGAGCGGGAAGAGGCCGATCTCGGTCTGCGCGTAGTTGTCGCGCCGGTCGCGGGCCAGGAAGGCGATTGTCGTGCCGTCGGACGTCACGCGCGGGGCGTACAGGTCGTAGTGCTGGAGGCGGAGCAGGCGCTGCATGGACGATGAGTCCGCGTCGGCCAGGAAGAGGTCGCTGCCCTCCACGCGGTCGGGGTGCTCGTTCGGGTGCTCCACGCCGGTAACGACGACTTGGTCTCCATTGGGCAGCCACGTGCCGCCGCCCCAGCTGTAAAAGCCGTCCGTGATGCGGTGCGGTTCGCCCTCAGCGCCGCCCTCATCCACGTCGAGCACGAACCAGTGGCGGAATCGGAGGGCGCTGTTGAGGTCGCGCTCGCCCTGCACGTCGAGCCGGGTGAAGACGCGCGGGTCATCCGCGCGGCGCTGCTGGCCGAGCCACGTGCGCACCTGCACGAGCGAGCCGTCGGGGTCCGGATGGGTCGGCGGAGGCGGAACGGGAACCGTGATCGTATCGGGGAAGGCGGCGAACGAGTCGGCCAGAGCGAGCGCGCTGTCGCGGAGCGCCATCGAGAGGGTGTCGAGCGGGGCGCGCGTCAGCGAGTCGCGCAGGACGAGCATCGTGTCGGGCGGGACGGTGACGACGGTGTCCGACGGCGCGCGGCCGGGCCGCTCGTCCGACCACTGCGGGCCGCGGCCGAGCATCTGGCGCAGGGCCGGCTCCGGGATCGACGCGCTGAAGAGCAGCTGCTCGCCATCGGGCGCCCAGCGTGGGCTCGACACGCCGTGCGCGAAGTCGGTCAGCTGGTACGGCTCGCCGCCCGTGAGCGAGAGGACGAAGACCTGGGGCGCGCCGCCGACCGTGCGCACGAAGCCGATGCGATCGCTCTCGGGGTGCCAGGTGGGCTGCGAGATGCTGCGTGGGCCGCGCGTCATCTGGCGCGGCGGGCGGCTCCCATCGGCGGGCGCGACCCAGAGATGCGTGCGGTAGGCGTACGGGCGGTCGTCGTCGGGTGTCTCCACAATCTGCTTCACCGTGTACGCGATGTACCGGCCGTCGGGTGAGACGGTGACGTCGTCGAGCTGACGGATGTTGAGCAGGTCGGTCGCCACGATCGGCTCCGTGCCGGTTTGCCCATGAGCCGGCGCGGCGGTGAGCACGATTAGCAGGACAGCGAGGGCGGCGCACGAGACGCGGGAGACGGGGAGCATCATGCCGAAAACTGCGGTGGGGAGAAATCTGATTCCCCAAACAACGCAGAAAGCGCGCCGCGTGCAACTGGCACGTCGCGCCGCGCCGCGAATCCATAAAATCCTCAGCCGTCGGAGTAGGACGATTGTCTGGATCGCGCCGAGACGCGACCCGCGTGGCGGCCTTGAGGCG
>CAYFRX010000510.1:0-1867 GCA_964345515.1 uncultured Rhodothermales bacterium
ACGGCGTCTCCCGCCTGCAGCCGAAGCAAGTAGACGCCGCTCGCCAGCCCATCGGGCTCCATCGTGATCTCGTGGACGCCGGACGGCTGCTCACCGTCGACGAGCGTGATCACGCGCCGCCCGAGCATGTCGTACAACGCGAGGTGCGCCGGCACCGCTTCGGGAAGCTCGTAACGAATCGTGGTCTGCCCGCGGAAGGGGTTTGGGTAGTTGGGATGCAGCCGGAACCGGGTGGGAGACGCTACGGCCACCTCGACGCGCACCGTGGTCTGGGCCGTACCGCCAGCCCCGTCGCTCACGCGGTAGCGAAAGCGGTCGCTGCCGCGAAAGCCTAGAGCCGGCGTGTACGTGATGGCCGTGCTGTCTGGGGTGAGGCGCACCGTGCCAGAAGGCCGGTCGAGCACTTGAACGATGCGGAGCGGCTGTCCATCGTGGTCGGTGTCGTTGGCGAGCACGTCCAGCACGGTCGGTGTGCGAGTCGTCACGCGGTGCGCGTCGCTGCGCACCTGAGGCGGCGCATTGTCGGCCGGCGTGAGTACGAACGCGCGCAGGTCGCCCTGGTACCGCCCATACCCCACGATCTGCCCGTCGTCGGTGACGTAGCGCGCCTCGATGAGCGTCCACGCGTTCCCGGGGTCGAGGATGAAGTCGTTCAGGTCGTAGGCCGTCCCATCCACCCACAGCACGGCGTGATACGACCCGTCGTCCCCCGCCAGCTTGGCGGATGAGGCCGCGCCCACCGTAGCTCCGCGCCGCCAGCTCGCCCCTGGCTCAGCGCGCCATTGGCGGAGCCGGGCGCTTGCCCCTTCCGCTTTTGCCGCCGTGGCGGAGGCGTCTGCCCCTACTGCCGCCGTGCCGACCACCCACCCGGCGTTGTTGAGCGCGTACGCCTCAGCGAAATTCCCACCTAGCCCCGGCAGGGGCTCACCCGTGCCGTCGGCCGTCCAGGATTGGGCCACGACGCGGTCGCCGTCCAGCCGGCTGCCCGCGACTTGCTCCGACTCGTTGATCGCATAGGCTCGGCCGGACGCCGCACCATCCAGCACGGCATCGCCTACGAACGGGCGTGTCGCTCCCTCTTCGCCGACGGCCATGCCCACGATGGTGCCAGTGTCGTTGATACCAAACGCCTCGCTGTGGGCCGCCCCAAACGGACCCAGATCAGTCATCGTCCCGTCCCACTGGAAAGCGTGATGCGTCTGGTTGGACGTAGCCGCCGTGCCCACCACGGTGCCGCTCTGGTTGATGGCGTATGCCGCGCTGAACGGCCCGCCAAGGGTACCGAGGGCGGTGGACGGGCCATCGGCCGGAATGAGAAACGCCTCGCTGGTCGAATCGCGCTGCGCCGCGCCCACCACGTCCCCGGATTCGTTGATGGCCGTAAGCTGGATGGCGTCGGCTTCCGGAGAGGGCAAGGGCTGAATGACCCCGTCTTCCCAGACAAACGCGCGGGCCGCTCCGCTCTCGGTGGTCGAAACGCCCACGACACGCCCCGCGCCGTCGACCGCCACGGCCCTGCTGACCGCCCCACCGAGCGTGCCCACGTCGGTCACAGTGAACCCAAACGCGGTGATGGTGACCGTGACGGTGGCCTCGTCCGTGCCGCCGTTGCCATCGCTCACGGTGTAGGGAAATGTATCCGTGCCGGTGGCACCGTCGTTTGGCGTGTATTGAAGACCGGCGTCCACGATGGCGACGCTCCCGAGCGTAGGCTCACCGACGGACGTGATCGTGAGCGCATCGCCGTCGTCATCGCTGTCGTTGGCAAGCACGTCAATGACGACCGGCACGTTGCGGAACGTCGTCACCGCGTCGTCCGCAGCGGTTGGCGGCGCGTTGGAGGACGTCTCCGCGTCCAGCCCGATGA
>CAYFRX010000511.1:0-1848 GCA_964345515.1 uncultured Rhodothermales bacterium
GTTGAAGGTTAGAACGTTGAAGGTTAGAACGTTGGAGGTTGGAACATGCTCATATCGCCTCACTGAGGCGACCCGCCGGTCCACGGTCCGCAGTCGGCCGTCCGTCTGAGCACCACGAAGACACCTCGCAACGTGGGCTAGGACATCAATGCCGCTCATCTCGTCGAGGGCAGCGGAGTGGGTGGGTCGGCTTCCTTCCCCAATCTCGCAAACCAGATTGGGGACAAGACGGGACCAAAAAAAGAAAGACCCCGGTCGGGTCTGTCCCCGCCGGGGTCGATTTAACATCAACGATGATGCGTCAGCCGCTTAGTTGCATTCCGCTTAGTTGATTTCAATGCGGTGCGGCTTGCTTTCTTCTGCCTTCGGCACGTTGATCATCAGCACGCCATTGTTGTATGTCGCTTCAATGTCGCCGGCGTTCACCGTCTTCGGCAGACGGAACGAGCGGTAGAAGTGGCCGAAGGAGCGTTCGACGCGCACGTATTCGCTGTCTTCGTCCGTCGCTTCTTCGCGGCGCTCACCACTGACCGTCAGCTTGTTGTCCTGGTAGCTGATGGTAATGTCATCACGCGTCATGCCCGGGACATCCAACTCCATCCGGTAGTGGTCGTCGGTCTCGGACAGGTCCACGCGCGGTGCCCAGACCGCTTTGCTGGACTCGTCCGGCTCCTCTGAACGGCGCGTCGGGAAAAAGCTGTCGAAGACGCGGTCGATTTCGCGTTGCAGGTTGCGCAGATTGTTGCCAGAGCGAGAGCGAACAAGATTCGTCATAGTAGATCCCTCCGTGAAGAGTTTTAATTCAGTAGATCGTGTCGGTGAGCAAACATCCTTTGTCAGGATCACAACCAAATTACTTCACTCAATGATGGTATCAACACACATACCACCGGGGGATCTCTGCCACTTCGACAATTCCAGCGCCCCGCGCGGCGGAAAAACTGGCACGGCGTTGCAAGATTGGCGAGGGGCGGGCGGGGTCCTCTGTCACGGAGGCAGCCTGCGCAGCGTTATTTTGTCATATAGATGGAGGAGCGCGCCGTCCGTTCAGCACGGCGCCGGGCGCACCGTAGCCGTGGCCGACCCAAAGCCCACGCGATAGCCGTCGCCTTGCGCCCAGGCGGTCATCGCGACGCGGTCGCCGTCTTCGATGAATGTACGCGTTGCGCCGGTGGGCAGCTCGACCGGGTGCTCGCCGCGCCAGGTGAGCTCCAGCAGGCTGCCGTAGCTGTCGGGCGTCGGCCCGCTGATGGTGCCCGAGGCCATGAGGTCGCCGGGGCGCACGTTGCAGCCGTTCACCGTGTGATGGGCCAGCTGCTGGCGCACGTCCCAGTACAGGTGCCGCGTGTTGGACTGGCAGACGGTGTGCGGCGTGTCCATCTGCGCGCTCTGCAGTCCAACCTCGAGGTGGATGTCGAAGCCGCGCGGTTCGGATGAGCGCAAGTACGGAAGCGGCTCCGGGTCCTGGGGCGGCCCCTCGCAGCGAAACGGGGCGAGCGCCGCCAGGGGTACGACCCATGGCGAGATCGTCGTGGCGAAGCTCTTGCCCAAGAACGGCCCGAGCGGTTCGTACTCCCACTTCTGGATGTCGCGCGCGCTCCAGTCGTTCACGAGCACCATGCCGAAGATGTGCGACTCGGCCTCGTCGATTGGAATCGGCTCGCCCAGTGGGTTACCCGGACCCACGAAGAAGCCCATCTCCAGCTCGAAGTCGAGCAGACGGCTGGGGCCGTGCTGCGGCGGCCCGTCGCCCGGTTTGCATTGCCCGCAGGGGCGCCGCACGTCACGTCCGCTGAGGATGACGGAGCTGGCGCGCCCATGATAGCCCACCGGCAGGTGTCGCCAGTT
>CAYFRX010000512.1:0-1828 GCA_964345515.1 uncultured Rhodothermales bacterium
GCGGCGCTCGGCGGGGGGCACCTTCGTCGCGGAGCCGCCATCGCGAGCCACCTTGTAGAGCGAGTCACTCGGGAACTGGCCCTTGGGGTTCCAATCGAAGTAGAGCGTCTGCCCGTCCTCGCCCCAGCGGATGTCCTCCGGCCAGTCGCCGATCCACGTCGCGGGCTCCTGCATGATCTGGTCGATGGTGAGCGGCGACGTCTGCGCCGCGGTGGGTGGAGCGGTAACAAACGACATCGCGCATACGAATGATAGAAGGAGGACGGCGGGATGAAGAGCGCGAAGCATGAACGAGTCGACGGGGTGTGAGTATGGAACGGGCACTGCGAGCACGGACGACAACCGCTCGGTGATACCAATGTACAAGTTGACAGGCGAACTTCCACGTGGGCTGCCGACGGCGCCCGTCCGCCGCGTGACGCGGGCCTTGCAGCGCGGGTGGACGCGCCTCCGTGCCGTGCCCAAAGAGGCTTTCGTCTGGATCGCCGGCCTTCTCGCGATGGCGAGCGCCGACCCGACGGCTCCACCGCTCCTCGACCTGTGCCTGTTCGATGCGCTCGGCGCCGCCTTCTGCCCCGGCTGCGGTCTGGGCCACGCCATCGCCTGGCTGGCGCGGGGCGAGGTGGCGGCTTCGTTCCAGGCGCACCCGCTCGGGATGCCCGCCGTGGCCGTGCTCCTGCATCACGTCGCCCGCCTCATCCGGCGCGCCTGACCCTCTTTATTGACCTTCTTCTCTCCAACGATGTCTTCCCAATCCATGTCTAAAGTCCTCCGCTACCTGCCTGAAATCGAAGACGACGAGCAGCTCTACGTGGCGCAGCTCATCACCGATATGTCCGACGAGCAGGCGAAGCAGTTCGCGTACGTCTACCGCGAGCGGCGCCGCGAACCGATCCACATCCTGCTGCTCGCACTCGTAGGCTTCCTCGGCGTGGCTGGGGCGCACCGCTTTTACATCGACGAGATCGGCATGGGCGTGCTGTACTTGCTGACGGGCGGCCTCTGCGTCATTGGGACGATCATCGATCTCTTCAACTACAAGGACCTCGCCTTCCGCTACAACCGCCGCCAGGCCGATGAAGTCGCCGCGCTCGTGGGCGATGCCTTCCCGGAGGAGAACGAAGATGACGCGCCCTCGTCGTTCGACGCATAGCCGACCCTCTCGCCTTCAGCCTGCTTCGTTCTCTCCGCCCCTCCGCCATGATGCGCCGCGCGCTACTTCTTCTTGCGATGCTCGTCGCCGGCTGTAATTACTCGTGGCCCGACAGCGACGCGGGCGCCCTGCAGCTCGACCAGATCGAGCTGCCCGACGGCTTCACGATCGACGTGTACGCCCGGGGCTTGCCGGAGGCGCGGTCGCTGACGCGGTCGCCGGAGGGCACGCTGTTCGTCGGGACGCGGCAGACGGGCGACGTGTACGCACTCGTGGATGCCGATGGCGATCACCGCGCGGACACGACGTACACGATCGCCACCGGCCTCCGCATGCCGAATGGCGTGGCCTTCCGGGAGGGCCACCTGTACGTCGCTACCGTGAGCCAACTCTTTCGCTATGACAATATTGAGCAGCGCCTCGCCGACCCGCCGGAGCCGGTGGTCGTCTACGACCAACTGCCGACGGACGGCCATCACGGCTGGAAGTACATCGCCTTCGGGCCCGACGAGAAGCTGTACGTGCCGGTCGGCGCACCGTGCAACATCTGCGACCCCGAGCCGCCGTATGCGTCCATCCTCCGCATGAACCCTGACGGCTCGGACGTGGAACCCGTTGCCCGCGGCGTGCGCAACACGGTAGGCTTCGACTGGGACCCCGTGACGGGCGACCTCT
>CAYFRX010000513.1:0-1825 GCA_964345515.1 uncultured Rhodothermales bacterium
CGGCCGGCGCGCTGTGACACTGACCAGATTCCAACCGCTTCTTCAAGATTCGACGGTTGCATCGCTCGTCACGCTTGCGTACCGTATTTAGTGTTATGAATCAATCGACGCGCAACGTGTGGACCTGGTCGTGGTGGTGGCGGATGCCGTCAGCAGCCGGTCAGCCCTGCCGTTATGCTTCGTGAGTTCTGCGCTTTCGTAGCCTCCTGACCCGCTGCTTTCCCCGAGGCAGCGGGTTTTTTTGTTTGAACAACGAGCGGACGGCGAACGAGCCTGCTCTTCGCCATTCGCTACTCGCCACACACCATCCTCCCCCCATGACGTTCGAGACCTTCACCGACCTGGTTCAGACCGAGCGCGACCGCGGCACCGAGCGGTTCGTCGTGCCCGTGTACGAGCGGCTCAGCGCTGACCTGCTGACGCCCGTCTCGGCCTTCCTCGCCCTCCGCCCCGGCAGCACGCACAGCTTCCTGCTGGAGAGCGTGGAGGGTGGCGAGAAGCTCGCGCGCTACTCATTCCTCGGCAAGAACCCCTATCGTATCGTCCGCGCCGCTGGATCCGACGTGGCGATTGAGGAGCGCGACGCCCCAGACCCCGTCGACCCCGACGCGGTGGAGGGCGACATCTTCGCCGTGATGGCACAGCTCATGGATCGCTACGAGGAGGTGGAGGTGCCCGGCCTGCCGCGCCTGACGGGCGGCGCCGTGGGCTATTTAGGTTACGACAACGTCCGCCTCGTCGAACACCTGCCCGACGCGCCGCCCGACGACCTCGGCCTGCCCGATGCTGTCTGGTGCTTCTACGACACGGTGGCCGCCTTCGACCACGTGCGGCACCAGCTCGTGCTCATGGCCAGCGCGTTTGTCGACCCCGGCACCGACCTGCGCACCGCGTACGATGACGCCCGCCGCCGTCTCCGCGCGCTGGAGGTCGACCTCACCCGCCCCATGCCTGCGCGCCCCAACGCCGTCCGCCTCACGAGTGATGCGATGGCGTCCAACGTCGAGCGGGCTGCGTTCGAGGCCGCCGTCGAGACCGGCAAGGAGCACATCTACGAAGGTGACATCTTCCAGGTCGTGCTCTCGCAGCGCTTCGAGATGCCGTTCGAGGGCGACCGCTTCAACCTGTACCGCGCCCTCCGGCAGGTCAACCCATCGCCGTACCTGTTCTACCTCGACTTCGACGACTTCGCGCTCGTCGGCTCCTCGCCCGAGGTGCTCGTCCGCGCCGAGGGCGACCGCGCCGAGGTGTTACCGATTGCCGGCACCCGCCCGCGCGGCACCACCGAGGCGGAGGACGAGGCGCTCGCGGACGAGCTGCTCGACGACCCGAAGGAGCGCGCCGAGCACCTGATGCTCGTCGACCTCGGGCGGAACGACCTCGGCCGCGTCTGCCGCTACGACACGGTGGAGGTCGATCGCTACGCGTACATCGAGCGGTACTCGCACGTGATGCACATCGTCTCGTCGGTGGCCGGCCAGCTGGCCGATGAGCAAGGGCCGATGGACGTCCTCGCTGCCTGCTTCCCCGCCGGCACGGTGAGCGGTGCTCCAAAGGTGCGCGCCATGGAGATTATCGACGAGCTGGAACCAACGCGCCGCGGCATCTACGCCGGCGCCGTCGGCTACGTCGACTTCACGGGCACGCTCGATACCTGCATCGCTATCCGCACGATGGTGGTGCGCGACGGCACGATCTACGTGCAGGCCGGTGCCGGCATCGTGGCCGACAGCGACCCCGCCACCGAATACGACGAGACGCGCAACAAAGCCCAAGCCCTCCGTGAAGCCATGCTCCTCGCCGCCGAAGACTTGCTGTGAAAGAA
>CAYFRX010000514.1:0-1823 GCA_964345515.1 uncultured Rhodothermales bacterium
CGCCGATCTCGGCCCAGGCGGCGCAGGCGGCCAGTTCAACGTCGAGCCAGGACTGAAACTGTTGCTCTTCGCTCCAGAGCGACGCCATCTCCGGACGGGTGTACCGGTCAATCATGAGCAGGGCCGGGCATGATCATTGAGAGCAGAAAACGATGCGCTGATAAAGCTAACGGTCGCGCTCCTGAGGTGCGAAGGGGTCCCGCGAAGGGTCCGTGAAGATAACGGCCCGCTCGCCTTGCGATTGAATCCGCGCCTCGACATATTAAAATGTGATGATAGTGTGAATAAGAAGCGGATAGGTCTCCGCACCGGACCGCCAAGGCCTCGCCCGTCCGATCCGGCCCTTCTTGGATTCCCGCATCGACGCCAGGTGCCCGCTCTTCTCCGCCATCCGAGGGCCCGCACGCTGCTGCGTCATACGGTGCGTCGGCCCCAACCGCCACCCTCTCACTAATCGGCCCAATCATACCATGACTCCTCGACTCCTTCCCCGACTGGCGTCGGCCCTCGTGCTGGCCGCGCTCCTCGTCCTCGCAGGCTGCGACACGTCGCTCACGGCCGACATGGAGCCCGACGCCTCGCCCACGGAAACGGCGAGCCCGCTCTCGGCCGCACCGCCGAGTGCCAGTGCGACGATCCCCAACAGCTACGTCATCGTTTTTAACGACCGCGTGGGGGACGTCCCCGCGATGGCGCAGACGCTGGCCAACCGCCACAGCGGCGAATTGGGCTTCACCTACGAGCACGCCATCAAGGGCTTCTCCGCGACGCTGCCGGCCCAAGCGGTCGCGGCGCTGGAGAACAACCCGAACGTCGCCTACGTCGAGCCCGACAAGGAAGTGTATGCGATCGGCACGCAGTCGAACGCCACGTGGGGTCTCGACCGCAGTGACGACCGCGACCTCGTTCTCGACGGTACGTACGAGTACGGCGCGACGGGCGCCGGGGTGACTGCCTACATCATTGACACGGGCATCCGCACTTCGCACAACGACTTCGGCGGCCGCGCCTCGGTGGGCTACGATGTCTTCGACGATGGCCAGAACGGTCAGGATTGCGACGGCCACGGCACGCACGTCGCAGGCACGGTAGGCGGGTCGACGTGGGGCATCGCCAAAGACGTGAGCCTCGTCGCCGTGCGCGTGCTCGACTGCCAGGGCAGCGGCACGGTCAGCGGCGTCGTTGCCGGTGTGGACTGGGTGACGGCCAACGCCCAAAAGCCCGCCGTGGCCAACATGAGCCTCGGTGGCGGCACCAGCTCCACGCTCGATGACGCCGTGCGCAACTCGATTGCCTCTGGCGTGCAGTATGCCATCGCCGCCGGCAACGGCGACTTCCTCGGCCGCGAGCAGGACGCATGCGACACCTCGCCGGCCCGCGTCACCGAAGCCATGACGGTGAGCGCCACCGACGACACCGACATGAAAGCCTCGTGGGCCAACTACGGCAGCTGTGTCGACTGGTTCTCACCCGGCGTGAGTATCACGAGCGCATGGATCGACAGCGACGACGACACGAACACGATCAGCGGCACCTCGATGGCCGCGCCGCACACGGCCGGCATCGCCGCGCTCTACCTGGAAGGCAACTCCGGCGCCGACGCGCAGACCGTCCGCGACGCGATCTATACTGAGACGACGAAGAGCATCGTCGCCGACTCGCGCACGGAGAACAACCACCTGACCTACTCGCTCAATTTCGGAAGCGGCGATGGGGGCGGCGATGACGGCAGCACCACCAACAGCCCGCCGACCGCCAGCTTCACCTACAGCTGCACGGATCTGTCGTGCGACTTCGACGGCAGCGGCAGCAGCGACTCCGAC
>CAYFRX010000515.1:0-1822 GCA_964345515.1 uncultured Rhodothermales bacterium
CGTTCCGCAACCTAGTGGCGTCTTTCGTATACTACCCCCACAAATTGACATCGCACCCCACCTCCCACCAACCGATTTCGGCCATGACTGCGCACCGCTTCTCCCGCCTCCTTTCCCTCGCCGCATGTGCTTTGCTCGTCATCACGCTCGCTGCCTCCCCTGCCACGGCACAAGAACGCAGTGATCGGTTTCCGCGCGTCAGCCCGAACGCGGCGGTGAGCCAAACGATCGGCGTGACCGACGTGCGGATCACGTACGGCCGGCCCAGCGTCCGCGGCCGCACTATCTTTGGTGGCCTGGTTCCATTCGATGAGGTGTGGCGCACCGGCGCGAACGAGCCCACCACCATCACCTTCAAGCATAATGTGCAGGTGGAGGGCCAACCGCTGATGGCCGGAACGTACGCCGTGCTCACCATCCCGAGCCCCGACCAGTGGACCGTGATCTTCAGCCGCGATGAAAACCAGAGCGCCTTCAACTACGACGGCACCACGGACGCGCTGCGCGTCGAGGTGACGCCGGAGGAGGCCACCCAGTCCCATGAAATGATGACGTTTGTCTTCGAGAATGTCACCGACACGGAAGGCCACGCCGTGCTGTACTGGGCGGACACGCGCGTGCCCATCGCCCTCACGGTCGACACGCCGTCGGTGCTGCGCGCTGCGGGCAACAATGCTGCACGCACATCGGCTAACTGGCAGGGCCCGTTCCAGTACGCCGCCTACGCGCTGCAAAATGAGATGATGATGGAGAACGCGCTGCGGTGGATCAACCAGTCGATCGCGATGACGGAGACGTACGCCAACCTCACCGTGAAGGCCCGGCTGCTCGGTGCGATGGGCGACTACAGTGACGCCGTGATGTTCGGCGAGCGGGCGATCGCCGAAGGCGAGGCGCTGAACGAGGCACCGAACGGCCTCGATCAGCTGCGCGACCAGGTCGAGTCGTGGCGCGCGCAGATGTAACACCGTCGCGCCTGCCGTCACATAGTTTGTATCGGATACGCTCGCGCGTCGCCCTTCTCGTATCACGATCCTCCGTCCGCCATGCGCTTCTTCGCCCCGCGCACCCTGCCGCTGCTCCTCATCGCTGTCCTCATCGGCCTGGGCGCCTGCTCGGAGCCTTCGGCTGACGCCGAGCGTGAAGCCGCGTCGCGCGCCGACTCCATCGTGCAGGCCGCCATCGCCGCGCACGGCGGCGGCGTGATCGAGCGCTCCGTCATTCGGTTCGACTTTCGGGGCGTCGACTTCCGCGTAGAGCATGATGGCGGCCAGTACCGCTACCAGCGCACGTACACCGACTCGCTGGGCCGCGCCGTGCGCGAGGTGCTCACCAACGATAGCCTGTACCGCGCCGTCGACGGCGAGCGCGTGTCACTCACCGAGGACGAACGCGACGCCGTGCTCGAAGATGTGAATTCGGTTCCTTACTTTGCGCTGCTGCCCTATAACCTGCAGGACCCGGCCGTGCAGCCGGGATACTCGGGCACGGATACGATCGACGGCACGCCGTACCACCGCATCCGCGTGACGTTCCAGCAAGAAGGCGGCGGACCGGACTGGGAGGATGTCTTCATGTACTGGTTCGCGCAGGATGACCTCTCGATGGACTACCTGGCGTACGCGTACGGCTACGGCCCGAATGAGGAATACGGCACGCGCTTCCGCTCGGCCTATGACGTGCGCACGGTGGAAGGCGTCCGCTTCGCCGACTACATGAACTACACGACGCCCGGCGACTCGCTGCGGGATCTTACGCAGTACCCGGCGTACCTCGCCGGCGACAGCTTGGCGCTCGTCTCGCGCATCGAGACGGACAGCGT
>CAYFRX010000516.1:0-1822 GCA_964345515.1 uncultured Rhodothermales bacterium
CCGTGGAGATTGCGGGCATCGATCACGTCGGGCTCGGCTCGGACTACGACGGCGTCTTCGGCCTGCCCGACGGCTTGCAGGACGCCTCCACGTATCCGAACCTGATCGCTGAGCTGCTGGAGCGCGGCTACTCGGAGGAAGACGTCCAGAAGATCCTCGGCGGCAACGCGCTCCGCGTGTGGAACGAGGTGGAGCAGGTCGCTCAAACGCTCCAACAAAACTGATGCGGAGACGGGGCACGAGGCGTCGGGGCGGATCCCGCTTTGATTCCCCGTCTCTTCGCTTCACGGTCTCTCTCGTGCTCCGCGCTCCCTGCTCTCCCAAGCTGAAGCAACCATGCTCTCCGACCTTTTCGTGTTGGAGCTGGCGAGCGTGCTGGCCGGGCCGCGCGTAGGCCAGTTCTTTGCCGAGCTGGGCGCCACCGTCGTCAAGGTCGAGAACCCGCGCACGCGGGGCGACGTGACGCGGCACTGGCGCCTCGCCTCCGAGCCGGACGATGACGATCGTCCCAGCTACTTCGCGTGCTGCAACAGCGGCAAGCAGTCCGTGGCCATCGACCTGACGACCGACGGCGGGCGCGAGATCCTGCACCAGTTGGCCACGCAGAGCGACATCGTGATCGCCAGCTACCGGCCGGGCTCGGGCAAAGCCTTAGGCGCCGACGCTGACACGCTCCGCGCGCTGAATCCGACGCTGCTGTACGGCCACATCACGGGCTACGGGCCGGGGGCATCGCGCGCCGGGTACGACGCCGTCATCCAAGCCGAGAGTGGCTTTATGCACATGAACGGCACGCCGGACGGGCCGCCCACCAAGATGCCGGTGGCGCTGATGGATCTGCTGGCCGCGCATCAGCTCAAGGAGGCGCTCCTGCTCGGCCTACTCCGCCGCGAGCGGACCGGCCAGGGCGGGTATTTCGCCGTGTCGCTGCTGCAGTCGGCCGTGAGCGCGCTGGCCAATCAGGCGACGAACTGGCTCGTGGGCGATCACATCCCCCAGCGGATGGGCTCGGCGCATCCCAACATCGCGCCGTACGGCACCGTCTACCGCACAGCCGACAACGAAGCCATCCTGCTCGCCGTCGGCACGGACCGGCAGTTTGCCCGGCTGTGCGCCGTGCTCGGCCTCGATGCCCTGCCGAGCGATGAGCGCTTCGCCACCAACACGGCGCGCGTCCGCCACCGCGATGCGCTCAGTGCCCACCTCGCGCCGGCTATCGCCGAGTGGACGCGGGACGACGTACTCGACGCGCTGGGGGCGCAGTCCGTGCCGGCAGGTGCCATCAACGACATGCGGCACGTGTTCGAGCAGCCGCTCGCCCGGGCCATGACGCTCTCGTTCGACGATGCCCCGACCGGCCTCCGCACGACGGCGTTCGCCTCAGATGCTCCGGACGACCTGCTTCCCCCACCGCACTACGCCGCCCACACGGAGGCCGTGCTGAAGGAACGATTGGGGTGCTCCTCCGATCAGATTCAGCAGTTCACACGCGACGGGGTTGTTCAGATAAGGAGGGACTGATACCGTTTCTAGATGATCACGTCGGGGTGCCCCCGGACGTTCTCCCGTCGCGTGCCCGGGCCGAGGCGCAGAAACGTTCCACGTTGAACGCTCGAACGTCTTAGCGCATGATCCACGGCGATACGCGATGGACGATGCCCCTCGAGATCCAGATAGGAAGGCAATTCCACTGGATTCCCGCCTCCGCGGGAATGACTTCTAGCCAAGGCTCTCAGCGAGAAGCGAACGCGTGATTGCGTTCCTTCCCTAACCTTCCACCGACCAGGTCGCCGTCTTGTCGTAGATGTACGTTGCAAGCTGG
>CAYFRX010000517.1:0-1815 GCA_964345515.1 uncultured Rhodothermales bacterium
TCCCGGCGGACGACGGGTTACTAGCCAGCGCGGTATCCTCCAACCCCTTCTGCACCATGAAGTAGATGAGCGGCACGATCAGGAGCGTCAGCGCCGTGGACGCGATGGCTCCGCCCATCAGTGAGATGGCTAGGCCCTGGAAGACGGGGTCGAACAAGATGACGACGGCGCCGATGACGACGGTGCCTGCCGTGAGCAGAATGGGCCGCGTGCGTACGGCGCCGGCCTCCACCACGGCCTGCCGCAGCGGCACGTCATCGGCCAGCCGCAGGTTGATGAAGTCGATGAGCAGCACCGAGTTGCGCACCATGATGCCGGCCAGGGCGATGAAGCCGATCATGGACGTGGCCGTGAAGAAGGCGCCGAGCAGCCAGTGCCCCAGCACGATGCCGATGAGCGACAGCGGGATGGCGATCATCATCACGAGCGGCACCATCAGATCCTGAAACCAGCCCACGATGAGGATATAGATGATGAGCAGGACGACGGCGAAGGCGATGCCAAGGTCGCGAAACACCTTGTATGTGATACGCCACTCGCCGTCCCACTTCAGCGAATAGCCGTCGGTGGCGAAGGGCTGGCCCGTGTAGAGCGGGCCGAACGAGTAGCCCGTAGGCGCCTGGATGGCGTTCAGGCGCTCCTCCATGTCGAGCATGGCGTAGACGGGGCTTTCGATATCGCCCGCCACGTCGCCCATCACGTACACGACGCGCCGCTGGTTCTTGCGGTCGATGTGCTTGTCGCGCACCGTCTCGTCGATAGTCACGAGGTCAGCGACGGGAATCATGGCGCCACTCTCCGCTTGCACGCGCACGTTCTTGAGGTCGGCCAGGCTGGAGCGGTTTTCCTGGCTGAGGCGCACGTGCACGCCCACCGGCTCGCGCTCTTCGGGCTGGTGCATCGTGGTGACGTCCTGCCCACCGAGGGCGAGGCGCATCGTCCGTGCCACGCGGGCGGTGGGCACGCCGGCGCGCATGGCCTTCTCCTTGTTCACTGTGAAGGTGTACTTCGTCTGGTCGGCCTCCACGCGCCAGTCGACGTCCACCACGCCCTCGGTGGCCTCGAAGACGCGCTTCACGCTGTCGGCCAGGGCGCGTTGCGTGCCGACGTCGGGGCCATACACCTCAGCAACGAGCGTGGCGCGCACGGGCGGGCCGGGCGGCACCTCGGCGATCTTTACGTTGGCCCCGTGCCGCGCGCCGATGTCTTGGAGCGGGCCGCGCATCCGCTTAGCGATGGTGTGGCTCTGCACGTCGCGGCTGTGCTCGGGCAGTAGGTTGACCTGAATGTCGCCCTGGTGCGGGGCCGAGCGCATGTCGTAATGCCGTACGAGCCCGTTCAGGTTGACCGGCGTCGCATCGCCCGCATACGTCTGCACGTCGGTCACAGTCGGCTGACGCGTTAGGTAGGCCGAGAGCTCGCGGAGCACGGCGTCCGTGCGCTCGAGCGTCGTGCCCTCCGGCATGTCGACGACGACCTGGAACTCGTTCTTGTCGTCGTAGGGCAGCATCTTAACGGTAACGACGCGGAAGTAGAAGAGCGACACCGAGCCGAGCAGTAGCACCATCGTCGCGCCGATAAACGTCCACCGCTTCCACGCGCTGTTCAGCAGCGGCTCGATGATGGCCGCATACGCGCGGTAGATGATGGTGTCCTCGAGGCGGTAGTCCGACTCCGTCTCTTCGCCCTCGTCGTTGCCGCCCGCGATGAGGCGATACGCGAGGTACGGCGTGATGACGAGCGCCACGATCAGTGAGAACGTCATCGCCATCGACGCGCCGATGGGCATCGGGCTCATGTACGGCCCCATCAGGC
>CAYFRX010000518.1:0-1813 GCA_964345515.1 uncultured Rhodothermales bacterium
TGTTCGACGTTTACGCGATCAGCACGGGCGCGATGTTTAGCTCGGGCTTTTTCCTGCTGCCCGGGATTGCGGCCGCCGAGACGGGGCCGTCTGTCATTCTCGCGTATCTGGTTGCGGGCCTCCTCATCTTGCCAGCAATGCTTAGCATGTCGGAGCTGTCGACGGCCATGCCGAAGGCAGGCGGCGCCTACTACTTCCTAGACCGCAGCCTCGGCCCGCTGGCGGGCACCGTCGGCGGACTGGGGACGTGGCTGGCGCTGGTATTCAAGAGCGCCTTCGCCCTCATCGGGATGGGCGCCTACCTGGCCATCTTCTTCGACGTGCCCATCAAGCCCCTGGCCGCGGCCCTGACTGTGGTGTTTGCGGGGATCAATATCTTCGGCGCGAAGGAGACAAGCGGGTTGCAGCGCGTGCTGGTGTCCATCCTGGTGGGTGTGCTGGTGTTTTACCTGATACAGGGCTTCGTGGCCGTAAGTGGGGAAGCGTCCAGTGCCGTGCAGGACCAACTCCTCCCGGCCTTTCCGTTTGGCGCAACAGGCTTCTTCGCGACCATCGGCCTTGTGTTCGTCTCGTACGCCGGGCTGACGAAGGTGGCGAGCGTCGCCGAAGAGGTGCAAGACCCGGACCGCAACATTCCGCTGGGGATGGTGCTTTCTCTCCTCACGGCGACGGCGATCTATGTGCTGGGCGTGTTCGTGATGGTGACGATGCTGGACGCTGATGCGTTACGCTCCGACCTGACGCCGGTGGCCACCTCGGGCGAGCTCTTCATGGACTGGTTGCCGGGCTCAACGGGCCTCATCCTGATCGTGGTAGCAGCAATTGCCGCGTTTGCGTCGACGGGGAACGCGGGCATCCTGTCGGCCTCGCGCTACCCGCTGGCCATGGCGCGCGACCGCCTCGTGCCCGAGCGCTTTGCCGCGCTGGGCCGCTTCGGCACGCCCACGCTGTCAATCCTCGTGACGGCCGGCCTGATGATGCTCATCATCTTCGGGCTAAGTGAAGAGGGCGTGGCCAAGCTGGCGAGTGCGTTCCAGCTGCTCATCTTTGCACTGCTGAACCTAGCCGTTATCATCATGCGGGAGAGCGGCATTCCATCGTATGCGCCTGGCTACCGGTCGCCGCTTTACCCGTGGATGCAGATCGCCGGCATCGTCATCTCCCTCCTGCTGATTGCCGAGATGGGTAACCTGTCCATCCTCTTCACAGCGGCGATCGTGCTGGTGGGCATCGGCTGGTACTTTTACTACGCACGGCGCTATGTAAGCCGCGAGGGCGCCATCTACCACCTGTTTGCGCGCCTCGGGAAGTTCCGGTATGAGGGCCTTGACAGCGAGCTGTACACCATTCTGGAAGAGAAAGACACGAGCGAGACCACTGACTTCGACCGGCTCGTAGGCCGATCGTCCGTCCTCCAACTGGAAACGCCCAAGCGATACGAGGACGTTGTGCGCCAGGTGGCCGAGCACCTCACTGAGCGGACGGGCATCTCGGCGGACACGATCGAGCACGGCTTCCTGGAAGGGTCGCAGTACAGTGGCACCTCCATTTCGCACGGCACCGCGCTGCCCTACTTCCTGACATCGGGCATCGACCGCGAGGAGCTCGTCATGGTGCAGTGCCAGTCGGGCATTTGCGTCGAGTTCGAGCAAGACGTCGAGCGCGATCCGGAACCCATATATGCCTTCTTCTTTCTGCTCAGCCCGAAGGCCGATCAGAGCAAGCACCTGCGCACACAGGCTATGCTGGCCAACCGGACGGACGAGGAGTCCTTCCTCACGGAATGGCGCGAGGCAGCGAACGAGCAGGAGAT
>CAYFRX010000519.1:0-1795 GCA_964345515.1 uncultured Rhodothermales bacterium
CGCGGCGCTGCCGCGCGTCTTTCCCTTTACGAAGCAGCTCTGAGTGCATGCCTACCAAGAAGTCTCCCCGCACCCCCGGCGACATTGAACTGCAGTCGGTCGAAAAGGAAGAACTGGCCTCCACGGGCGACGGTGATCCGGGCTTCCTTGAGCTTCCGGTCGTCGACAACACGAACAAAAACCGAAAAGGCCGCCGCCCCGAGTGGCTGCGCGTGAAGCTCCCGCACGGCAAGGAGTTCAAGAAGGTGCGCAGCCTCGTCGACGAGTACGACTTGCACACCGTCTGCGAGAGCGCCAACTGCCCGAACATGGGCGAGTGCTGGAGTGCGGGCACGGCCACGTTCATGATCTTGGGGAACGTCTGCACCCGCTCGTGCGGCTTCTGCGCCATCAAAACCGGCCGCCCGGACGAGGGCCTCGACTGGGACGAGCCGCGGCGCGTGGCCGAGGCCGCTGAGAAGATGGGCGTCCAGCACGCCGTGATCACGAGCGTGAACCGCGACGAGCGTGAGGACGGCGGCGCCCCGATCTTCGCCGAGACGATCGAGCGCATCCACGATCTCGGCGCGACCTGCGAGGTGCTCACGCCGGACTTTCGCGGCATCCGTGAGGCCTGCCAGACCGTCTTCGACGCGCGGCCGGACATCTTCAACCACAACGTGGAAACCGTGCCCCGCCTCTACCGCCGCGTCCGCCCGCAGGCCGACTACCAGCGATCGCTCGACGTGCTGCGCTGGGCCAAGGAGGACGGCCTGCGCACCAAAAGCGGCATCATGGTGGGCCTCGGCGAGACGGAAGAGGAAGTGCTGGAGATTATGGACGACTTCGTCGAGATCGGCCTCGACGTGATGACGATCGGTCAGTACATGCAGCCGACCGACATGCACCTGCCCGTCGAGGAGTGGGTCCACCCCGACGTCTTCAACTGGTACAAAGAGGTCGGCGAGGCGAAGGGCATCGAGCACGTGGAGAGTAGTCCGCTCACGCGCTCCAGCTATCATGCCGAGAAGCACGTCTGATGATTGTCGATCTTCGAGTCTAGATTTCCGATTGCCGATGAAGATGGGTGTATCGACGACGGCCCAACCGCCCACGACGCGCCGGTTCACAGTGAGCGAGTACCACCGCATGGCCGAGGCGGGCATCCTCGGCGAAGACGACCGCGTCGAGCTCCTCCACGGCCAGATCTACGTCATGTCCCCCATCGGAAGCCAGCACGCCGCCTGCGTTGACCGCCTCGCACGCCTCTTCTTCACAGCAGTCGGCACGGACGAGGCCCGGGTGCGCATCCAAAACCCCATTCTCATCGATCCATCCTCCGAGCTTGAGCCAGACGTGGCGCTCGTCGAGCCGAAGGAGGCGTATGCCGCCCGCCATCCGCGCCCGCACGAGGTGATGCTCCTCGTGGAGGGGTCCGGCTCCACGCTGGCGTTCGACCGCAAGAAAAAGCTCCCGCTCTACGCGCAGGCGGGCATCCCGGAGGTGTGGATCGTGGCGCTCGATGAGGATCAGATCCACGCTCATCGCCAACCCGAGGAGGGCACCTACGCTGAGCACGAAACCTGCGAGCGCGGCAATACGCTCACTGTGCAGGCCCTACCGGATGTCGGGCTATTTGATGCGGACGACGTGCTCGGCGCTTAGCTCCATGGCGGCAGGGATGTCTCCCGCTTCCCCTTTCTCCCCTTCCCTCTTCCCCCTTTCCTCATCCGGGTGCAACCATTTCGCGGATGCCCGTGTCTGTTAGAGCATGAGGCCCGGCTGTACCAATTTCCCATTGCGGGCCGTCTCTTCC
>CAYFRX010000520.1:0-1793 GCA_964345515.1 uncultured Rhodothermales bacterium
TTAGAGAGCACAGAACAATCAGTTCTACAGCACGACGCATTTGAAGGCGCATACGCCGTGAAATTCATGAACGGTCTGGTTTCTACATTCCAGAAGAAAGTAGCGCATAAGTTTCTCATTCCTACGGTACTTGTCGTCGCGCTCGGCGTGCTGGCGGCCGGAGTCGTCGTGTCGATGCGCATCTCGTCCGACATTCGCAAGTCGGCCCAGGCGCAGGTGACGGCGGAGACCGCCCGCATCATTGAGCGGCTTCAAGCCATCAACCGGCTGCGGGCGGAGATGGTACGAGGCGGCCTCGGTGTGTTACGAGACAAGGGCAACGAACAGGGGGCACCGGCCCTCCGCGGGCGCACAATGCTGAACGGCCGAAGCGTGCCGGATCTGCAGTTCGGCACCACCAGCCAGGTGGGCCGTTACGAAGTGCCCGACTATGTCACTAGCCGACTTGGGGGGACGGCCACGCTGTTTGTGCGCGACGGTGATGCCTTCGTGCGCGTGAGCACCAACGTGACGAAAGACGATGGTAGTCGAGCGGTGGGAACCATTCTGAATCCGGACGGCAGGGCCTATGCGGACATCATCCGTGGGGAGGCCTACTATGGGATGGTCGACATCTTGGGGCGCGAGTACCTGACGGGATACGAGCCCATGTACGACGCCCGCGACAACGTGGTGGGCGTCTGGTACGTGGGATACGAACTGAGCGGGATGGCGGCGCTCCAAGCGGCTGTCCAGGAGATCCGCATCCTGGACAACGGCTTCCTGGCTGTGCTGGATGACGAAGGGGAGGCCGTGTTCAACTCAGAGCATATTGGCCCCGATCAGCTGCAGGCCGCACTTGCCAATGAGGACGGATCGTGGAACGTGCAACAGTCTCCCTTCGACGAATGGGGCTACCAGCTGGTTGCAGCCTATCCGGAGCGCGACATTCAAGCGCAACTTGCCTCGGTGTATCTCATGGTGGGCGGCTTTGGGGTCGTGTTCGCGCTGCTCACCGTATGCGTGCTGTACGTGCTCGTGCGTCGGATAATCATCGGGCCGGTGCAAGAGTTGGCCACAGCAGCCGACGCGGCCGCCGAGGGCGATTACAGCGTGTCGGTCGATCACAAATCGGCGGATGAGGTGGGGACGCTGGCTGCCTCATTCAATGAGATGGTGACGCAGATCCGCGAGGCCGTGGCGGAGATGAAAGAGAAGAGCAAAACGGCGCGCGAGGCGGCGCGCGAAGCGGAAGAAGCAAAGTCGGAGGCCGACAAGCAGCGCACCTATCTGAGCAAAAGCGTGGAGCAGATGCTCGACCAGATGGAGCGCTTCGCGGACGGCGACCTGACCGTGCGCCTTGAAAGCGACCGCGACGATGCCATCGGCCAGCTCTATCGGGGTTTCAACCGCGCGGCGGCCCGGATGCGCCAGATGCTCGACCGCATCATCCAGGCTGTGAATCGCTCTGCGAGCGCGTCCGACCAGATCAGAAGCGCCAGCGAGCAGCTCGCGGCCGCGGCCCAGGAGCAATCAGCGCAGGCGGACGAGGTGGCCGCGGCCATGGAAGAGATGGCCCGCACCATCGTCGAAAATGCCGAAGGCGCGACCAAGACCGCCGAACTGGCGGAGCGCAACGAGCAGACGGCCCGACAGAATATGGAGATCGTCCTTAAAACGGCGGAGAAAATGGAAGACCTGGGGAAGGTCATCGAGTCATCCGCCGCAACCGTGAATCGGCTGGGCAATTCGAGCGAGCAAATTGGCGAGATCGTGGCGACGATCGACGAGATCGCGGATCAGACGAACCTGCT
>CAYFRX010000521.1:0-1784 GCA_964345515.1 uncultured Rhodothermales bacterium
CACTTCTACCCGCGCCGCTACCTCGACCGCTCCACCGTCTCGCTCGTGCGCGACCTGCGCGAGAGCACCGAATCCGTCACCGTCGTGGGCACCGTGCGCACGAAAGGCATCGTGCCCGGCAAGCGCACCAAGCGGTTCGAGCTCATCCTTGAAGATCCGCGCGGCGGCACCATGAAGTGCGTCTGGTTTCAGGGCATCTGGTGGATCCGCAAGGCCTTCGAGAAGGGCGACCGCCTGGCCGTCCACGGCAAGGTGCAGAAATACGGCCGCTGGTTCTCGATGACACACCCTGACTTCGACAAGCTCAACGACGACGCAGCCGCGCTCGATACGGGGCGCATTGTGGCGCTCTACCCGGGTGGGCAGGCAATGGACAAGGTGGGCCTCACGAGCCGCACGGTGCGCCGCATCGTATACGACCTGTTCAAGGAGCACGGCCTCAAGCTGCAGGAGTCGTTCCCCGACGGGATCACCGAGCCGTTCGGGCTGATGGAGGGCCGCGTCGCCCTGCGCGCCATCCACTTCCCGAAGGATCAGCAGGAGCTGTCCCGCGCGAAGCACCGGCTCAAGTTCGAGGAGTTTTTCTACATCCAGCTCCTGCTCGCCCTCACCCGCGAGGAGCGCCAGGAGGTCGCCGGCCCCGCGTTCGACGAACCCGGCGATTACACGCGCCAGTTCGTCCGCGAGGTGCTGCCCTTCGAGCTGACCGGCGCCCAGAAACGCGCCCTCCGCGAGGTGATCGCCGACACGCAGACGGGCGTCCAGATGAACCGCCTCGTGCAGGGCGACGTCGGGAGCGGCAAGACCGTCGTGGCCGTGGCGGCCATGATGCACGCGCTCGACAGCGGCTACCAGAGCGCGTTCATGGCGCCCACCGAGATCCTCGCCGAGCAGCACTACGCCAATCTCCAGAAGTACCTCGACCCGCTCGGCATCGAGACGCAGCTCCTCATCGGCTCGCAGACGAAGACGGCGCGGGAAGAAGCGCTCGACGCCATCGGATCGGGCCGGGCGCCGGTGGCCGTGGGCACACACGCGCTCATCCAGGAAGGCGTCGCCTTCGACAACCTGGGCCTGGCGATCGTCGACGAGCAGCACCGCTTCGGGGTGGCCCAGCGCGCCGAGATCTTCAGCAAGGGGCGCAACCCGCACATGCTGCTCATGACGGCTACGCCCATCCCGCGCTCGCTGGCGATGACGCTCTACGGCGACCTTGACGTGTCCGTGATCGACGAGATGCCACCCGGCCGCAAGCCCGTCGAGACGCGCCTGCGCACCGAGAAGCGCCGCGGCGAGATGTACGCCTTCCTCTGCGACAAGCTGGAGCAAGGCCAGCAGGCGTACATCGTCTACCCGCTCGTCGAGGAAAGCGAAAAGGTCGACCTGAAAGACGCCGTCTCCGGCCACGAGACCCTCCAAAAGCAATTCCCCGAGTTCGAGGTCGGCCTCGTCCACGGCCAGATGAAGTCGGCCGACAAAGACGCCGCGATGGCACGGTTCAAGGCGGGCACAACGGACATCCTCGTCTCCACGACGGTGATCGAGGTGGGCGTCGACGTGCCGGATGCGACGGTGATGATCATCGAGCACGCCGAGCGGTTCGGGCTGAGCCAGCTCCACCAGCTCCGCGGGCGCGTCGGGCGGAGCGACCAGCAGAGCTATTGCATCCTGATGGCGAGCTACAAGCAATCCGCCGAGGCGAAGGAGCGGCTGCAGGCCATGGTGCGCACGACGGACGGCTTCGAGATCAGCGAGGTGGACCTGCAGCTCCGCGGGGCGGGCGA
>CAYFRX010000522.1:0-1767 GCA_964345515.1 uncultured Rhodothermales bacterium
TCGTACACCGTGAGGCTGCCGTTCTGGTCGCCGAAGTTGCCCCCATTGCCGACGATCACACCCGTCGTGCGGAGGGCCGGCTCGTCGTCGCCGTCGCTGCCAACGAGGTCGCACCCGGCGAGCAACACGCTCACGGCGAGGAGGAGTGGGAGGAGGAAACGAAGGTCGAAGAAGCGTCGATGCGTCATAAAGGCCGTAGTGATGCAGATCATTCAGTGAGTTAGCGATGGGCGTCGATCGTCAACCGCAGGCGCGCATGGCGCGGCGGCATCGGGTAAAAGCGGATGATGGCGTAGTCGGTGTTCAGCGCGTTCTGCACGGACAGATCGAGCGTCATGGCCACTGGGCCGACGGACTGCGTGACAGCTAGCCGCGCGTCGAGCACCTGGTACGGCGGCAGCGACTGCGACTCGTCGGTGGTAATGAAGCGCTCACTGACGAGACGGCCCGTGAGGTCGAGCGTGACGGGGCCCCACGTGGCGCCGGCGAATGCTTTGAGCTGCTGCTTCGGGACGTACGGCAGCTGCCGCCCATGCGCGCGGAGGACAGGATTCGACCGGTCTTCCGCTGCCGTGTGGGTGAAGACGAACCCACCATTCAGCTGCGTCCCTTCGGCCAGCTGGGCGGTCCCCTGGGCCGAGAGCTCCACCCCCTGCGTCACCACGTCGGCCACGTTGGCGGGCGACCACGCCTGCACGCCGGGCCCGACGAAGCTCGGGAACCACACGATCTGGTCCCGAATGCGGGTGGTGAAGGCCGTAGCTTCCAACTGCCCCGTCGTACGTCCTCTGCTACTAGACACAACGGCGCCGGCTTCGGCGCTCCATCCCCGTTCGGCGGTCAGCCCGGGGTTGCCCCCCGGCAGGTAGAAGCGCTCGCTGAAGGTCGGCGCTCGGAAGGCGCGGCCGACGTGCCCCTTGAGCCGCAGCCCCTCCCACGGAAGCGGCTGCACGTTGACGCCGAGCTGGGGGCTGAGCGCCGTCAGATTGGCCGCGCCCTCCGCGGTTGCGTACCGATCGAGCCGCAGCGCAGGATGGAGCTGCCAGCGCCCGTACGTGCCCGTCCCCTGCAGGAAGCCGCCCAGCGTGGTCCGCCGCACGCCGCCGCGCAGATCGGCCGCGTCGTAGCCGACAGTCGCGCCGCCTTCTACCGACCAGCGTGGGCCGAGTGGCGCCTGGATGCGGCCCGTCGCGGCGTACGACTGCGTCTGCGTCGTCGTCCGAGTCGCATTGGACGGGTTGACGTAGCGGAGCTCCGACTGCTGCGCGCGGGCATCGACGGTGAGAACGCTCGCGCCGAGCGTCGTCCGGTAATTGGCTAGCAGGCGGCGGTGGGTGTCCCACTGGCGGGCGCCACTGGGATCGGCGTTGCTTGCGCCGGGCAGCCCCCGCTCGACGTCGTTGTACCAGCCGTTCAGGCTGAGGCGGTGGCGCGGCCCGTCGTAGCGCACCTTGCTGAACACCGTCGTTAGCGACCGATCGGCGCCGCGGCGGCGCTGGGTGCGCGGGGGGAAGAGCGCGTCGTTCGTGTACGGGAAGTCGCGCTCGGACTGGCTGATCTCCGTGGCGATGAGCCCCGTCACGCGGCCCTGCCCGCCGGACGCGACCGCCCCCGCGCTCTGCGCGCCGAACGCGCCGAGCCGCCCCGTCGTCCGGACGCGCCAGCCGGTCGTGGGCTGAAGCGTGTGCAGCCGCACGACGCCGCCAATGCCATCCGAGCCGTACCGCGCGGCATTCGCGCCGTGCAACACGTCGACCGACTCGAGCA
>CAYFRX010000523.1:0-1760 GCA_964345515.1 uncultured Rhodothermales bacterium
TCGTCAGGCGGTGCCTCGTCAGGCGGTGCCTCCTCGGTGGAGGACCGGAGCGTCGGCTCGGGGAGGCCGAACTGCACGAGCCCAGCCATGAGCACGACCGACACGGCGCCGATGACCGTGTTGCTGAAGTACCCGTACTCCACAAACGAGATGCCCGCGATAAAGCTTCCCAGCCCGATGCCCACCTGTCCGATGCCCACGGCGAGGCTCATGAGCAGGCCGCGCCGGGCGTCCGGCACGAGCGCGGTGAGCAGCGACTGCAGCGGGCTGATGCGCATGGCGACCATCACCATCGACGACGCGAAGAGCGCCACGGCCCACAGAAAGTTGGTGACCACAAAGGTTGTGAGCACCATCAGCAGGCCGAGACCGAGGCACGACGTTACGATGAGCGGCTTGCGGCCGATCTCGTCCGAGGCGCGGCCCGCGACCGGTCCGGCAGCCACGTTGGCCAGGCCGCCCACTGCGAAGAGCAGCGCGACCTGGTTGCCCGAGACGCCGATATCCTGCTCCAGCCACGTGGGCAAGAACACGACGTAGAGGCCGATGCCGAAGAACATCAGGAAGTACGCCATCACAGCGGCCAGGATGGTAGGCTGCCGGATGAGGCGCGCGTAATTAAGTAGCCCGCGTTTCACCGAGAGGCGGTCCCGGTCGAGCTCCACATCGGGCTGGGGCACGTAGCGGGCGATGAGGAAGGCCGCTACGCCCATCGTGAGAGCAAACATGAGAAACGGCCACTGGTAGCCGAAGGCGTTGGCCAGCACCTTGCCGAGCGGGATGCCGACGACCTGACCCACCGCGATGCCGCTCATCACCCAGCCATTCGCCCAGCCGCGCCGCTCGTACGGAAAGTAGTCGCCGATGTAGGCGACGGCGCCGCCGCTCAACATACCGCCCGCGCAGCCCGCTAGCGTCCGCACGGTGAGCAGGAGCGGGTACGTGCCGGCGAGGCTGTGCAGGACGAGCACGCCGGCCATGAATGACGTGCCGATCAGCAGGATGCGCCGGCGTCCGATCTTATCTGAAATGGGCCCCGTGATGATCGCGAAGCAGCTCAGCGCCACAGCGTAGGAGGTGACGAGCAGGCTCTGCAGCGACTCCGAGACGTCCAGCGCCGCGCCGATCTCTGGAAGGATGGGCGTGATGATAATGACCTGACTGCTGGCGGAGAAGACCATCAGCCAGAGGGCGAACAGCACCAGATACGGCGACGAGCGATCCTGAGTCACGGGGGCACCAGCGCGTTGCGAGCGACGCTACAGAACCATCCCAACGAGCGGTGCAGGGGTGGGTTTCAGCGGGAATCCTCCGTGCACGTCCTCTCAGGCAGCGCGGGCTTCGGGAAATGTAAAGATGCAGTCCGAACGCAGTGAAGGATCGCGTAAATTAGACGCGTTAACACAAGGGTAATATTCGGGTAATGGCGGGATAACAACCGGCGCTTATCCTGCAATTACGAATACCGAGGCGCCTGAAGCCCAACGAGAATGTGCAACCCGTGTGTCTAAGGCGCTACGTCCTCTGAGTACACTCACGCCTTACACTCTGACCCCTTGATATGATACCTACTCACGTTTCCCGATGCGCCGCGATCCTTCTGATTGCCGGCCTGCTGCTCGGCGGTGCGCTTCCGGCAGCCGCACAGGACACCGGAGCGGTCGCTGGCGTCGTCATCGACGGCGAGACCGGCGACCCGCTCCCGGGCGCCAACGTCAGCATTGAAGGCACCACCACGGGCACATCGACCGACCTGAACG
>CAYFRX010000524.1:0-1749 GCA_964345515.1 uncultured Rhodothermales bacterium
CGCCGGTTCGGCAACCTGAATCAAATGCATCAGGCCATTCTGAGTGCAAATGTTCCTTTGAGTACTGGCACCCAGCGGTCGAGATAGAGGCATATTGTCGTTAGGTTGTGCGGTAGCAATTCTTCGCTCGGCGTCCACGACTCATGCCTGAATCCTCGAAACCGCACGGCCTTACCGTTGACAAACCCATCTCTGCTTGGACCGAGCAGCTTGGGATCGACTACCGAGCACTCTTCACGGATCTTGGCAAGGCGACGCTCAGCGGTGTGGTGGGCTTCACGACAGGGGCGCCGGTGAGCATCGTTACTTCGATCAAGAGCGTGATCGATTCGTGTTCGGCGTTCGGCGATTCTTCAATGTCGATCATCGAGGTCCAGGACGAGCCCGGACAGGTGGCGTGGCTCCTGGTTCACAACGCACTGCTCCGTGCCTTCGGCGAACTGATTGGAGAGCATGCTGAGCTTTTTCGGCTTCAGAATCGGGACGCAGAGGAACTCCCTGATCCCGGGACACTGGCCGAATCGTTGGACTTTACGCTTCAGAAGGAAACAGTTCTAATTGATGCTTCCTTCTTCGAGCAGCCCAAGTCCCTCACTGTGCTCAACAGCTTCCAAGCCCTTTTACTTGTGTGAGTCGCTACCTTTTTGTTAAAGCCCGCGCGCTGGCACGAGCACGGTACAAACGCTCATTGTGGATGAAGATGTCGCCGATCGGCAGGCACTTCGCGCGCTGCTGCAGCAAGAAGCTGACATCGAACTCATCGGCGAGTACGCATCCGGCCAGGACGCACGCGCTCCAGACGCACCCGGCAGAGTCACCGGCTGCTGGAGGCCCTCACACAGGCGCGGCACTACCTCAAGGGCCAGCGGGTGGCCGCTCTCTATCAACAGATTGCGGACTTCCTGGATCGGATCGAGACTACGCCGCACCCTGCCCCCTCCACCTACCTGCAGTGCATCCCGGTCCGAAAGGGACACCGCGTATCCTTCATCGACGTGTCGGCGATCGATTGAATGGAAGCGGCTGACAACTACGTGTGCCTCCACGTCGACCAGCAGCGTCACTTCGTGCGCTCCACGCTCAGCGACCTCGACGAACGGCTCGATCCCGCGCAATTCCTGCGGATCCACCGCTCCCGCATCGTCAACATCGACCGGATCCGTGAAGTCCACCCGCGGGGCTCGGGCGACTCGCTGATCGTCCTCGACGATGGCACCGAACTCCTGTCCAGTCGTACATACGGCGACCGTCGCCGGGACGTCCTCCGGCCCTTTGCCTGAACCGAGCCACGACGCCGCATGAAATCCCTCCGCACCGCCATCCACATCGACGCGCCGCCAGAGGCCGTCTGGCACGTACTCACCGACTTCTCCCAGTACCCAGACTGGAATCCGTTCATGCCACATGCCGAAGGCCCCGTCCGCGAGGGCGCAACGATCACGGTGCGCATCGAGCCGCCGGGCGGGCGTGGGATGACGTTCCGCCCCACCCTTCAACGCGTCGATCCCAGCCGCGAGCTGCGCTGGCTCGGCCACCTCTGGATCCCCAAACTCTTCGACGGCGGGCACATCTTCGAGCTGCATCCGGAAGACGGCGGCACGCGGTTCGTCCAGCGCGAGCACTTCGGCGGCCTGCTCGTGCCGCTGCTCTGGGGCTCGATGGAAGACGCCACCCGGCGCGGCTTCACGGCGATGAACGAAGCGCTGAAAGCCCAGGCCGAGGCTACCGTCCATACAGGTCGCGACTAAG
>CAYFRX010000525.1:0-1743 GCA_964345515.1 uncultured Rhodothermales bacterium
AGGCATGAACTGGTCCAGCTTCGAGCGCTTCGAGCGCGAGCTGTACGCCAGCGCCCACGGCAAAGAGGGCCTGCTCATCGACGTGCGCTTCAACGGCGGCGGCTGGACCACCGACTACCTGATGGCCGTCCTCAACGTGAAGCGTCACGCCTACACGGTGCCCCGCGGCGCAACGGACAACCTCGACCAGAACCACGAGCAGTTCCGCGCGCACTACCCGTTTGGCGAGCGCCTGCCGCTGGCGTCGTGGACGAAGCCGGTCGCGGCGCTGGCCAACACCAACAGCTACTCGAACGCTGAGATCTTTTCGCACGCGTTCAAGCACATCGGCCATGGGCCGCTCATCGGCGAGCCCACCTTCGGGGCCGTGATCTCCACGGGCGGCGTCGGGATGATCAATGGCTCGTACGTGCGGATGCCCTTCCGCGCGTGGTACGTCTACCAGACGGATCAGAACATGGAGCACGGCCCGGCCGTGCCCGACGTGCGCGTCGAGAACCCGCCCGCCGTGAAGGCGACCGGCGAGGACCCGCAGCTGCGCCGCGCGGTCGAGACGCTGCTCCAGCAGATCGACCAGGGAGCGACGGCGTCCACCTCGGAGGAAGACGGCGAGTAGCCGCCTCGAAGCTGCTCCACGCTCGCAGCGGGAACTGAATGTGCTTCGCTTTGTGCTACTTTCTTGGCTTCTCACCCATCAACGGAAAACGAACGCGACTAGCATGCCCCAGAACGTGAACATCCAGGCGCTGCTGTTCGATATGGACGGCGTGCTTGTGGACGTGTCGAGCTCGTACCGCCGCGCCATCGAGGAGACCGTCGAGCACTTCACCGGCCGCAAGATTGGGCCGAACACCATCCAGCGCTACAAGAACTACGGCGGCTTCAACGACGACTGGAAGCTCACCCACGCCATCATCACGGACACGGCCATGGAGGTCCCGTTCAGCCGCGTCGTCGAGGAGTTTCAGCGCCGCTACCGGGGCGACAGCTGGGACGGCTTCATCGCCGAAGAGCAGCCGATCATCGAGGAGACGACGCTGCAGGCGCTGTGCACGAACGGCCGTATCATGGGCATTGTGACGGGCCGCCCTCAGGAGGAGGCGACGTGGACGCTCGACTACCTCGGATGGAAGCGGTACTTCCCGCTCGTGGTGGGCAAGGAAAAGCAGAGCGGACGCACCAAGCCCGATCCGTTTCCGCTGAATCACTCGCTCAGCATGCTGGCCGCCGCCGGTCGCAAAATCGACCACGGCCAGACCGTTTACATTGGCGACTCCGTGGATGACATGGAGGCGGCCCGCGCGGCCGAGATGTGGGCGATTGGCGTCGTGCCGCCTTACGTGGACGGCGACGAGCACGAGCCGCTCCTTCGCGAGCGGGGCGCGCACACGGTCATCCACGACCCGAACGAGCTCCCTGAGCTGATCGACGCGTTCAGCGAGCGGGTCGCCGTCGAGGCCCTGGGACGGTCTTGAGAGCCCCTAACGACACCTCGTTTTCGTTGCGATCGGCTCCGTCGATGGGCTCTCCATCGTCGTATCGCTTGCGGACACGGCTGCTTCGCGCGCCTTGGATCCCTTTGACGCGCGCGCTCTCGTTTCCCAAAGCAGGTTTTGATGGGGACTCTAATACCGCTTCCGTGGAAATGGAGTGAACATCCCCCTACCGCTCCATCACAATCTCTTCCCGGATGCCCCGTTGGCTTGATCCAACGGGGCGCAAAGATCAAGGCGGTGAAGAAAT
>CAYFRX010000526.1:0-1739 GCA_964345515.1 uncultured Rhodothermales bacterium
TTACTCGCTCGCCTCGCTCAGCATCTGATGGCGCTGCAGCATGCTGTTCCACTCGTCGAGAATGCTGCCGAGTTCCGTGCGGAGCGTCTCGAACCGAGTAAAGGCGTCGCGGCCGAGCTGCTGGTCGGCGCGGGTTGTCATGCCGTAGAGGTACTGCAGCTGGCCGATGAGCATGGGCGGCGGGTAGCTGCCCGTGTCCTCGGTAACGAGCTGCGCGTGCAGGCTCTGCAACTCCTCGATCACCGGCTCCACGTTCTGGGCGGCCTGCTCGCCGTCGTCCACGGCCGCCTGCAGCCGGTCGATGTGCGCGGCCATGTCGTGCGCGGCGCGGCGGGCTCCGCTGATGGCGTCGCGGGTCCGGAGGTTGAGGTCGAGTTGCTCCTCCAGATGGGCGATTGTCACGCCGTCGGCCGCGACGCGCGGGTCGATGTTGACGCGCAGCGAGCGCGTCGTGCTCCAGTCGCCCACGGAGAGGCGCACCTGATAGTTGCCCGGCGCGGCGAGCGGGCCGTAGCTGCTGCGACCGTCCGCGTCCCAGGCGCCGGGATGGCGCAGGTCCCAGATGAAGCGATTCATGCCGGCCTCCGCCGCCAGTCCGCCCACCGACTCCTCGACGGGCGTGGGCGCATCCATCTGATTATACGGCTCGGCGGCGCTGTTCTCCTCATTGGTCAGGCTGGAGAAAGCGCGGACGACGGTGCCCTGGCTGTCCATCACTTCCAGCGTGACTTCTTCGCTCGGCGCCTCGGCCAAGTAGAAGTCGATGACGGCACCGGGGGGAAGGTACTCGGGCGCGTGGGGTGCGTCGCCCTGATCGGCCCGATAGCGCATGCGGTACGTGTCGCGCGGCTGGTACAAGTGGGCGTCGGACTGAGCGATCTGGGCGCCCGCTTGATGGAGCGGCGTCAGGTTGTCGAGGATCCAAAAGCCGCGGCCCATCGTGGAGAGGACGAGGTCCTTCCGGTGCACGCGGATGTCGGTAATCGGTGCCGGCGGCAGGTCGTGCTGGAGCGGCTGCCAGTGCGCGCCGTCATCGAACGAGACGAACACGCCGTACTCCGTGCCAGCGTACAGCAGCGCTTCGCGGTCGGGGTCCTCGCGGACGACGCGCGTCGGGTGGTCGGCCGGGATGCCGTTCTCGCCCGTCGTGAGCAGCGTCCACGTCTGCCCGTAGTCCGTCGTGCGGTAGATGTACGGGCGCCAGTCGTTGAGCAGATAGCGGTGGCCCGCGATGTACACCTTCCCTGGCGTATGCGGCGAGGGCTCGATGGCGTCGATCCGGCCGTTCGGCGGCATGTCGGGTGGCGTCACGTCCTGCCATGACTGCCCACCGTCGCGGGTGACGTGCACCGGGCCGTCGTTCGCGCCCGTCCAGATGACGTCGGGGCTGTGCAGCGACACCTCGATCTCGTAGAGCGTGCTGTAGTGCTCCTCGCCGGTGATGTCGTTCGTGATGGGCTGGCCGGAACGCATCTGGTATTCCGGCTTGAAGGCCGTAAGGTCCGGACTGATGGTTCGCCAGGTGACCCCTTCGTCTGTCGTGCGGTGGACGTACTGCGAGCCGTGGTAGACGACATTCGGGTTGTGCGGCGACACCTCGATCGGCACAGTGCGCTGGAACCGGTACTCCAGCTTGGCCGGGTTGCGGCCGTACATGTACTGCGCGCCCACGTAGTACCGCTTCGCCTGGCCCGTGGTGCGGTTGTAGCGGTCGAAGCGGCCCTTGCAGTTGCCGTACA
>CAYFRX010000527.1:0-1735 GCA_964345515.1 uncultured Rhodothermales bacterium
GGAAGCGCTCGACTCCCCAATTAGTCGGTGTCAACGGGGATGAACCGGCCAACGTCTGCAAACCACAGTCCGGCCTTCGACACGGTTGCCCCAGTCGCACGCGTGAACGCCTTACAATACGTACGCACCTGATTGGCGTACGGGTGGTCCTCTAAGCCTGCAGCCACTTCGGCTTCGGGACTCACCCGATCGGTCTTATAGTCAACGACAACCCACCCGCTAGGCCCCCGGTAGATGAGATCGATCGTTCCGCGCCGAAGCTCCGGGACCGGGCGCTCCGCGCCACCGTCTGCGATTACATCAGCCACCGGGTACTCCGGATACGCCGCCTCAGCGGCAACGATCTCCTTCCAGAGGTCGCTTTCGAGAAACCGCTCAAGCATGCCCCGGGCTCGCTGGGCATCCATCTCGGCGAACCCGTCCATGTGCGCCTCAAGCGCGGCGTCTATCCGGGCCTGCGGAGGCATAGGGGCTTCGCCTCGGCGCTGGGTGCAGCGCTCGAAGAGGACGTGGAGAGCCTTGCCGAAGCCCAGCCCGTACCCCCCGGCGCCCCCGCCTTCGCCTTGCGTATCGCGGAGGGCTCCCAGCCTCTCTGCATCACCCGTTTCGGTTTTGCCACTGGTAACGGTGGTGGTGGCGTAGCTCGGGTGCGCACTGCGTTCGAGGCGTCGCGCCCGCTCCTCGCGCCGGGAGCCGAGACGCGGAGCCGGCGCCTCGGGCTGGGCCGCGGCCTCCAGCTCCGGGACCTCAAGCTCGGGCACGTCGGACGCATCCAAAAACGGGTCGAGCGCCGACCAGTACCCCGCGCCCTTTTTCTTCGGATAGGTCGAGACGACGAGGAGATTCTCCGCGCGGGTCGCGGCGACGTAGAGGAGCCGGCGCTCTTCGGCCGCCTCGTGCCGCTCCTCCTCCTGGCGAAACGCCTCCTCTGAGTCGTCATGCCAGCCGAGGGGAGCGTGGGTGAGGCGCTGGTAGTGCCCTTCACCTTGGACGACGGGGGCGACCAGCTCGCCGGTCTCCCGCCGCACGTGCCGCGTGACGTTGTGGCCGCTCCCACTGCTGTACGGGTCCGCAAGGAAGACCACAGGCGCCTCCAACCCCTTCGCCTGGTGAACGTTCATCACCCGAACGGCATCCTCGCTCCCCGTTTCCAGGGTCATGCCATCTATGGTTTCGTCTCCATCGGCGACGCGCTGAAGCTCGTCGAGCACCTCCGCCCAATGGGGCCCTCGTGCTGCAAGATGTTGGACGGCCGTGATCACCCGGAGCAGATAGCCCGCCCTGAGCGACCCCTCGGATGCCTCGGGCGGGTGCGCCGCGCCGGCCAGAAGCCCGAACTCCTCAATAACACGCTCGACGGCGACGGCGGGGCGCCTTTCGCCGAGGAGCGCCCGGGCCCTGCGAATTTGCCGGAAGGCGCGCTCGAACCGGCCCGCAAGCTCGCCGCCGAGCTCCTCCAACGCCGACGCGGGAACGGGCTCGCCCATCCGATCGAACGCGCCACCCGCCCGGCGGAACCGGTAGAGCGCGTCGTCGCTCATCCCGACAAGTGGACCCTTTAAGAAAGCGATACACGCGACCGGGTCATCGGGGCGCAGCGCGCAGGTCATAAGGTCCACTACGGCCTTGAGCTCATCTGAGCCTCCTAGGTCTTCGCTCCCTGTAATCACGTAGGGGACCCCTCGCCCCGCGAGCGCCTCGGCGTAGACGTCGAGCCGGGTCTTGGTGCGCGTCA
>CAYFRX010000528.1:0-1727 GCA_964345515.1 uncultured Rhodothermales bacterium
AACAAGAAGGAAATCCACCTTGCGCCCTGGCAACGCCCGTAGTCGGTTCTTCTCTACCCACTGGACCGGTTGGACGATGGGCCTCTATTGGCTGAACTGAAGCGGGAAGAGGATCGCCCCACCCGGTGCTGGCGTTTGACGGGACCGACTCGGCGAAAACCCTGTGGGCCATGGCATGGCAACCCGGCAGACACCTCCCCGGCCGCAAGACCGGACTGGCTCCGTCGGGACGTGTAACTTGGGCGTCTGTCCCCGAGCCGACAACATCACGAAGGGCAAGACCGCTCAGCGCGACGACAGCATGCGCGGCTGCTGCGCCGAGAAGTGCTCGCGCAGGGATTTCAGCGCACGGCCCATCTGGGCCTCGACCGTCTTGACCGAAATGTCGAGGGCCGTCGCGATTTCGGCGTACGTCAATCCGTGCCGGCGGGAGAGCAAAAAGACGCTCCGGCGCCGCGGCGGCAATGCGCTGATGACTTGTTGCGCGGCGCGAAGACGTTCTCGATCTTGCACCGTGCGCGCCGGATCGTCGTAACAGGCGACTTCCCGGAGCGCTTCATGGCCCTGCATACCTTCTCGCACGCGCGACCACCGTTGGTGCTTGAGGGCCTGATTACGCACCGCGCCATACAAAAAAGCCCGGGCCGACTGCTCGGGTCCCCACGTGCGGCGACGCCTCCAGAGATCGAAAAACACGTCTTGGACGAGATCCTCGGTCGTCTCGATCGGATCGACATACCGCGCGGCAAACCGGCAGAGCGCTTCGTAATGCGTCCGAAAAAGCGCTTCGAACGCTTCCTTGTCTCCTTGTCGGATCCGCACTATCTGGCCTGGTTCGTCGAGTTCGCTCATCTTCGACTTGCGGGTCTACTCCTGTTGGACGATGGTACCCCCCTGGGGAATTGACACTAAATTAAACTTAGAGAGGGGCTTACAGAGTTGCAAGCCCATCGCCCCCAACCTGGCCCACGCTGTTATGGACCGCTTTGCTGCCTCCCCGCGCCACGCCCTCTCCGATCTCCTACTCATCGGCCTCCTCTTGCTGCTCGTTACAGGGCGCGCACCGGCCCAGTCGCCGGAACGCCTGACCGAGCCCGCGCTGTGGAAACACCAGGGGCTGCGGGTGCTCTCCGCCTGGGACGCTCACGCTCGGGACTCGACGCATGGCGCCTTCCACAGTCACCTCGACCGCCGCTGGGAGCCGTTCAACGGCACCGACAAGTACCCGGGCATGATTGCGCGCCACCTCTTCAGCTACAGCGCAGCGTACTTGCTTGAGGGCAACCCCGCGCACCTGCGCCGCGCCGAGGCGCTCGTCGACTTCATGATCGAACACGGATGGGACGAGCGGTATGGCGGATGGTATAATTCCGTGAGCCGCAAAGGCGCTGTGACTGACTCGACGAAAGACCTTTTCATGCAGATCTACGCGGCGACCGGGCTCACGCTCTACTATACCACCACCCGGAACGACCGGGCGCTTCGCTACGTCGAGGCGACGAATCGCATGCTGGAGGATCATGCCTGGGACGCGACGCAGGGCGGATACATCCGCGCGCTCAACCGCGACCTCTCGGTCCGCGACGCGCACAAGGACTTCACGCCACAGGGGGCCGTCTTGTCCGGCTATCTGCTCTATCTCTACCATGCCACCCGCGACACGGCCTATCTCGATCAAATGACCCGCGTCATCGACGTGATGCGCGGGCCGATGCGCCAACCTGGCC
>CAYFRX010000529.1:0-1724 GCA_964345515.1 uncultured Rhodothermales bacterium
TTTTCGCGTGCATGATGAGGCGGGGGCTGTCGGGCGTGTAGGGCGCGCCGTCGTAGTCGCCGACGACCTGCACCAGCTCCAGGCCGACCTGCTCGTAGAGCTGCTTGAAGTCGTACAGCGTGAGCAGGCGCACCGACTCGCAGAACGTGCGCGTCGTGCCGTTTTCGTGCAGCGTGATCTCTTTGTTGACGCGCCCGTCCGCCACCCAGCGGCGCTGCTCGATGGTGATGCCACTCTCCGCGTACGTGTCCTCGGGACTCAAGGATTGCATAACGTGCGGCGTGTTGAGGAAGTCCTGCACGAGCCAGCCGCCCGGCCGCAGCGCATCGGCCATGTGCCGCAGGGCCCGCTCGTGACCGCCATCGTCCTCGAAGTAGCCGAACGCGGTGAACAGGTTGATGACGCCATCGTACGCCGCCGTGCCCATCGGGTCGCGCATGTCTTGCACGCGGTACGTCACGTCGAGCCCGTCTTCGGCCGTGCGGCGGCGGGCTTCCTCGATGGCGCGGGCCGACAGGTCGAGGCCCGTCACGCGATAGCCGCGCCGGGCCAGCGCGCGCGCATGTCGCCCCCGGCCACAGCCGACGTCGAGAATGGGGGCGGCCGGCGCCGGATCGGCGAGCCGCTCGATCAGGTCGACGACCTGGGCAGCCTCTGACTCGTCACGTTGCTGATAGACGAGCTCGTACTCGTCGCGATCAAACCACTCTTCGTACCAGGGCACGGGGCCAAACGGGTCAACCATAGAAAGGCATAGGCGAGCGGCGCGTCCAGTCAGTCGGTGTTCTCCTCGACCTCAAACGGCGCCAGGGCCTCGTCGATGGGCCCCGCATCGGGGAACCAGGCCACCATCTTGCGCACGATGTCGTCGAGCAGGGCGTCGGGGCAGGAGGCGCCGGAGGTGAGCACGATGTCGACGGGCTCGGTGTCGGGAAACCAGTCCTCGGTCGTCGTTTCGGCCTTCGCGTGCAGGTCGAAGTGGCGGATGAAGGCCGGCGACGCGATCTGCTCGGCATCCTTCACGAAGTACGTCGGCATGTGCTGCTCGCACAGCTCCACGAGGTGGCTCGTGTTGGACGAGTTGTAGCCGCCCACGACGAGGGCGACGTCGCCGCCGTCGTTGATGAGTGACTTCGTGGCATCCTGGTTTTCATAGGTCGCGTAGCAGAGCGTGTCGCTGGTGTCGGCAAAATGCGTCTCGATCTCGGCCTCGCCGTACCGGTCGAGGAGCGCCGCGCGCAAGAGGTCCGCAATCGCCTTCGTCTCGGTGGCCAGCATGGTCGTCTGGTTTACCACGCCGAGGCGCTGCAGGTCTTTCTCGGGGTCGAAGCCGGCGGAGTAGCGATCCTCGAATCGGTCAAAGAAAAAGTCGGCCTCTTCCTCGCCGCGGATCACTTTGGCCAGGTCCTGCGCCTCGTCGAGGTCGCGCACGACGACGACGGGACCGTCTTCCTTGGCGTGCGAAATCGTGGCACGGGTCTCTTCGTGATAGCGCTTGCCGTGGACGACGATGCTGTAATCCTTCTGGCCGATCTGGTGGCTCTTCCGCCACACCTTCTCCACGAACGGGCACGTCGTGTCGTACGCTTCGGTGTCCACGCCAATGCGCTGGAGCTCTTCGGCCACGTGGGTCGAGGCCCCAAAGGCTGGGATGATCACCACGTCGTCTTCGGTCAGCTCGTCGAACGCAATGAGCTGCTCGCCCGAGGTCGTCCGCAGAAAGC
>CAYFRX010000530.1:0-1706 GCA_964345515.1 uncultured Rhodothermales bacterium
GGAGGCGGCCTGTGGGAGACGACCAATGCCGGGCAGAATTGGACGAACATTACCGATGAGTACTTTGACGTCGGCCCCGTGGGCTCGGTGACCGTGGCGCCCTCGGACCCGAGCATGATCTATGTCGGCACCGGCTCAACATCCATCCGCGGCAACATCTCCACCGGGCGCGGCATGTACCGGTCGATGGACGGCGGCGACACCTGGACCTTCATCGGCCTGCCGGAGGCCGGGCAGATTGGTGATATCCATGTCCACCCGAAGGACCCCGAACGCGTCTACGTTGCCGCACTCGGCCATCCGTTCGGCAAGAATGAGCAGCGCGGCGTGTACCGCTCTGAGGACGGGGGCGAGACGTGGGAAAACGTGCTCTTCCTCTCCGACAGCACCGGCGTCGTGGACCTCACCATGAACCCGAAAAACCCGCGCGAGATCTACGCTAGCGCCTGGCGCGGCGAGCGCAAGCCGTGGAAGATCATCAGCGGCGGCGCGCCCGAGGGCGGCATCTACAAGACGACCGACGGCGGCGACAACTGGACGAAACTCGGCGGCGGCCTGCCCTCGAAGACGTTCGGCAAGTCGGCCGTCACCATCTCGCCGGCCGACCCGGACCGCGTGTGGGCCATCGTGGAGGCCGAAGAGCCCGAGGGCGGCGTCTACCGCTCGGACGACCGCGGCAAGACGTGGACGCGCGTCAACCGCGAACGCAAGCTGCGCCAGCGCGCCTACTACTACATCCACATCAAAGCCGACCCGGTGGATCCGAACACGGTCTACGTCCTCAATGTGGGCATGCACCGCTCGGTGGATGGCGGCAAGTCGTTCGAACGCGTCAGCGTCCCCCACGGCGACGTGCACGACCTGTGGATGAACCCGCAGGACCCCACACAGATGATCGTCGCCAACGACGGCGGCGGGCAGGTGAGCGTAGACCATGGCGCAAGCTGGAGTACGTACTACAACCAGCCCACCGCCGAATTCTACAGTGTCGAGGTCGACAACCAGTTTCCCTACCGCGTGTACGCGCCACAGCAGGACAACAGCACGATCAGCGTGCCGGCCTGGCGCGAAGGCGGCACCACACCCAAGGAGGCCTGGATGGCCGTCGGTGGCTGCGAGACGGGCCCCATCGCCTTCGACCCGGACAACCCGTCGCTCTTCTACTCGGGCTGCTACGGCGGCTCCATCGAGCGCTGGGACAAAACGACCAACCAGGAGCGCAACGTGATGGTCTACCCGCAGCTCCAGCTCGGCCAGGCGCCGAAGAACCTGCGCGAGCGGTTCCAGTGGGTGGCGCCTATCGTTATGTCGCCGCACGACACAGATGTCGTCTACCACGCCTCACACCGCATCTGGAAGTCGACCGATCAGGGCATGTCATGGTCACCCATCAGCCCGGATCTGACGACGGATACGCCCGAGCACCAGGAGTTTGGCGGTGGGCCTATCACCAACGAGGGCACCGGCGTAGAGGTATACAACACCGTCTTCTCGCTGACCGCCTCGCCGCATGAAGCCGGAACGCTCTGGGCCGGCACGGACGACGGGCGCGTCTGGATTACGCGCGACGAGGGCGGCGATTGGGCGGAAGTGACGCCGGACGACCTACCGCGCTGGGGCACGGTGAACGAGATCGAGGTTTCGCCCCACCAGCCCGGCAAGGCCTACCTCGCCGTGCACCGCTACCGGATGGACGACTGGCAGCC
>CAYFRX010000531.1:0-1694 GCA_964345515.1 uncultured Rhodothermales bacterium
TCCACCAAGAAGCGGAAGAAGTACCAAAGCGGGCTTAGCCTGCGCGACATCAAAAATCTCACGCCCGGCGACTTCGTGGTGCACGTCGACCACGGGATCGGCAAGTTTGCGGGGATGAAGAAGATCACCGTGCGCGGCAAGCAGCAGGAGGCCGTGCGGCTCAACTTCGCCGACGGCGACATCCTGTACGTGAACGTCAACGCCCTCCATAAGCTGAGCAAGTACACAGGCAAGGAAGGCCATCAGCCGCGGCTCACGAAGCTCGGCTCCGGGCAGTGGGAGCGGACGAAGGCGCGCACGAAGAGCAAGGTGAAGGACATTGCGCGCGACCTCATCACCCTCTACGCGAAGCGGAAGGCCAGCGACGGCTACGCCTTCTCGTCGGATACCGTGTGGCAGCGCGAGATGGAGGCGAGCTTTGCGTTCGAGGACACGCCCGACCAGGGCGAGGCCGCCGAGGCGGTAAAGCGCGACATGGAAGAGCCCGTGCCGATGGACCGGCTCGTCTGCGGCGACGTGGGCTTCGGCAAGACGGAGGTCGCCGTGCGGGCTGCGTTCAAGGCCGCGCAGGACGGGAAGCAAGTCGCCGTCCTCTGCCCCACCACGATCCTCGCCCAGCAGCACTACGAGACGTTCCGCGAGCGGATGGCGCGCTACCCCGTGAACGTCGACGTGATCTCGCGCTTCCGCACCCGCGCCGAGCAGACCGAGGTGCTGGAGCGGCTGGAGAAAGGACGGATCGACATCCTGATCGGCACGCACCGGCTCACCTCGAAGGACGTCGCATTCAACGACCTGGGCCTGCTCGTGATCGACGAGGAGCAGCGCTTCGGGGTGAAGGTGAAGGAGCGGCTTCGGACGAAGCGCGCCGAGGTCGACACGCTCACGCTCACGGCCACGCCCATCCCGCGGACGCTCCAGTTCTCACTCTTGGGCGCGCGCGACCTTTCCATCATCAACACGCCGCCGCCGAACCGCCAGCCCATCACCACCGAAATCCACACGTTCGACAAAGACCTGATCCGCGATGCCATCGCGTACGAGACGAGCCGCGGCGGGCAGGTCTTTCTCATCCACAACCGCGTGCGCTCGATCAACGAGGTGGCCGAGATGATCCGCGCCATCGTGCCCGGCGTGCGCGTCCGAACGGCCCACGGGCAGATGAGCGGGAATCAGCTGGAGAACGTGATGATGGACTTCATCAACAAGAAGATCGACGTGCTGGTGTCGACCTCCATCATCGAGAACGGGCTCGACATTTCGAACGCGAACACGATGATCATCAACCGGGCGGACCGCTTCGGACTGGCCGAGCTGCACCAGCTCCGCGGACGCGTGGGCCGTTCGCAGCGGAAGGCGTTCTGCTACCTGCTCGTCCCGTCGATCCACAGCCTCACCGACGATGCGCGCAAGCGGCTGCAGGCCGTCGAGGAGTACAGCGACCTCGGCAGCGGCTTCAGCATCGCGATGCGCGACCTCGACATCCGCGGCGCGGGCAACCTGCTGGGCGCCGAGCAGAGCGGCTTCGTGAACGACGTCGGCTACGAGACCTTCCACAAGATCCTCGACGACGCCGTGAAGGAGCTGCGCGAGGAGGAGTTCAGCGATGTGTTCGAGGGCGAGGACGTGGCCCCGCCGCTGCCCGATACGACGGTGGACGTGGAGGAAGACGCCTTCATCCCGAAGGACTACGT
>CAYFRX010000532.1:0-1693 GCA_964345515.1 uncultured Rhodothermales bacterium
GAGCTCTACGGTAACGAGCGGCAGATTGGCGCCATCGTGCAACAGCCCGGCAGTCCACCGCGCGAGGCGCTCTTCCTCATCAGCAAAGTGTGGAATACGAACCATGCGCCTGAGCATCTGCAGGCAGCCTGCCGGACCTCGCGCGATGCCCTGCAGGTGGAGACGCTCGACTGCTACATGCTGCACTGGCCCGACGCGTGGGTCCACACCGGCTCACTGGAAAACCTCAAGGCGCGCTCCCACGAGGAGGCCACCGCGCTAACGTTCCCGACCGACGAAGCGGGCAATCGCCGCGAAGCGGACGTCGACCTCGAAACGACGTGGCGCGCGATGGAGGCCCTCGTCGAGCGCGGGTGGACGCGCACCCTCGGCGTCAGCAACTTCGAGCAAGACGACTTGGAATCCCTGCTGTCTTTCGCCGATGTGCCGCCCGTCATCAACCAGATTGAGTGCCATCCGTATCATCCGCAGCATGAGCTGGTCGATTTCTGCCAGACCCGCGGTCTCCGCGTGATGGCGCACTCGCCGCTCTCTGCCGATGGGCTGCTGGACGACCCCGTGCTGCAGTCCATCGCCGAGCAGTATGGGGTGACGACGGCGCACGTCATCATGCGGTGGAACGTGCAGCGCGACGTGGTGCCCATCCCCTCTAGCACGTCGACGGCCCACATTGCCGCGAACCTCGACGTGTTCCAGTTCGCGCTGTCCGACGCCGAGATGGACCGCATCCGCACGCTCCGGCAGCCCGACTTCAACCGGTAGCCCGGGCGATGCATTGTTTGGCCGCGGGTAACAAATCCGTTGACAACTCCAACCAGGTTGCTGGGTTATAACATCGGCAGATAGCATTATTGATCATGGCTACCGGCGCCTTATGACACGGAAATCGTTTCTCCTGCATCTCCTCGCCCTCCCCTCAGCTACGCTACTGCCGGGATGCACGCGCAGCCAGTCCGAGCCGGTCGACGTGCCGGACGACATCCGCGTGCATCCGGACATTGGGGCGTTCGAGCCGCTCGACAAGCCGCGCTCCGCGTGGAAGCAGATTCTGAGCGACGACGCGTTCCGCATTCTTTTCGAGGAAGGGACCGAGCCGCGGTATTCGAGTCCGCTGCTTGAGGGAAAGCGACGCGGGACGTACATCTGCGCGGCCTGCTACCTGCCGCTTTTCACCTCAGTGACCAAGTACGAGAGCGGCACGGGCTGGCCGAGCTTTTGGGCGCCCATAAAGGACCGGCTCGGCACGAAGCGCGATACGAAACTCGCCATCCCCCGCACGGAGTATCACTGTACGCGCTGCGGTGGGCACCAGGGCCACGTCTTCAAGGACGGGCCAGACCCGACGGGACTCCGATACTGCAATAACGGCCTCGCGCTCAACTTTGTCCCCGAGGGGGAGTCGCTTCCGCCGCTGCGCACCTGACCTTCATTCGTACCGATTGGGCCAAGACCATGACGAATAGCAAGCTCCTCACTGCCCTCGTGCTCGCCGTCTTCGCGGGGAGCGCGGTGCTGCTTGGCATCGACTACCTTCCCGCCCCGACGGCCAACGCCAACGCCCAGCAGTCGGAGGCGACGGCCCAGCAAACGGTCGACATCGATCCTGCTGTGGCCGATACGGCGACGTTTGCGGGCGGCTGCTTCTGGTGCATGGAGCCGCCCTACGACAAGCTGGGCGGCGTCGCCGCTACGA
>CAYFRX010000533.1:0-1692 GCA_964345515.1 uncultured Rhodothermales bacterium
GTCCATCGGACGCGGTATGACAGCGCGGGGAGCACAGCGAAATGCGCACCACTCAATTCACCACAAAGTTGACGATGCGGCCCGGGACGTAGATCTCGCGCTGGATGGACTTCTCGTCAAGGTAGCGGGCCACGTTGTCCTCGGCTCGGGCGGCGGCGAGCACATCGTCTTCTTCGGCGTCGGCATCCACCTCGATGGTGCCGCGCACCGTGCCGTTCACCTGCACGGCCATCTCCACCACCTCGCGTTGCAGGTACTCTTCGTTGACTTCAGGCCAGCCTTCGTACGCCAGCGTCTCGTCGTGGCCCAGGCGCTGCCACAACTCTTCGCTGAGGTGCGGCGCGAACGGGCTGAGCAGCAGCACGAAGGGTTCGGCAATCGCCGTCGGCATGGCGTCCCACTTGTTCGCCGCGTTGACGAACTCCATCATCTTAGCGATGGCCGTGTTGAAGCTCAGCGTCTCGATGTCGGCAGTCACCTTCTGGATCGTCTCGTGCAGCCGGCGCAGCTGCTCGCGATCCGGATCGTCCTCAGTCAGGGACGACGCCGTGTCGTCGCTCCCCGCGATGAGACGCCAGACGCGGTTCAGGAAGCGGAAGACGCCCTCGACGTCGCTCGTGCTCCAGGGCTTGACCTGCTCCAGCGGGCCCATGAACATCTCGTAGAGCCGCAGCGCGTCGGCGCCGTACGCGTCCACGATTTCGTCGGGGTTGACGACGTTGCCGCGGCTCTTGCTCATCTTGTGGCTCCGCGCGTCGACCCGGATCTCGGGGTGCTCCTTCAGGACGAAGACGTCGCCCTCCTTGCGCACGTCATCTTTGTCGATCTGCTGCGGCGTGACCTCCTTACCGGTGCGCTCATCTTCCTCGCCGTCCACGTGCTCGGCCGAAACCAGGTTGTCGTCGGCGTCGCGGTAGACGGTGTACTCCATCTCGCCCAGGATGATGCCCTGGTGCACCAGCGTCTCGAACGGCTCTTTCGTGGAGACGACGCCCGCGTCGTAGAGCACCTTGTGCCAGAAGCGCGCGTACAGCAGGTGCAGCACGGCGTGCTCGGCCCCGCCGATGTAGAGGTCGACCGGCATCCAGTAGCGCTCCTTCTCGGGGTCGACCAGCTGCTCGTCGTTGTCCGGGTCGATGAAGCGCAGGTAGTACCAGCACGAGCCCGCCCACTGCGGCATGGTGTTGACCTCACGCTGGGCGGGCTGGCCGGTCGCCGGGTCGGTGGTGTTGACCCACTCGTCGATGCTGGCCAGCGGGCCCTGCCCCTTCGGCCCCTCGCGCAGCTCGTCGTACGAGTCGACCTCGGGCAGCGTAACGGGCAGATCGTCTTCGGGTACGGGCTTCGGCTCGCCGTCGACGTGGAGGATGGGGAACGGCTCGCCCCAGTAGCGCTGCCGGCTGAAGAGCCAGTCGCGCAGCTTGTAGTTCGTCGTGCCCTGGCCGTGACCGCTTTCTTCCAGCCAGTCGATGATCTTGGTCTTCGCCGCCTCGACGCCCAAGCCGTTGAGGTCGACCGCGTCGTTGGCGGAGTTGACGTGCTCGCCCTCGCCGGTGTACGCTTCCTCGGCAATGTCGCCGCCGGCCACGACCTCGCGGATGGGCAGGTCGTAGCGCCGGGCGAAGGCGTGGTCGCGGTCGTCGTGGGCCGGCACGGCCATGATGGCGCCCGTGCCGTAGGAGGCCAGCACGT
>CAYFRX010000534.1:0-1691 GCA_964345515.1 uncultured Rhodothermales bacterium
TACTATAACTCAAGCTGCGAGGTATCTTCGTGGTGCTCAGACGGACGGCCATGGACCGGCCGGTCGCCTCGGCGCGACGGTCTTCGGTCTACCGTCCACCGTCTTTCGGACCATCAGCGTGTAGGCCACAGCTCAGGTTACTACACGCGCAGCCTCAGCCCCCGGACACGCTCAAATCGAGGGGGATACTCCCCGAAACGGGGGTGGCGGGCACGTATCCATTGTTCTCCGCTTACGCCCGTGACAGCATGCCACCCGATTGGTTGGATCCCACACTATACCCCTTCGCGCCGCATTACTTCTACACGGATGCGGGCCGGATGCATTACGTTGATGAAGGGCGTGGCGCCCCCGTCGTCTTGCTGCACGGCAACCCGACATGGTCGTTTTTGTACCGCCGCCTCATTCGCGACCTGTCACCTACCTACCGTTGCGTCGCTCCGGACTACATCGGCTTCGGGCGGTCCGACAAACCCAAAGGCGCGGCGTACGTGCCGTCGGCCCAGGCGGCTCGGGTGGAGGCGCTGATTACCCACCTCGGCTTGCAGGACATCACGCTCGTCGTGCACGACTGGGGCGGACCCATCGGGCTGTCGTACGCGCTCCGCCACCCCGAAACGGTCCGGCGCATCGTGATCGCGAACTCGTGGCTGTGGCCGCTGCGCGACGACGCGTGGGTGGCGCTCTTCAGCCGGCTCACCGGAAGTACCCTGGGCCGCATCCTAATCACGCGGTACAACGCCTTTGCGCGCGTCGTCCTCCCGCTCGCGTTCGCCGACCGGTCGCGGCTGTCAGCGTCTGCGTTTCGGCACTACGTCGCCCCGCTCGCCGCACCCGCAGACCGCACGGGCAGCTGGGCGTTTCCGCGCGCGCTGCTCGGCGAGACGGCGTGGCTGGGGACGCTCTGGCGCCGCCGTGCTGCGCTGGATGATCTTCCCATGCTGATCGTATGGGGCCTGCGCGATCCGGCCTTTCGGGTGCGTCATCTGCAGCGCTGGACCGACGCGTTCCCGCACGCTCGCGTTCACTCGTTGCCCGACGTGGGCCACTACGTACCGGAAGAAGCTACCGCTGCCTTTAATCGATTCATCCGCACCTTCCTGGAGGATGTGTCGCCGAAGCGCACGCCCTGATGTTCTTTTCCCTACTTTTCCTGTTTTGGAACGGTTACTGCCCGTTGATTAGACCTCGGACTCCGCACTCAGCCTCCCCGTCCCATGTCGTCGTCTGCTGACTGGTCCCGCGTGAGCACGCTGCTCGACGCCGTGCTCGACCTTCCGCCCGACGAGTGCACGGCCCACCTCGACGCGACCTGCGATGACGCGGCCGTGCGCGCTGGCGTCGAGGCCGTGTTGGCCGCCGAGGCCGAGGCGCCCTCGTTCCTGGAGGAGGGTGCCGCAACGGTCGCGTTGCCGCTGCTGGCCCACGACGACCGCAGCGCGGACGGGATCGGGACGCAGATCGGCCCATACCGGCTCGTCGAGGAAATCGGGCGGGGCGGGATGAGCATCGTCTACCGCGCCGAGCGCGTCGACGGGCACTTCACCCAGACCGTCGCCCTGAAGCTGCTCGACCGCCACTTTCAGACGGAGGCGCGCATCCAGCGTTTTCGCGCCGAGCGTCAGATCCTGGCGACCCTCGACCATCCCACCATTGCCCGCCTGCTCGATGGCGGCGTCACCGAGACCGGC
>CAYFRX010000535.1:0-1684 GCA_964345515.1 uncultured Rhodothermales bacterium
ACGAAAAAGCGGGTCATGGTGGGGCGTGGGGAGGAGAGGGTGAGTGGGAGCGATTTAGGCTGGAACAGCGGCGGAAGCTTCAGTCGAGACGGCATCGAGGGCCTGTTCGAGGTCGGCGACCAGATCCTCCGTCCGTTCGACCCCGACGGAGAGGCGGATCACGTTCTCGGTGATGCCGGCGGCCGCGCGCTGCTCGGGACGCATCGAGGCGTGGCTCATCGTGGCGGGGTGCTCGATGAGCGACTCGACGCCGCCGAGGCTCTCGGCCAGCGTAAACACGTTGGTACTTTGTAGCACCTGCTTCACGTCGGTTACGTCGCCATGGAGCGCGAAGGAGACCATCCCGCCAAAACCGCGCTGCTGGCGGGCGGCAACCTCGTGGCCGGGGTGACTGGGCAGACCTGGGTAGAAGACGTGCTCGACCTGCGGGTGGGCCTCCAAAGCGTGTACGACGGCGTGCGCGTTTGCTTCGTGCTGGCGCAGGCGGAGCGGGAGCGTCTTCAGCCCGCGCAGCACGAGCCACGAGTCGAACGGCGCGGCCGTGGTGCCCAGCGTGTTGGCCGCACACTGGATTTCTTCGGCCAGCTCGTCCGTCTTCGCGATGACGGCGCCGCCGACGACATCGGAGTGGCCGTTGATGTACTTGGTCGTCGAGTACACGACGAGGTCGGCGCCGTGCTCGAACGGCTGCTGCAGGAGCGGCGAGCAGAACGTATTGTCCACCACGAACAGCAGGTCGTGCGCGTCGGCCACCTTGGCCACGGCAGACAGGTCGGTGATCCGGAGGAGCGGGTTCGACGGCGTCTCCACCCAGAGGGCGCGCGTCTCGGGGCGGAGGGCGGCTTCGAGCGCGCCGGGCGACGTGAGGTCGACGTACGAGACACCGAGCTTGCCCTGGTCTTCGAGGCGGCACAGCAGCCGCTCCGTGCCGCCGTAGCAGTCGTGCGAGCAGATGAGGTGCGCGTCGCCGTCGAGCAGCGACAGCACGGTGGTGATGGCCGCCATGCCGGTCGAAAGCGCCACGGCGCCGGCGCCGCCTTCCAGCTCGGCGAGGGTCGTTTCGAGCGCGGCGCGCGTCGGGTTGCCGCTGCGGGTGTAATCGAACGCCGGCGGCAGGTCGACGTCGTCGAAGCGGAAGATGGCGGATTGATAGACCGGAGGCACGATGCTGTTATAACATCGATCCACCTGCTGGCCGGCGAGGACGAGGGAGGTGTCAGCGTGCATGGTCGGGACATCATGTGGTGAGACAGATCGGTAGGCATCTCACCAAGCGCTGAGCGCGCATCCCGCTGTGCCGTGACCGGCGGTGACGTGACGCGTCTCATCTTTCCTCCGCGATCGGAGGCAGGAGTTGGCACCAGCAGCGCTGCGTGTGAGCGCACCGCCCGGTTGCCACGACGTCGTCGGGCCTGTTCCCTCAGTCGTTCTTGATGAGATGATGCAATTATGGTACGCGAATTCGAGGTCGAGTGCAAATCACGCTGCGCAGCCCGAATTGGCCGGTCCCGTTTCTCGACTCGTATAGTGCGATGCGGAACCCTATCGCATTCGGGCACTGCAACCGAGTCCGCCCACGGCAACCACCAATCCCGATAGCATCCGTCATGGTCCAAGTCCAAACACGCTACCGCGGCGACCTCCACTGCGAGGCCGAGCACATGCCCTCCGGCAACACGCTCGT
>CAYFRX010000536.1:0-1681 GCA_964345515.1 uncultured Rhodothermales bacterium
CGTACGAGTCCTGCGGCGATCCCTTCATCCGCCATCATGCGGGAGGCCTCGTCGAGCACATCGCTCTGGATCGCGTCTTTTTCCTCGCCTTCTTCGAGGATGTGCAGCAGCGTGACGTCCGTCGTGCCATCCTGCACGAGATCGGCGACGAAGTGGGCGATGCGGGGCGCGTTGTGCAGGCCCCGCATCGGCACGAGGATGCGTCCCAGATGCTCCACCGGATTGGGGATGAGCACGGCGTCGCAATCCTGCTCGGCGCTGATGCGCTCGATGGTGTCGAGTTCGTCGGCGGTGAACACGACGTGGGTCTGCACCTCGGTGCCGGCGTGGCGGAACGCTGCGGCCACGCGGTCGAGGACCGCCTGCGCTTCGTCGCCAAACTGATCGCGTGCCTGGGCGGGGCTCGTCTGCTCGGGCACAGCGTACCAGCCGACGAGGATCACCTTCAGCGATCCCATCATCGCCCGCAGCGGCGGCGCGATAGGTGCCAGATCAGACAGTTCGACATTCACCAGAATCGTAGCCTTCGCGTCGGGCTCGACGGTCATGACGGCACCTCACTCAGCGATACATCGTTTGCGTAGATTTTGCCCCATCCCGCCGCCGCAACCAAGATGGCACCACCTAGCGCGATGGACAGCGGCTCCATGAACGCGATAAGTCCGAAGCTCGCCACCGCGCCCAGGACAGGCAAAACGGGATGAAGGGGGCACCGGAAATCGGGGGCGTACCAGTCGGGATCGGAGCGGCGGAGGACGAGGAGGGCGACACACATGAGCCCGTACATGAACAGGTGGAGCAGCGACGCGACTTCGGCCAGCACCTCGACCTCGCCGTACAGGATGAGCCCGGCGATGGGGCCTCCCGCCAGCAGCAGCGCCACGTGCGGCGTCCGAAACCGACGGCTGATGCGGCTCACGCCGTCGGGCATGAGCGCATCCCGACTGAGCGCGTAGACCGACCGCGACGAGCTGAGGATGGAGGCGTTGGCACTGGAGAGCGTGGCGAGCAGACCGCCCCCTAGAATAAGGACGGCGCCGATCACGCCGAAAACCGCCCGCGCCACGGCGACGATGGCCGTCTCCCCGAGCTCCGCCAGGCGCGCGCTGCTCAGCAAACTGGTACTGATAAAGATCGTCAGCACGTAGAGCAATCCGACGAGCAGCACGCTACCGACCATGGCAATCGGCAGGTTGCGGGCCGGATCCTTAATCTCACCGGCGACGGTGGCGATCTGCGCGAACCCGAGGTACGAAGTAAAGACGAGCGCCGCGGTCGTCAAGACGGGCAGATACCCGTAGGGCGCAAACGTCTCCGGCACGCGCACCCGACCGAAGACGCCCAGTGCGTCGAGCCCCCCGTGCCCAAGGAAGCCCGCGATCAGCACCAGCAGCACCGCCACGATGATGCCCTGCAGGTGCCCCGTATTTTTCGTCCCTGTGATGCTGACTCCTGTCAGCACGGCGGCTGTCACGAAGGCGACGCCGGTCACCGACACGCCGACGCCGACGCCGAGCGTGCGTGTGATGTCGGCCAGATAGTAGCCGAACCCCATCAGATAGAAGGCCGAGGCGAAGACGAGCCCGAGCCACTGCCCGATACCCACCATGGCGCCGAGCAGCGTCCCCATCCCGCGCGAGATGAAGTAATAGCCGCCGCCGCTCTCGGGCATCGCCGTAGC
>CAYFRX010000537.1:0-1681 GCA_964345515.1 uncultured Rhodothermales bacterium
GCCTGCCCGACGCGCTGGAGTATATCGTCATCGAAGGCGTGATTGGGGCGGGAAAAACCACGCTCGCCCGCCTCATGGCCGAACGCTTCGAGGCCAAGCTGGTGCTCGAAAAGTTTGAGGACAATCCGTTTCTCGAACGCTTCTACGAGGACCGCGCCCGCTGGGCCTTCCAGACGCAACTGGCGTTTCTCGCCAGCCGCTTCCGGCAGCAGAAAGCACTCCGCACCCGTGACCTCTTCCACCACGCGGTCATTAGCGATTACACATTCGACAAGGATCGCATCTTCGCCCATCACAACCTGGAGGGGGACGAACTCCAGCTTTACGAGACGCTGTTCGGGCTCATGGAACCCATCACGCCGACGCCCGACCTCGTCGTCTATCTCCAGTCGACGCCGGAGCGGCTCATGCAGAACATCGAACAGCGCGGCCGCCCCTACGAAGCGGACATGGATCGCTCGTATATCGAGGCGCTGCACGAGGCGTACAACTACTATTTCTTTCGCTACACCAAGAGCCCGCTGCTTATCGTCAACGCCGCAGAAATTGACTTCGTCGAGAACCAGGAGGAACTTGACGAACTCGTTCGGTACATCGCTGCGATGGAGCATCACGGGACGACGTACGTAAATCCGTTAGCGATTTCGTCGACCCCATCGACTGAAAACTAGCCGCCGCATGCTGCTTAAATATCTCCTCGTCGGCATCATCTTCTACTACATCGTCAAGACGTCCGGCAATCTCATGCAGGCGATTCGGGGCGGCCTGGGCGGCGTGGATCAGGACCCGCGGTTCGACGATCGTGCGCGATCGTCCCGCTCGCGGTCGTCCTCGACGTGGAATACCAGCGACGAGGGCCGCTCTTCATTGCGCGGCAGCGATCGGTGGGAGGGCGACATTGAGGACGCGAAGTGGGAAGACCTCTCGTAGCCTGTCCGCTGGGTGGGCCCGCTACCGGCCGAAGCGGATCGTGAGCGTCGTGCGGGTCGCTACGGGCTCGCCGCTGGCGCGTGCCGGCCGAAACAAGCATTGCCGGGCGGCCGCCAGCGCGGCTTCCTCCAGCCCGTGGCCGAGCTCATCGATCACATGTCCCGACTCGACGTCCTCGCCGAGCAGCTTCCGCTGCACGATGGCGGCCGACTGCACGCGGCCCTGCTTGTCGATCTGAACCTCGATGACCACCTCGGCGCGCACGTCGTTACGGCGGGCGGATCGCGTGTACTCGGGTTCCACGTACCGGAGCAGCCGCGCGTTCACGTCCGGGCGCTGGGCTGAGGCCGCCTGCTGGCTCGTGCCTTCCTGCTGCTCCTCGTCCTCGCCGGGCTCCTCGATCGGGAGAGCGGAATCGGTAAACTCAATCGGCTCCACCTCGTCGATGGCGTCGTTGGGGACGACGATGGGGGGCAGCGGCGCGGGCGGCGGCGGACGCCTCTCGACCGACTGGCTCGTCGGCTGGATCTCCTCGATCTGGATGGTCTCGGTACCCATGGCGCTGTACACAACGTCCGGGCTGCTCTCCCAGGAGGGCCAGAAGCGAACGAGCCCAATCATGAGCAGCAGGGTCAGCACGAGGCACGCCATGATGCGCAGAACATAACGCTGTTGCACGTGGTATGCTGCTAGAGGTCCCAAGGAGTTGGATCCACCTGACGAGGCACTATTGAACAGTCCGCAGAGTTAG
>CAYFRX010000538.1:0-1680 GCA_964345515.1 uncultured Rhodothermales bacterium
GGGCTTATGGACGCCGGCGCCGTCAGCGTCTTCCTCTGGACGTTCCAGGGCCGGGAAGACATCTACTCCATCTTCGACGAGGTGGCCGGCGCGCGCTTCACCGTCAGCCACAGCCGGATCGGCGGTATCGCCTCCGACATCTCGCCCGAGGCCATCCGCCGGATTCGCGCCTTCTGCGAGAAATACAAAGGCGTCATCGCGGATTGGGAGCAGCTCCTGAACCGTAACCGCATCTGGATCGACCGCAACAAGAACGTGGGGCGGATCACGGCCGAGGAGGCTATCGAGCTCGGCATGACGGGCGCCAACCTGCGCGGCAGCGGCGTGCCGTACGACGTCCGGCGCTTCGAGCCGTACCTGCACTACGAGGACGTCGACTTCGACATCCCCGTGCGCGAGGAGGGCGATTGCCTCGCCCGCTACTTCGTGCGCCTCGAAGAGATGAAACAGTCGATCCGCATCATCGAGCAGTGCCTCGACCGCCTGCCCGAAGGCCCTATCCGCGCCGACGATGCCAAGCAGGCGTACCCGTCGAAGGAGGAGGTCTATTACTCGATGGAGGGCATGATCCACGACTTCATGTACACCGAAACGGGCACGACGGCCCCCAAGGGCGCCCATGCCTACCATGCCATCGAGAGTCCGAAGGGTGAGCTCGGCTTCTACCTCACCTCCGATGGCACGGGCAACCCGTTCCGCGTGCGCATCAACGCGCCGTCGTTCACCAACCTGCAGGTGATGGAGTACATCATGGAGGGCACGCTCCTGGCGGACACCGTCATCCTCATCGGCTCCATCGACCCCGTCATGGGCGAAGCAGACAAGTAGGGACGCATGGCGATGCGTCCGTACATCGGGTTTAGCACCACGCCAATCATTTTGCCAATCAACGACGCATATGTCTCAATTCAACGTCAAGCGGCCAATCGTCGGGCTGCCCGAGCAAGACCCGGAGCCGCAGTTCTCGGACGATGAGCTCGTCTGGACCGAGGACGAAAAGGCCAAGATCGAGCGCTGGAAGGGGCAGTACCCGGACCAGAAGTCGGCCATCATGAACGTATTATGGCTGGCGCAGGAGAAGTTTGGCTGGCTGCCGCCCGAGGTCATCCAGCTCTGCGCCGACACGCTCGACATGGACTACGCGCGGGCCTACGGCGTGGCCACCTTCTACACGCAGTACTACAAGGAGGAGCCGGGCGAGTACGTGCTCGACGTATGCACCTGCTTCAGCTGCCAGATGATGGGCGGCTACGACATCTTGCACTATTTGGAAGAGAAGCTCGACGTCCATGACGGCGAGACGACCGACGATGGTCTCTTCACGCTGAAAGAAGTGGAGTGCCTCGGCTGCTGCGGCTCCGCACCGATGATGCAGATCACGAACGGCCCGTACGTGCACAACCTCACGAAGGAGAAAGTCGACCAGCTGATCGACGACCTGCGCGAGGGCACCATGCCAGAGTTCAAGTCGGTCACGCTCCCGCAGGACGAAGACGAACTCGGCGGCAACCGGCGCACGGACGTTGAGCCCGAGCAGGTCGAGACGTACCAGACGCCGCCCCGCGCGGAAGCGACCGAATAACGCACACGCGTTCAGCGTTTGGGGTCCGGTGTTGAGCGTTTCTACGCACAACCCGCAACGCACAACCCGCAACGCACAACCCGCAACGCACAACCCGC
>CAYFRX010000539.1:0-1680 GCA_964345515.1 uncultured Rhodothermales bacterium
CTTTTATGTTTGACCCCGATGTGTACGTGCAGCGGCGCCGACGCCTCCGGATCGCGATCAACGCCGGGCTGGTTCTTTTTCTTGGCAACGAGGCCGTGCCGATGAACTACGAAAGCAACCTGTATCCATTCTGGCAGGACAGCTCGTTTCTCTACTACTGGGGGCTCGACGCGCCGGGGCTCGCGGCCGTGATGGACCTCGACGAAGGCCGCGAGATCCTCTTCGGCCACGATCCCACGGTGGACGAGATCGTGTGGACGGGGCCGCTGCCCTCCCTCCAGGCCCGCGCCGAGCGTGTGGGGGTCGCCGAAACGCGCCCGCGGGATGCGGTGGGCGAGGTGGTCCACTCCGCTGTCGAGGACGGGCGCTCGGTCCACATCCTTCCCCCGTACCGCACCCGGCACACGCTCCAGCTGGCCGAATGGCTCGACGTGGCGCAGGAGGAGGTGGACATGCAAGCGTCGGAAGCATTCATCGAGGCCGTCATCGCCCAGCGCGCCACCAAGTCGGCGGAGGAAGTCGCCGAGATCGAGAGGGCGCTCGACACGGCCCACGCCATGCACACCGCGGCGATGCGGAAAGCCGCCCCGGGCGTGACAGAGCAAGCCGTCGCGGGGCAGATGGAAGGCATCGCGAAGGCGCGGGGCGGGCGGCTCTCCTTCCCGCTCATCGTCTCCGTCCGCGGCGAGGTGCTGCACAACCATCCGACGGATCACGTCATGCAGGCGGGCGAGCTCATGCTCTGCGATGCCGGAGCCACGGCGCCGTCGCAGTACGCCAGCGACATCACGCGTGTGACCCCGGTCAGTGGCCGGTTCACCGAGCGGCAGCGTGCGATCTACGACCTCGTCCTGACGGCGCAGCAAAACGCCATCGACGCCGTGCGGCCCGGCGTGCCGTTTCGTGACATCCACCTCCAGGCCGCCCGGGATCTGACCGAGGGCCTGTGCGCGCTCGGCCTGATGACAGGCGACGTCGACCAGGCCGTGGCGGCCGGCGCGCACGCGCTCTTCTTCCCGCACGGGCTCGGCCACATGATGGGCCTCGACGTGCACGACATGGAGGGGCTCGGCGAGGACCGCGTCGGCTACGGCGACGCGTTCGAGCGCAGCGACCAGTTTGGGCTGAGTGCGCTTCGCCTGGCCCGCACGCTAGAGCCCGGCTTCGTGCTGACCGTCGAGCCCGGCCTGTACTTCATCCCGGCGCTCATCGACCAGTGGCGGGCGGACGGAAAGCACACCGCCTTCATCCATTACGACCGCGTCGAGCCGTACAAAGACTTCGGCGGCATCCGCATCGAGGACGACGTGCTCGTGACCAAGGAGGGGGCGCGCGTACTCGGCCCGTCCATCCCCAAAGACGCGGACGCCGTGGAAGCCATGGCGGCGGAGGCGCCCGCTGCACCCGGGCCATGATCCGGCGTTACCCGTCGGAGCGCGTCAGGTGCCGCCGCAGCCACGCGCGGGCCGCCGCAGCCCCGGTGTGCACGCGGTTGGGCGAACGGTCCAGCGCCAATGCGATCAGGTCGATGGACATGGCCCCGAACAGCCGGCATTCGGTGATTTGCGCCTGACGGGCATGCTGCATGCCGAGCTTGTTGAGGGCGGCATCGAACGCGGGCAGGGTCTCCGTGGAGAGGGCGGACAGCGACGCATCCGGGGCGAGCAGCGCATCGACGGT
>CAYFRX010000540.1:0-1672 GCA_964345515.1 uncultured Rhodothermales bacterium
GTGCGAGGCATATGCGAGGAGACGGTTAGGCCGAGGCGGCCGACGTGCGCCTCGATGAGGCTGGCTCGAAATGCCAGACCGTGGTGCCGCGGCGATGCAGCACACCTTCGGCAACCAAATAATCAAGATGAGCCAAGGTTTCGGCGATGGCAAACCGCGCCTCGCCCGTATCGAGCGCCTCCAGGTCGAACACGCGCCGTGCTACGTCAAACACGGTCGCCTCGGCCCCGACGGCTTGCACCATGTACGCGAGGCGCTCGGCGTGATGCGTGCGGAGCGTTCGGAGGCGCCCGTTCCAATCGTCGATCCTGTCGCCGTGACCGGGTAGGGCGCGCCGCACGGCCAGCGCCTCCATGGCGCGCAGCGAGCGGAGATAACGCCCCAACGGGTCGGACGCCGTCGACGGCCAGCGGCTGATGGTGGGCGTGATGTGCGGCAGCACGTGATCCCCGACGAGCAGCAACCGGTCTGCGCTGTCGTACAGCACGGCGTGCCCGTCGCTGTGTCCGGGCGTGTGCAGCACGTCGAAGCGCCGGTCCCCCACCTGAAGCGGTTCACCGAACCGAAGCGTGCGCACGTCCGGCGGGTGGGGCAGCGTGGCCTGGCGCAGCCAGTGCAGATCGTCCGCCACGCTGTCGAGCATCGCCTCCGGCACGCCGCACCGGCGAAAGAGCTGCGTCAGCGGCTCGTCGCTCGACGCGGCGGCCGACCAGTAGCGGGCCAGCTCCTGCTCCCGCTGCGTGAGCAGTACGGGTGCCGCGCCCCCAGCCTCGGCCACCCGGCGTTGCAGCCAGCCCGCCAGGCCGAGGTGGTCTGGATGGCTGTGGGTCAGCACGATCCGACGCAGGTCGGCGAAGGCAACGCCGGCGATGGAGAGGCCCGTGCGCCACACCGCCTGTGCGGCCGGCGTGTTGAGGCCCGTGTCGACCACCATCCAGCCCGCACCGTCTTGCAGGAGGTACACGTTTACGTCGCCGAGCCGCCCGAACGGGACGGGCACGCGGAGGCGAAGGACGCCGTCGGCCACGGCATCAACAGGCGGAGGGGACGGGGGCATGGAGACGACTTGGCGTTACGGCGAAGAGATGCGTTCGGAGGGCACCGGCTCTTTCTTCTTGCACACGCCCTGCAGCACGAAGTCCGCCAGCAGGCGGGCGATTTCCTGGATGGGATATCGGCCGTCCGGGTTGAACCACGTGAACGTGCCGTTGCACATCCCGATGATGGCCTTCGTGATGATGCTGCGGTCGATGTCCTCACGGAAGGCGCCCTCCGCCATGCCTTCCTGCAACAGCTCGTCCCAGTACGCATCGTAGGTGCGAAGCAGCGCGCGCAGGTCGGAGTCCGACGTCTGATCGAGCAGCTCGATGTCTTCGCGCAGAAAGATACCGAAGATGTCGCGGTGCTCCTGGAAGTAGCGCAGGTGGAGCTCGATCACGCGGGCGAGCTTCTGAGCGGGCGGGTGGCCCGTGTCGAGCAGCGCACGCACCTCCTCGTTCATGGCCCGGATGGGCTCTTCGACGAGGCCACGCAGCAGGTCCTCCTTCGAGGAGATGTAGTAATAGAGGCTCCCCTTCTGCATCCCAAGGCGGTCGGCCACGTCCTGGATGCGCGCGCCGTGAAATCCCTTCTCGCGGAAGACCCCAGCGGCGGTGCGGAGAATTTCGGCCTT
>CAYFRX010000541.1:0-1671 GCA_964345515.1 uncultured Rhodothermales bacterium
CCGGAGTGGGTGCGCACGCTCGTGCGGACCGCTTTCAACCAGCGGCGCAAGATGCTGCGCAACAGCCTGAGCGTATGGACCAAGGACCGCGGCATCGAACTGCCCAACGATTGGGACCGCCGCCGGCCCGAATCGCTGGCGCCAGAAGATTTTGTGACCATCGCACAGTATCTTGACGCGCAGATCCACGACGCCTAAACTGGCATTCTCTTGAGAGTGTCCCGGAAGATCGCCTCGCCTGCTTCGCCCTGCAACCGTCCTTGATTCATGCCTGAGCCCGCTACCCCTGCCGATCGGCGCGAGCAGCCGCCCGGCCTGCTTGAGGTCGATGCCGCCGTCGTCGAGGACATCTCGGTCTTGCTGGAATCGGGTCAGCGCGGCATGGTCATGAACCTGGTGGCCGATCTCTATCCGGCCGACCTCGCGCTGCTGCTCATCCACCTGCCCTTCGAACAGGCGCACACGCTGTTTCGGTGGCTTCCGGTGGATCAGGCGAGCGAAACCATCGCCGAGCTGGATGACGCCTTCCGGGCGACGCTGCTCGAGGACTTGCCCGCCGCGCGCCTTACCACGCTGCTCGATGAGCTCGACACGGACGACGCCGCCGACGTGCTGGCCGATCTGCCGGACGAGCAGGCGCTCCGGCTTCTCCCGGATCTGGAGGACACGCAGGACCTGGCCGAGCTGCTGGACTACGGCGAGGAGACGGCCGGCGGGCTCATGGCCCGGGAGTACATCGCCGTCCGTCCGTACTGGACGCTCAACCGGGCCGCCGAGGAGGTGCGCCGCCACGCCGAGGACATCGATGAGGTGTACACAGCCTTCGTGGTAGGCGACGATGACACGCTGGAAGGGACGGTGTCGCTCAAACAGCTCCTGCTGGCGGCCGGCGACGTCAAGATCAGCGACATTATGGAGCAAGAATTTATCTCCGTGACGACCGACGTCGACCAGGAAGAGGTGGGGCGCATCGTGCAACGCTACGACCTCGTCTCGCTCCCCGTGGTCGACGCGGAGGGCCGGATGATGGGGCGCATCACGATCGACGACGTGGTGGACGTCATCCGCGACGAGGCGGAGGAAGACATGCAGATCATGAGCGGTGTGGCCGGCGGTGAGGAGCCGACCGACTCCGTCCTGCGCATCAGTCGAGGACGGCTGCCATGGCTGCTCGTTGGGCTGGTGGGCGCCGGGCTGTCCGGGCTCGTTATCGGCTCGTTCGAGTCGGCGCTGGGGCGGGCGGTGGTCCTGGCCGCGTTTATCCCCGTGGTGATGGCGATGGCGGGCAACGCCGGCATTCAAAGCGCGGCGATCGCCGTGCAGGGCCTGGCCTCCGGTGAGGTGTGGACCTCAGACGTGGCGCGCCGCCTGGTGAAGGAACTCGGAGTCGCGTTGATCAACGGCATCGTGCTGGCGCTCACGCTGGGCGGAGCAGTGGCCGTGCTGCCCTTCGCGGGTGCTGATGTGCTGTGGCTTGCGCTGACGGCTGGGCTGTCGTTGCTCCTCGTGATCATCCTGGCCACCTGCATCGGGACGACGGTGCCGCTCCTGCTGCATCGGTTCGGGGTGGATCCAGCCATCGCCACCGGACCCTTCATCACCACGAGCAACGACATCATTGGGCTCGCCATCTTCTTCCTGATCGCGACACTGCTGTATCTGTAGCGTCCT
>CAYFRX010000542.1:0-1658 GCA_964345515.1 uncultured Rhodothermales bacterium
TCTGCGGAGCTCATTCATAGCAGAGACCTACGCACGCGTCTTTGCAGGGCGGTCCGGGGCACCCGTCTTGAGCGCACCGACGAGGCGGTCGAAGGCGGCGTTGGCGTAAAAGCCATTGCGCAGGTGGATGGCAAAGCGCTGGCGCCCGGCGCGCGCCGGCAGGGTCGGCCCAACGATCTGGAACAGGACCGCCGCGCCGAAGGCAACGAGCACGAGGCCGATCAGAATTAGCCGGGCGGGCTCGGGCACCGCGAGCTCGGGGAGCACGGACTGCAGGAGGGCGTCTGCACCAGCCTCCAGCGAAAAGAAGGCGATGGCCACGCCGATAGCCATCCCGCAGGCGCGCAGCGTGCCCACGAGCGGCCCGTCTGAGTCCAGCGCAGGCGCGATGATCTGCGCCAAGCCCATGACGAGGATGGCGCCGACGGCCAGGAGCGCGGGTTCCTCTACCGGGTTGATGCCCCAGAGCAGCGAGAACCCGACGTACACGCCCAGAGCGATGGCCATGCTGCCGAGGATCCGCACGGGCTGGCCGAGCCGCCGAGGCAGGCGCACCTTGGCCGCGCGCGCCTCGTCCACCACGCTACCCGACGACAGGAAGGCGTGCGCCTTGTAGAACGAGTGCGCCACGAGGTGCAGGATGGCCGCCGGGTAGACGCCGAAGCCGCAGACCATCAGCATGAAGCCCATGTGCGCCGCGCTGGAGTAACCGAGCGCCACCTTGATGGCCGGCTGCGTGAGGAGTGCCGAGGAGGCGAAGAGCGCCGTAAAGCCCCCGAGGAGAATCAACAGGGACTGCGCCGGGACCGCCCCATCCACCACGAACGCGAAGCGCGTCACCAGAAAAGGGCCCGCGTTGAGGATGCCGGCGTGCAGGAGCGCCGAGACGGGCGTCGGGGTCTCCATGACCTCCACGAGCCAGCCGTGCGTCGGGAACTGGGCCGACTTCAGCAGCGCGGCGACAGCAAGGAGGAGCGCCGCCCCACCCGTCGCGCCGAGCGCCCATCCAGCCGCACCCGCTGCCTGCATACCCGTGAAGATCGCCTCCAGGTCGCCCGTCCCAAACTGGAGATAGAGCAGCGCAGCAGCCGCGAACAAACACACGTCCCCGGCGCGCGCGGCAATGAACTTCTTACGCCCGGCAATCACAGCCGCAGGCCGCTCAGGGTAGAAGACGAGCAGCGTGTGGAGCGACAGGCTCGTGGCAAGCCAGGCCAGGACGAACAGCCCCAGATTGCCCGCCAGCACGAGCACCTCAACGGATGCGATGGTGGCCGCCAGCCGCCCGAGGAAGACGCCGTGGCGCGCATCGCCCTCCAGGTATGTGCGGCTGTAGTGCACAATGAGCACGGCCAGCAGCGCAATCATGCAAAGCATAACCATACTCAGCGGGTCGAGCCGTACGGAGAGGCCGAGGCCCCCGATACCGAGCGTGGGGCTGAGCAGCAGGCCGTGCTGCGCGGTGAGCACGGCGCATACCACCGCCGCAACGAGACCGACGCCCGCCGCCGCCATGATCAGACGCTCGACGTGCTGGGGGAACGGGCCCGGCTGGAAACGCGCGGCAAGCGCAGCCAGCACAAAGGCGAGCGGCGCGACGAGGGCGATAAGGGCAAGCGTACTGGTCATTAAGGGGTGTGGGTTTTGGGTTGTGGGTT
>CAYFRX010000543.1:0-1656 GCA_964345515.1 uncultured Rhodothermales bacterium
ATTATCATTAACACCCATTAGCTGCCTGCCAATTCGGAGCGCCTGAAAGTGGCTCGAATTTTGGTCTCTTCGCTTGTGCGGCGCTCCTCGAAATCAATGCACTCGCGCACGGCGGCGAAGCCTTCCCATGAAACGCGACCTCTCGGCCATGTCCACCACCTTGTTCGATGTCCTCGTCATCGGCGGGGGGATCACGGGCGCTACCGTGGCGTGGGACGCCTCGCTGCGCGGCCTGCGGGTGGGGCTCGTCGAGAAAGGGGACTTCGGGCAGGGCACGTCGTCTGCTGCCTCCAAGCGCATCTACGGCGGCCTGCGCCTCCTGCAGCAGATGGAGGTGGGGCGCGCCCGGACGGTGCTCCGTGAGCGCCGCATCCTGTCGACGATCACGCCGCACCTTGTGACGCCCTTGCCGTCTTTGATCCCGGCTTACGGTTGGGGGGAGCGGCTCGCGCTCTCGGCTGGCGCTCGGCTCTACAATACGTTGGTGCACCGCCGCAGCCGCGTCGAACATCAAGGGGTGCCCAAGGCGCGTATCCTGAATCGTGCAGAGACGGTCGAACGGGCCCCCGCCCTGCCCGACGACCATCTCGTCGGAAGCCTCCTGTACTACGACGCGCAGATGTACAATCCGGCCCGCCACCTGCTGGAGTTCATCCACAGCGCCGTTCGGCACGGCGCGCAGGTCGCCAACTACGCGGAGGCCGTCGACTTCACCGTGGATCAGGACGCCGTCCAGGAGGTCACCGTGCGCGACGCGTTTACGGAGCAATCCTATGCCCTGGGCGCGCGCGTCGTGGTCAACGCGACGGGCCCCTGGGCTGATGACGTCCTGCGCCGGATTCGAGACGGCGCGTCGGTTCCCATGCGCCGCTCGAAGGGGATTTACATTCTCACGGAGCCGGTCGCCAGCCTCGATCAAGCGCTCGTCCTGCAGACGCCAGATGGGCGGCCTCTCTTCCTTCTCCCCTGGCGCGACCACACCCTCGTCGGCACGACTGACGTGCCGTTCGACGGCGACCCGGACGCTGTCGCTGTCACGGAGGCTGATCTGCGCGCCTTCATCGAGACGATCAACACGACCTTTCCGCCCGCCCGGCTCACACGCGACGACGTGATGCACTTCTATGCCGGACTGCGCCCACTCGTCGGCGCGGCATCCGACGGGGACTCGCACCGCGCCTCACGCAACCACGAATTGATTCATCACCAGGACGACGGCGTGCGCAATCTTTTCACGGCCCTCGGGGGTACGTACACCACGGCCCGATCCCTGGCCGAACAGCTCGTCGACCGAATCTTTGAGGCGCTGGATCGCCCGCCCGTCCCGGGCACCACCGACGTGGTTCCCACGGTGGGGGGAGACACCGGTCCGTTCTCGCGCTTCCTGGAGTGGGTGCACCACCAGTACAGCGCCCTGCCGGCGGAGGCGGCCGACCACCTCGCCCGTAGCTATGGCACGCGCATCACCGACCTCATGGCGACGGCGCAGCGCGGCCCCGTGCTGATGCAGCGGCCCAGCGATCGCACGCCCGATATCATGGCCCAGGTCGATTATGCCGTGGAACGCGAGATGGCCCTGACCCTCCCCGACGTGATGCTGCGCCGCACGGGCCTCGGCACGCTGGGGGAACCGTCGCTGGACGCCATCGAAACCGT
>CAYFRX010000544.1:0-1656 GCA_964345515.1 uncultured Rhodothermales bacterium
CTGAAAAACGACCTTATCTAAACGGATTATAAATTACAATCTCAACGTAAGTAACGTCACGATGGATGTAACGGTTTACGTGCCTACACTATGTCAATAAGTCGTAAAAGAATGCTCGGACTCCGGACGGATCGGCAGATGGAATCGTGGATTTGGCCTGCGCGGACCGGGCGGGCGGGAGCCTGTCCCACTCCATGCTCTACGCGGGCTCCGTGAACGGACTATGGAACACAGTTTGTGCACCACGCGTGATGTGAACGGCTTCACTGCCCCCTGTGCCCATGCGTGATTCCAGCACGATTTAGATCCACTCTAGATATTATGCCCACCTACGAATACCGCCGCGAAGACGGAACGACGTTCGAAGTCCAGCAGCGCATTACCGACGATCCGCTAGAGACGTGCCCCGACACCGGGCAAAAGGTCGAGCGCATCATCAGCGGAGGAAGCGGCCTTATCTTTAAGGGCGAAGGCTTCTACGTCAACGACTACGGCAAAGGCGCGTCCAATGGCGCGACATCCTCTAACAGTACCTCTTCTTCAGACGCCGGCGAATCGAAAGCGGAAACCTCCTCAGATACGAGCGACGACCCCAGCGCCTAATCGCCGCGCACGGTCCCTCGGCTTGCTTACTAAGAAAACCCAAGTTGCGAGGTATCTTCGTGGTGCTCAGACGGCCGACCATGGACCGTGGACCGGCATGCCGCGTCGGTGAGGCGGCCTTCTGGCTACCGTCCGCCGTCTTTGGGGACCATCAGCGTGTAAGCCATAATCTAGGCTAAGAAAGCACCGGCCCTGTTGGCACCGGTGCTTTTTTATTGGGCTGAACGCTCAACCTCACGCCACGACCACCTCAACGGCGGCGTCCGCGATACCCAGAAAGTCGTCGGCCCGGAGGCTGGCCCCGCCGATGAGTCCGCCATCGATGTGAGGCTGCTCCAGCAGCGACCGGGCGTTGTGCGGTTTCATGCTGCCCCCGTACAGCACGGAAACCCCGGTGGCTATCTCATCATCGTACAGGCCGGCTAACACCTCTTCAATGAAGGCGTGCATAGCCTCGGCCTGCTCCGGCGTAGCCGTGTCACCCGTGCCGATGGCCCAGACGGGCTCATAGGCCACGACGAGCTGCTCGGCGCCCTCAATCGGCACATCCTTGAGCGCGCCGCGCACCTGCGCCCGCACCACGTCTTCGGCCTCGCCGGCATCGCGCTGGGCTTTGGTTTCCCCGACGCACACGATGGGAATGAGCTTGTGGTCGACGGCCTGCTGCGCCTTTTTGTTGACGCTTGCATCGTCCTCGCCAAAATACTGGCGCCGCTCGGAGTGGCCGAGGATGACGTAGCGGCAGCCCACCGAATGCAGCATGGGCGCGGAGACCGCGCCGGTGTACGCGCCCTCATCGGCAAAGTGCATGTTCTGCGCGCCGACGGCGACGTCCGTATCCCCCAGCTCGTCGCGCACGGCATCTAGACTGATAAACGGGGGGCAGACGGCGAGGTCGATGTCATCGAGCACGGCGCCGCGTTCCGCAACGGCCGCTGCAATGTTGCGGGCAAGGACCTGTGCGGCTGCCCGGTCCGTGTGCATCTTCCAATTTCCAGCGATGAGCATGATTGGTTTTGCGTTGAGCGTTTTGCGTTGAGCGTTTTGCGTTGA
>CAYFRX010000545.1:0-1655 GCA_964345515.1 uncultured Rhodothermales bacterium
TGTCTGCCGCCTTCCACGTTGCCATGGCGGATCGGCCTGTTCCTCCTGCTGCTCATCGTCCTGCACCGCACGACCCAAAGACGCTGCCCTTCTCGGCCGAACTAAGGCGCAAGGCGCTCCACATTCTTGCGCTCGTGGTGCCCCTCGGGATGGCCTGGCTGGGCATGCCGGATGCGCTTTATGCGCTCGTCCCCGCGTCGGCCTTGGCCCTCGGCGGCGACGTGCTTCGCGCCTATTCCCAGCGCTTCAACCGGTTCATCCGCCGGGTTTTTGGTTCGATGATGCGGGTGCGAGAGTTACCCCCCGCGGGCCACGGCATCGTGATTAACGGCGCCACGTGGGTACTCGTGTCGGCCCTGCTTCTGGCTCTGACGTTCCCGCTCCGGGTGGTGATCCCGGTGTTCACCATGTTCATGGTGGGCGATGCGGTGGCGGCCCTCGTCGGGCGGCGGTGGGGACGCCATCCATGGGGCCGCACGGCCCGGACGGTCGAAGGCTCGACCGCGTTCCTGGTCACTGGCCTCGCCGTGATGGCGTGCTTTCCGGCCGTGGGATTGGGCGTGGGCGCAGCGGCCACCGCGATTGCGTGCGCGGCCGAGGCCATGCCCGTCCCCATGAACGACAACGTCCGCGTCCCGTTCACCGCCGCGCTGACCGTTGTGGTGCTGGAGTGGCTGCTCTTCGGCCATCCGATCGACCTTGTTCCTGCCGTGTAGTCGCTCGGGAATCTCGATTTGACGCCGCGAGTACGAATGGCGTTGCCGACCCTTCTCCCATCGCACGTGCTGCCCCCATGCCCAAGTTCACCGAGTCCGCCATTCAGCGGCTGACCGGACTCGACGCCTATCCGCAACCGCCCATCATTCCCCTCCGCGGCCCTGTCATGCTGATGCATGGCTTTGGCATTCTGGCTTCCTTCCAGCGCGGCGGGCACCTGCACCAAGAGGCCATGTATCTTCGCAAGCGAGGCATACGGGCCTACGCGCCGAACGTGGCGCCCTACAACAGCATTCGGGTGCGGGCCGCCATGTGGAAGCAGCGCATCGAGCACATTCTCGACGAAACCCAAGCCGACGGGCTGTCGCTCATTGCGCACTCTATGGGCGGACTGGACGCGCGGTATCTGATCACGCAGCTCGGGCTCCACGAACACGTACACAGCTTGGTGACGGTCTCGACGCCGCACCGGGGCACTCCCATCGCCGAGGTCGTGCTCGACCAACCCGACCTGGTGCGCGACTGGCTGGCCGACCTCGCCGACTACATTGGGTCGCGGGCCCTAGAAGACAGTCCCTCGGACGCCCTGACGGCCGTCTCGGAGCTGACACCGGAGTACATGGCGACCACATTCAACCCCTCCGTGCCGGATCACTCCTCCGTGCAGTACTGGTCGTATGCCGGCCAAGCCGGCAAGGGCACCGACGTGCCGCTCGATCCCTTCTTCTACGTGCTGAATGCCATCACGTACAAGCGCGAGGGCGTTAACGACGGCTACGTCTCCGTGGACAGCGCGAAGTGGGGGACGTTCCTCGGCACCATCGACGCGGACCACGCACGCCAGATCGGGATTGCCTCCAGCCTGGGCGGAGCCTTCGACGCCAAAGCGTTCTACGCCGACATCGCCCGCCGGCTGGCTCAGGAAGGGTTTTGAGTTG
>CAYFRX010000546.1:0-1654 GCA_964345515.1 uncultured Rhodothermales bacterium
CGACCTCATGCTGCCCAGCGCCGATGAGACGGGCATCAAGATTAACTTCGACGCATTCACCATCGACGAGCGCTCGGACGACGTGGAAATCACCCTCGACTTCAACGTCGAGGACTCGTTCGTGCAAAACGGCCCGACCGGACGATACATCTTCAAGCCGGTCGTGCAGGCCGAGTCGATTGTGACGAACGATGCCCCGACGACCGACGCGCCGGCCAACAACGGCGGATGAGGACGCGCACGTACGGAAGCACCCACGACGGCTCCCGATTCCACCGGGGGCCGTTTTTTGTTGGATGGTTTTCGTTGGCCGGACCGAGATGAACAATGTCTTCACGCGTGCTCGCTTGGCTTCAGCCCGTGCGATCCCTAGCTTTTGGTTCCCCTTGCTACTCACGAACGCATGCGCACCGATGCGTACCGTCGCCATCCTGGGCGGAGGCTTTAGCGGCCTGACCACGGGCGTGGTCCTCCAGCTGCTGGGCTACACCACGACGATCTACACGGCCCGCCGCTGCGACCACAGCGATCCTGCCGTCCATCACCCGCCATTTGCCAGCCTGTACCCCGCGGCGTCCGTGCTGCCGCACACCGTGCAGATCGACGCCCTCGACGAACACATGCGCCTGTCGACGGCCTTCTTCGACCGGCTCGCGCAGGAGGCGGATTTTGGCGTGCGGTGGCAGCGCCAGGTCGAGGCGTTCGAGCACCCGGTCGACCCGCCGCCGTACGCGGAGATGGTGCGCGACTTCCGGATGCTGCCCGACGACGGGTCGGGCGCGCCCGGCCTGCCCCGACGCGCCGAGGCGGACGCGCTTTACGGCTGGACCTGCCGCATCCTGTTCGCCGAGACGCCGGTGTATCGGCCCCGCCTGCACGCGCTCTATACGACCGTCGGCGGTACGGTGGTCGACCGGACGCTCACACCCTCCTCGATCCGCGACCTATCGGACGATGTGGTGGTGAACTGCACAGGGATGGGCACGCTCGATCTCTTCAGCGACTCGCGCCCCTACGACGTCATCCGGGGCTGCCTCTTGCGCGTGACGCCGCCGGACGATCCGCTTTCCATCCGCGACGGGCAGCCGTTCTCATACAACTACACGCCGTCGATGGACACGTACCCGACGGCCGATGGCACACCGGGCGACGTCTACTTTTACCCGCGGCGCGACGCGTGGGTGCTGGGCGGAAGCCGCCGCCACGGACGCTTCGAGGACGGCGCCTGGACAGGCGACCCCATCGCGGGCGCCACCGTCGACATCGGCGGACACACCGTGCCGGCGCCGGTCCTGAAACTCAACCGGGAACTCATCCACACGCTGACGGGGGTCGACGTGGCCGATGCCATCGAGCGCGCCACGTACGGCTACCGATTTGCGCGCGACCTCAGCGGCGAGGGCGTGCGCCTGGAGCTGGCGTACGAGCACGACCACCCCGTCGTGCACAATGTCGGCCACGGCGGTGCGGGCGTCACCCTCTCCTGGGGCTGTGCGATTCACGTCGCCCGCATCCTGCACGACGAGGACCTGCTCGGCGCGTCCGACCGCCAGGGCGTCGAGTTTCCGCCGGAGCGCGTCGTCTTCTTTACCGACCTGCAAAAGCGCGCCGCCCGTGAGGTGCTGGAACGGGAGCTGGGGTGAGTCGGGAATGG
>CAYFRX010000547.1:0-1653 GCA_964345515.1 uncultured Rhodothermales bacterium
GTCGTCTGGAAGAGGCCGCTCCGCACCTGAGGCAAGCCGCCGATGGGCGATTGCTGCATTACCCGGCCCAGTATAACATGGGACAGGTGCTCATGCGCCTGGGGCGCCAGGAGGAGGCGGAGCAGTACTTGGCCCGTGCCGACTCCGCCCGGCAACTGATGGATCAGATCACGAATGCGCAGGGCGTCGCGTCGCGGAATCCCGGCGGCGTCGAGAACTGGATCCGGTTAGGCGAGCTTTTTCGCAAGGCCGGCGAACGGAATCGCGCGGTCCAAGCCTTCAATCGAGCGGCCAGTCTGGAGCCCACCAACCTGACCATCCAGAACCGGCTTGGCGAGATGATGCTGGCTGAGGGCAAAACGAAGCAGGCCATCCAGCGCTTCCAGAACATCGTGCAAGCCAACGAAACGCTGGTGGACGCGTGGATCAATTTGGGGCTGGCCCATGCCGTGGCTGGGAACTGCGAGCCGGCCCGTGAGGCCTGGAACACAGCCCTGAAGCACCGGCCCGACGACCCGACCGCCAAAAAGTACCTCGCAGGCCTGTGTCAGTATAGTGCCCAGTAAGGAGGACGGCAGGGTTTGAACGGCGGTCCGTTACCGCGCCACAAAGAAGCCGCCCTCGCCGCGTGATTGGACGGACTGAATCAGAAGGCGGGCGAGTGTCTCCTGGGGCACGGTGAACTCGATCCAGACCTGCCCCGTGGCGTCGGTGACCCTGATCTGGTCCAGCAGCTGGCGCTGCTCCGCCGAGAGTTCCTGGTTCATCTTGACGGTCGAAATCGCCCCGCGCACGACGTCCGCCACGTCACGGGCGTTCTGATCCGTGGTGAGCAATACGGTCCCTGCGACGCCGTCCGCTTCGAAGCGGAGGGCCGATGCGACGTCGCGCACGGCACGGGCAAGCTGGTTCAGCCGGTCATCGCTCGCCGACAGCGCGAGGCGTTGCGATGGGAGGTCGCGCAGCGTGAGCCATGCGCCGCCCCGGCCGCCGATGGCATCCACCAACGAGGGCATGGCGCGGCCGGAGGGGGCGCTGGGCACCTGGGACCGGTCGATCGTGGCGCGAAGAACCGCAGGGTCTGAGGACAGGGCCACCCACCCGTCGTCCATGAGAGCGAACTGGATGGGAACGTCGGCCCGGTCGACTTGGAGGCGCAAGATGGGCGCTTCCCGGTACGATGCTGTATCGATCCGCGCGCCGAACGAATCAACGAGCTGCTCGACGAGCCGGTCCCGATCCATCTGGGTGGCTAATAGAATCGTGCGGGGCCGCGTGGAGTCGCCGGCCGCGTACGCCGCGAGGAGGTCGCGTCCGGGATCGAACCCCGTCGCGTCGATGAAGGCTTGCAGGCGCTCCTGCTGCTCCGCCGACAGCGGATTGAACGCCAGGTCGCTGTCCAGAAAGCGGACGGTAACGCCGCGCTCGCTGGAAAATGAAATACCGCCATTTTCTTGCAGATCCTGCAGGTCCAGCATCCCGGCGAACGCGGCCTCGGCGGGCAACAGCGTCATCGCCTGTTGGGTGCGCGCCGGCACGGGGGGCGCATTGGTGACGTCCGGGCCGCATCCGGTCATGAAGAGAAGCGCGGCGCTGGCTAGGACCCAGATGCGAGAAAGGGGAGCGAGGGGCATGGTTGCTATGGAGTCGGGG
>CAYFRX010000548.1:0-1639 GCA_964345515.1 uncultured Rhodothermales bacterium
GCGCCACGTCGAAGCGGACCTGGTCGTTGCCGGCGCCGGTGGAGCCGTGCGCCACGGCCTCCGCCCCCACCTGCTGGGCCACGTCCACGATGCCGCGGGCCTGCACCACCCGCTCGGGCCCCACGCACAGCGGATAGACGTCGCCGCGCAGCACGTTGCCCTTGATCAGGTAGCTCAGGTGATCGGCGTACAGCTCGTCGCGCCCGTCGACGAGCACGTGCTTTGCCGCACCCAGTTCCTGCGCGCGGGCTTCGATGGCATCGGCCTCGTCCGCGTCGATGCCGCCGGTGTTCACGGTGACGGTGATGACGGACGTGTCGTACGTTTCGCTGAGGTAGGGGACGCAGAAGGACGTGTCAAGTCCTCCACTGAAAGCTAAGACGATGGACATAAGTCGAATGGGTTCGGGTGAAAACAAAAAAGCGCTGGCTCGGAAGGAACCAGCGCCTCAAGCTTGGCAGCATGCAATATGGTCAGAAGCAATCTACTCCATGAGCACGCCTGTTGAATACGCCGGTTGCGTTCGCATACGCGGATAACGTCGCGCACGTCGGCGTCGTCGATCAGTGGCGATATGGGCGGCGGTGTCGCTCATTAGTGCTACCATGAATACTGAAGAGTGCCTCCCATTGTCAAGCCTTTATGTTAAGTTTCGGCGAACATATGGCGTAGGTTCGGGACCCGTGTGTTACTCGTCTCGCCGGGTGGCTTGAAACGTCCCCTGCACGGTCACGTCGCCGTCAGCCATGCCACCGCTTCCTGATGCGCCTCCCTCCATCTCGATCTCGAACGTCCCGCGCACACGAGCCTCATCCGCCTGGGTGACCTGGAGCGTGCCACGCGAGGCGCGAAAGCTGTGGTTGCCGATCTCGGAAAAAGCGATGAACCCAGCGGCGCCCGTGGAGCGCTCCACGCCCATCAGCCCAGGATCCACCGCTACGTACGTGCGCGTGGCGATCGGCCGCGACTCCATCTCGATGGAGAGGCCCCGCGTCGAATCATCAATGTGCACGAGTTCGATACCCACCAGGTTGCCCTCCGAATCGGTGCGGAAGGTCGCCGTGCCAGCAATCGTCTCGTTGATTGCCCCCTCTGTGGTGGCCTCGAAGGTGCTACTCGCTCCGATCAGCCAGCCCATATCGTATGAGGCTCCGTTCCGCTCTCCGCATCCGACCGCGACGCTGATGCCCAGCACGAAAAGCAACGCAAGCCCCAAGCGAGACGTGCCAGATAGGCACGACTCGGCATCCGACGGTACATCCAACATGAAAACCAGTACGCAGGATTGATTGCAGAGAAGCGTTCGGTCTTATAATAACAAAAAATGTGCTCGGTCTGCACGCCAGCCGTTCGGCCCCCAAATCGTCTTGGTCAGTGGGCGTCACGTTGTCCGTTGCCGTCCTGCTTGGATGGATCCTTAGTCCTTCCAGCGCGGGCGAGCCGAAACTCACGGGGCAACGACCGGTCCTTGATCCTTTTGAAGAGCCGCGTGTCGAGCAGCATCCCAAGCGGTGGACCGGTGCGCCTGCACGTCCAGGGGATGTACAAGCGTTCAGTCATGGGGATTCAACAGCCGCCTCGCGCCGGGCGCCGCGCAGCGTGGCGGCGCCCCAGCGCCACAGCACGACGAGCACGACGG
>CAYFRX010000549.1:0-1624 GCA_964345515.1 uncultured Rhodothermales bacterium
GCGAACCTGCTGATGGTGCTGATCATCGTGGCGGGCGTCTTTAGCGTCACCGCCATCGTGCAAGAGGTGTTTCCCGAGTTCAGCCTCGACGCCGTGCAGGTGCGCGTCGAGTACCCCGGCGGCGCGCCCGAGGAGATCGAAGAAGCCATCGTTCAGCGCGTCGAAGACCGGATCGAGGGCATCGAAGGCATCGACCGGATCACGGCGACGGCGGCGGAGAACTTCGGCATCGTGACGGCTGAGCTGCAGCGCGGCGCCGACCTCGCGCGGGTGCGCACCGACATCAAGCAGGAAGTGGACCGCATCACGGCGTTCCCCGAGGACGCCGAGGAGCCCGTCGTGCAGGAGCTCACGAACCGGCGGCAGGCGCTCCAGATTGCGCTCTACGGCAACGCCAGCGAGCGCACGCTGAAAGAGGCGGCCAAGCAACTCAAGGACGAGTTGACGGCCTATCCCAACATCTCGTACATCGAGATCGACGGCGTGCGGGACTACGAGATCTCCGTCGAGGTCACGCGTGAGGCGCTTCGGGCGTACGACCTCACGCTCGGTCAGGTGGCCCAGCGCGTGCGGCAGGGCAGCCTCGACCTGCCCGGCGGCGAGGTGGAGACCGCCGAGGAGCAGATCACAATCCGCACGGAGGGGCAGAACTACACGAAGGACGACTTCGAGCGCATCGTGCTCCTGAGCCAGCAAGATGGCACGAAGGTCCGCCTCGGCGACGTGGCCACCGTCGTTGACGGCTTCGAGGACTCCGAGCTCATCACCCGCTTCAACGGCCAGCCGGCGGCGCTGCTGAAGGTCTTCCGCACGGGCGACGAGCAGGTGCTGCAGATCGTGGAGCAGGTTCGCCAGCACCTCGACATGGAAGTGCGCCCGTCGATGCCGGCGGGGATGGAGGCCGCCATCTGGCAGAACGACGCCGAAGACCTGCGCAGCCGACTCGACCTGCTCATCGGCAACGGCCTGCTTGGGCTCTTGCTCGTGATCATCGCGCTCGGGCTATTCCTCAATCCGCGCCTCGCCTTCTGGACATCGGTCGGCATCTTTCTGTCGTTCATCGGCACGTTCGCCGTGATGATTGCGCTCGGCGTGTCGGTCAACCTGATTTCGCTATTCGGCTTCATCCTGTCGATTGGGATCGTGGTGGACGACGCCATCGTGGTGGGGGAGAACATCTTCGCCGAGCGGGAGGCCGGAAAGTCGCCCCTGCGCGCGGCCATCGACGGGACGAAGCGCGTGGGCGTCCCCGTCATCTTCGCCGTGCTGACGACGTGCGCCGCCTTCGCGCCGCTGCTCTTCATCTCCGGCACGCTCGGCAACTTCCTGGGCGACATCCCGACGATCGTGATCGCCGTGCTGCTGCTCTCGATCGTGGAGGTGCTCTTCATCCTGCCGTATCACCTGTCGGAGGCGCCCGAGCCGCCCGAGGCGGTGGAGAACCCCTCGGCGCTGCAGTCGCTGCGCGCCACCGTGCGGGGCACGATGGACCGCGTGCGCGGTGCTGTGGCGCTCCAGTTGCGCCGGTTCATCGACGGGCCGCTGGATCGCGCGCTGCACGTGGCCACCCGCTCGTACGGTCTCGTGATTTGCGGGGGCATCGCCGCGCTGCTCGTGACGGCCG
>CAYFRX010000550.1:0-1613 GCA_964345515.1 uncultured Rhodothermales bacterium
GGCTTCGCTGGCACGCGGATGAACTCGCGCACGCCGGGCCGCCAGGACGACTGGGCACGCTACGGCTGGGGCCAAACGACGCCCCGCGAGATGGCCGAGTTGCTCGTCATGATCCGTGAGGGGCGCGCTGTGAGCCCGGCCGCCAGCACCGAGATGTACCGCGCGCTCACCCGCAGCTACTGGGACGACGAAGCGCTCTCCCACATCCCACCCACCGTACAGGCCGCCTCCAAGCAGGGCGCCGTCGATCAGTCCCGCTCCGAGGTCGTGCTCGTCAACGCGCCGGGCGGCGACTACGTATTCAGCGTCATCACGAAGAACCAGGCGGACACGAGCTGGACGCCCGACAATGCCGGCTTCCAACTCATCCGCGACGTCTCGCGCTCGACTTGGACGCACTTCGAGCCGGAGCACGACTGGCAGCTCCCCGAGGGCGTCCGCCGCTACTGGGGCTCGACCCCGGAGTGAAGGGTTGGACGTGTGAACGGGTGGAAGTGTGAACGTTCACCCATTCCCACCTTTCACGTTACTACAGCGGTGAGGCCGGCCGTTTCGAGCGCCATCCACGCCACGAAGGCGACGTAGAGTAGCATCAGCACCCAGCATTCGGCGCGGCTCAGCATGAGATGCGTGCGCATCATCGCGAAGAGGATGATCGTGGCGAGCGTGAGGAAGCCCATCATGGGCGCGGCCACGGCGAAGTCGACCGGCGTGGCGCCGGCGATGAGGATCCCCACCGGCACGGCCACGAGCAGATCGAAGATGTTGCTGCCCAGCACGTTCGCCATGCTGACGGTGCCCTCGCCCCGCTGCGCCGCCTTGATGCTCACGAACGCGTCGGGCAGGCTCGTGGCTGCTGCGATCACCGTCAGCCCCCAGAGGAAGCTCGGCGTGCCAAAGTAATCGCCCAGCCCGATGGCCGCGCGCACCAGCCCCTCGACGCCGAGGAGGATCACGGCCAGGCCGGCGAGCAGCACGAGCCACTGCCGGCCCGCGGCGATCTCTTCATCCGTCGCCTCGGCCACGTACTCGGCCGTGTCCTGCTGTTGGAGGAAGAGGTAGAGTCCGTACAGCGCAATGGGGATCAGCGCAATGGGCCGCGTCATCATGCCGCCGAGCTCCATGCCCTCCACGGGGTTGTAGATGGCGGCGATGGAGAACGCCAAGAGCAGCACGGCGACCGACGTGATGTAGAACTGCGCGTCTTTGTAGACGAGCGCGCGATCGGAGGCGAGGTGTCCGCCCACGAAGCCGGCCGCCGCGGGGATCACCAAGATGTTGAAGATGGCGGAACCGACAATGGCCGAGACGCCGAGGTCGAACTCGCCATGCACCAGCGTAGCGAGCACGACGCTCGACAGCTCGGGGAAGCTGGACCCGACGGCCGCGATCACGGCACCCTGCACGATGGGCGGCAGCTCGTAGTACGTGGCCAGCCGCTCGGAGCTGGACTCCAGCCACTCGCTCCCCTTCCAGGTGATGGCTGTCGCCCCGACGGCCAGTGCGGCGTAGATCAAAAGCTGCACGAGGCAAGACGAGCAGATGACGGGTAGACGCGAACGCCTCTAAAGGTGCGGCCCGCCGCCTCCATCCGCAAACCCGTTCGCGCAATC
>CAYFRX010000551.1:0-1613 GCA_964345515.1 uncultured Rhodothermales bacterium
ATGAAGTGGATGGCGCAATGCGGCGCTACCCGATGGCCTGCCCGGCCTCGACGTCTTCGAGCTGTACGCCCTTGAGGCCCATTGCGTCGTACGTCGCGCCGTCTAACGCGTCGACGGTCGACTGCACCTCGTCCATGATCTGCTTCGGACCCTTCGCGTCGTCCATCGGGTGGCCGACGCGCTCGGCGATCTCGGGCAGCAGCTCCCAGCTCGGCTTGCAGTTGACGCGGTTCTCCTCGTTGTGCCACTTGTCGAACGGCGTGCCGTGGGTGTCCTGTCGCGTTTTGCCCATCTCCATCATGAGCGTGCGGTTGATGCCGCGGATCTCCTTCGCGGGACGCACCCGCTGCGCGCGGCCGTCTTGGTTCACGTACGTACCCACCGTCTCGACGACCATCGCGGCCGGCAGCGCTACGTCGGCAGTGGGCAGCGTCTGGTTCGTCGTGTTGTAGTAGTGGAGGATGACGGAGACGCCCTTCAGCTGCTCCTCGGTGAAGAGGCCCGCCGCGACCGGATCGTCTTCCAGCACGTACACGAGCTTGATCTCGCCCGCCTCCATCTTGCCCCGGACCATCTGCTCGTCGATGGCACGGATGCCGAGGCGCTCGCAGCCCTGCGCGTTCGGCGTCTTGTCGTCGGTGATGAGCCAGTCGTCGCCGGCGCCGGGTTCGACGTGCGGGATGTAGCGCGGCGCATCGGCGCCCATCGCGTCGGCGAGCTGCTTCAGCAAGAAGTTGTCTTCGACGGTGGCGTGGGCCGAGCCCAGGAAGAGGATCTCGCTGGGATCGACGGAGCCGAGCTCCTGTGCGGCGCGGGCGTAGGCTTGCGGCCAGCGCGCCTCGGCCAGGCTGCCCCCGGTGCGAATCTGCGGGCCCGTCGGCCGGTCGTTGTTGAATTTCTCGTAGACGGTGCGGTCTTCGTCGGGCAGCCAGTATTCATTGACGGCCATATTCTGCCGCGGCGTGATGCGCAGCACGAGGTTGTCGCGCACCCAGTAGTGGCAATTGGCTCCCGTTGCGTTCGTGGTGGTAATCGAGGGCGTCGAGCTCATCTCCCAGATCCGGGCCTTGAAGCGGAAGTCAGACGCCGTGAGCGCCCCCACCGGGCACAGATCGATCGTGTTCATCGAGTACGGATCGTCGAAGTCCTCGCCCGGCGCGGTGAGCGGATAGTTCTTGACCCCGCGCTTGTTGATGGTCAGCTGGCCGCTGCCGGAGACCTCGTCGGTAAAGCGGGTGCAGCGGGTGCAGTTGATGCAGCGCTCGGCGTCGAGCGTGACGCGCGGGCCGAGCTTGACGCGCTTCGGCTTGTGCACCTTCCTAAACTCGAAGCGCGAGCCCTCGGGGCCGTACTTGTACGCCTGGATCTGCAGCGGGCAGTGCCCGGCCTGGTCGCAGATCGGGCAGTCGAGCGGGTGGTTGATCAGCAGCAGCTCCAGGTTGTCCTTCTGCGCCGCCTGCACCTCCTCGTCGGAGCGGTGCGTCTTGATGACCATGCCGTCCTGCACGCCGACCGTGCAGCTGGCCTGCAGCTTGGGAAACCACTGGATCTGCACGTTGCCGTCGTCGTCGCGCTCGGGCTCGCCCGTCTCGCGGTTGATCTTCGGCGTGCCC
>CAYFRX010000552.1:0-1594 GCA_964345515.1 uncultured Rhodothermales bacterium
AGCCGCGCCGGTGCGCCGACAGGGCCGACCGGAAGGGCGTGGATTCAGAGCACGTCGCGCACGGGGACGACCTCGAAGTCGGGGTTCTCGCGGAAGAACTGCCGCAGCGTCCAGACGTGCGCTTGGCCCACCAGCAGGATCACGCGATCGTCGCTCTGCGCGACCGCCCGCCAGATGTTGGCATAGATGCGCAGGTTGCGTTTGTACCACTCGCCCACGAGGTCGGCGCCGATGTGATGGTCGGGAAATCCCATCCAGGTGGTCGAATTGCGCTGGATCAGGTTGCCCAGCTCGCGCAGCGACAGCGTGTCGGCCCCGGCCTCGGGGTTTGCTTCAGCTGCAGCGACCTCCCGATCCCCGACGATCACATAGTCCGCATCAGGGCTCACCGCGTCCACGACGCGTCCGTTCATCTCCGGAATCATCTGGCGGGCTCGCTGGACGAAATTCCCCGTCGCGTCTTCCGCGAAGGCGAACGTTTGGCCCTCGAGATCCCCCTCGCGCCGGCTCTTCATGCCGCTTCCGTGGAAGCTGCCCATGCGGGCGAAGTAGTAGTTGTATGCTTTGTGGTTTTCCCACAGCAGGCGCTCGGTGTTCATCTCCCGCAGGTACTCGCTCATCGTGTGGTCGCGCAGGTAGGCCTCCGGGTTGAATCGATTGTCAGCGAGCTGCGTGAGGCCTTTCAACACCTCCGGATTATGTGCCTCGGCGACCTGCCGGGCCTCCGCGCCGAGCCAAATCCCGGCGGCGTCTACGCAGTGCGTCTGGTTGAGATCGGCCCGATCGGCCGCCCGAAAGGCCAGCTGGTAGATCTCGTTCCGGTTGCGGGCCGCGGTCGGATCGTAGTCGCCGGCGCGGTAGGCGGCATAGAGAGAGTCCATCCTCCCCTGCTCGTCGGGCGTGCACTCCACGAAGAACCGGTCCGGATTCCAATCGGCAATTCGGTCGCTTATCGCATCCAGTTCCTGCTGGCGCGAGGCGGAGAGAATATCGCCCACCTCGGAGGTCTGCTCGTCGAGCGCGCTGCCAGCAAAGTGGCTCGTGCCCAGCAGCACGATCTCGGTGGCGCCCTCGACGTGGCGGTCGAGGCTATCGGGCGGATCCCCACCGCATGCGGCCACGAGCAGGACGAGGCTGAGAAGCGAGACGGACGGGGCACACCGTCGGAGCAGGTGCATGGAGCTTGGCAGGCTGTGAGGAAAGAGTGTTCAGATCTTTCCCATCGTCACGCGAGCCCTGGGACGGTGTTTCTCCCCTCATTCCACCGTGAAGGTCTGTAGCATGCCTTTCTCGGCGGGGGTGGGCACCTCGCCGATCCAGGCGTACTGGCCGGGTGCCAGGTTTGCGCGTATGTACGTGATCGAGCCCGCGGGCATGTCCTGGGCGCCTCCGAGAAATTTGCTTCCGGAGGGGGCCGGTTCGGCCAGTCCGCCGGGCACGACCCAGTTCATCCAGGCGCCCAGCTCCTCCATGCTGGCGCCGTCGCTCAGACGCACTAGGTGAACGTCGTGGCCCAGGAAGTGCGAGTACGCCGTCTGATCGGCGAAGGTGACCTGGACGGTGTGCTCGCCCGGTTCGTCAATCTCGCCGTCCA
>CAYFRX010000553.1:0-1592 GCA_964345515.1 uncultured Rhodothermales bacterium
CGCATGGATCGGGACGAGCGCGGCGAAGGCGATCGGCAAGGTGGCCAGCCTGTTCCTGGCGGCCGTCTCGGTGGCGCTCATCCGCACGGGCGTCGTTGGCATCCTGGGCTACATGGGCTGACCCTCACAGAGCCGTCGCGCTTCCTTCCCCCGTTATCTGAACCTCCTTACGAGGCGACCACCATGACCTTCTTCCGAAACGCGCTGCATGCCCTCGTTGCCCTACTCATTGCCGTCGGGTGCTTCGCTGGGTGCGGCCCCGAGACCGAGCGCGCTACGTCGGGCACTGCCTCCTCTGATACGGGCGGGCAGGGCGCGGTCGAAATCCTCACGCCCTTGGACTCCGACCCCGACGTGCCCTACGTGCCCACCCCGCAGCGCGTCGTCGACCGGATGCTGGAGCTGGCCGAGGTCACTGCGGACGACGTGGTGTATGATCTGGGCAGCGGCGACGGGCGCATCGTGATTCGGGCGGCGACGGAGTACGGCGCGCGGGGCGTGGGCATCGAGATCGACTCGGCGCTCGTCCGCAAAGCACGGCGCAACGCCGAGGAAGCCGGGGTCGCCGACCGTGTCGCGTTCCGGCAGGGCGATCTGTTCGAGGCCGACATCAGCGAGGCGACCGTCGTGACGCTCTACCTGCTGCCGTCGGTGAACCTGAAGCTGCGACCGAAGCTGTTCGAGGAGCTGGCGCCCGGCACACGCGTCGTCTCGCACGACTTCGACATGGACGAGTGGGAGCATGAGGACCGCGTCGAAGTGGGCAACGACGCGATCTTTCTCTGGACGATTCCGGACGAGGTGCCCGAGCATCTGCAGGGCGAGCAGTCCGGCCAGCAATGAGCGGACGCACCAACCGGGTCGCTGCAAGGGACCGGGATGTTGCTCGTGCAGCACGCGGTCCGTTTCTTAGAACCCACCGGTCCTCTCATGCACGTGGCATCCTGCCCATGTCTCGACGCCGAACAGTGCTCTCCCCGCTTGTACTCGCCCTGATGCTCGTCGTCGGCACGGGGTGCGGCGGCGACGCGCCCGAACGCGCATCGTCCGGCCTCACGCCCGAGGAGCTGGAGCGGGAGGTACGGCGGGCCGATTCGCTAAATCGAGACGTGCCCTACGTGCCGACGTCGATGCCGGTTGTCGACCGGATGTTGGAGCTGGCCGAGGTCACTGTGGACGATGTGGTGTACGACCTCGGCAGCGGCGACGGGCGCATCGTGATTCGGGCGGCGACGGAGTACGGCGCACGGGGCGTGGGCATCGAGATCGATCAGGCGCTCGTCCAGGAGGCCCGGCAGAAGGCCGACTCCGCGGGCGTGGCCGACCGTGTCGCGTTCCGGCAGGGCGATCTGTTCGAGGCCGACATCAGCGAGGCGACCGTCGTGACGCTCTACCTGCTACCGTCGATCAACCTGCGGGTGCGGGCCAAGCTGTTCGAGGAGCTGGCGCCCGGCACGCGCGTCGTCTCACATGACTTTGCCATGGGCGAGTGGCAGCATGACGAGCGCGTGGAGGTCGACGGCGCTACCGTCTACTTGTGGGCCATTCCGGAGGAGGTGCCGGCCCCTCTCGGGCAGTAAGCGACGCCCGGT
>CAYFRX010000554.1:0-1581 GCA_964345515.1 uncultured Rhodothermales bacterium
ATGGCCGATGGATGTACCGATTCTCCGATCGCTTCCGACGCGCTTCCTCGTGAGGACGTACTGACCGAAACGGAGCGTCTCCTCAAAGGCTTCGCAAACAAGACGCGACTCAAGATCCTTTGTCTCCTGCGCGATGGGGAGGTGTGCGTGCATGAGATCGTTGAGGCACTCGACGTGAGCCAGTCGGCGGTCAGCCACCAACTGCGCACGCTGCGCAACGCACGCCTGGTACAGTCCCGCCGCTCAGGGCGGCACGTCTATTACCGGCTGGCCGATGCGCACATCCGCGAGATGCTCGACAACGCGCTCTCGCACGGGGAGGAGGCATTTTAAGACCGCGGCAGTGTGCTTGGAAACTCTTGGGTTGTCATTTTATATGAGTATATGATCATGTATTCATAACGCATTGGTACGCCGATGACCTCCGAGAAGGTACAACTCGATCTATCCATCGTGCTCCCGGACGTGCCCGACGCCCGCGACGCGTGCGTCCAGCGCCTGACGAACAGCCTCCAGCACCGGGACGGCATTGATGAGGCCCACGTCGTGGATGCGGCGAGCGACACGCCGGCCAAGCTCTGCATTCACTATGACCCGGAGGCCGTGCCGCTTTCGCGCATTCGGCAAATCGCCCAGAGCCTCGGCGCCACGCTCACCGACCGGTTCGGCCATCTCGTGTGGCGCGTCAAGGGCGTCCGTCACACCCGGCGGGCGCGCACTGTAGCCGAGCGGCTTCGCACCAAAGATGGCATTTTGGAAGCGGATGTGTCGGCGTCAGGGCGCGTACGCCTCGAGTACGACCGGGCTATTATCGACAGGGGTTCGATACGAGAGGTGCTCCGACAGATGAGCCTTCAGGTGGTCGACGAGCGACTCCGCGAGCAGCGGGAAGCTCCTCGGGAAGCAGCCATTGAGGAGCATGGGCAGGACGAGGCATCCGATGCGGACGTGCAGGCAAGCGAGGATCACGAGCACGAAGGGGAACCGAAGGCACGCGATCAAGAGGAGGCGGACTGTGAAGACCGCGAGCACGCCGACGATCAGGGCCACTCGCACGGCGGGATCTTCGGCGAGCGCACCGAACTGATCTTTGCCCTGACCTCTGGCGCACTCCTGGCCATTGGCTTCGCGCTCTCTTACGTGAGCAGCGTCACCGCGGGCGTGTCCCTTGCGCTGTACGTGGCTGCTTATTTCTTCGGCGGGGACTACACCGTGATCGATGCTTACGAGAACCTGCGCGAGGGCCGCTTCGAGGTCGACTTCCTCATGCTCGTGGCTGCGCTCGGCGCCGCCGCGCTTGGCAAGTGGGCGGAAGGGGCCTTTCTGCTGGCCCTCTTTTCCACGGGCCACGCGCTGGAGCACTACGCCATGGGGCGGGCGCGCAAGGCCATTGAGTCGCTGGCTGAACTGGCGCCGGAGACCGCCCGCGTGCGCCGGGGGGGCACTGAGCAAGACATCCCCGTCGAAGAGCTGCGGCGCGGCGACACCGTCATCGTGCGCACTAACGATCGCATTCCGGCGGATGGCGTCGTGATCAGAGGCGAGAGCGAGGTGAACCAGGCACCCGTGACGGGCGAGAGC
>CAYFRX010000555.1:0-1574 GCA_964345515.1 uncultured Rhodothermales bacterium
TTGGCCGAAGTTGGTCGTCTTGAAGACGTACGGTGCGAAGTCGCCGTCGCGGTGCGCGTCGAGCGTAACCCACGCGACGCCCTCGCCCGCAGCGGAGGCGATGACACGGCTCACGTACGTCGTGGGGTCCACGCCGGGAATGTTCGCGCCGACCTCCGTCCACGTGTCGCCGCCATCGCGGGAGACCTGCACGTTGCCGTCGTCGGTGCCGACCCACAGGATATCCGGGTCGAGGGGCGACTCGGCGATCGTCGTCGCCTCGCCGTAGTAGGCCGTGCCATCGTGCTTGGAGAGCATGGGCTCATCGCCGTCGACGCCCATGAGCGAGAGCGTCTCGCGGTCGACGCCTTTCGTCAGATCGTTGGTGCGCGTCCACGTCTCGCCGCGATCGTGCGAGATGAAGAGGCGATTGCCGCCGAAGTAGACGGTCGACGGGTCGTGCTGGGAGACGAGGCTCGGCGTCACCCAGTCGAAGCGGTAGTCGTCGCCCTCCGGCTCCATCGGCTCCACGTCGAGGTGGTCGCCCGTCTCGCCGTCGAAGCGCACGAGGCCGCCGTTCTGCGAGCCGACGTACACGTAGCGGTGGCTCGTCGGATCGGGCTGCATGTACGTCCCGTCGCCGAAGCCAATCTGATACCAGTCGTCGTTGATGATGCCAATCCAGCGGCGCGTCTCGCTCGGGCCCATCCACGAGTGGTTGTCCTGCATGCCGCCGTAGATCCAGTACGGGTCGCGCATGTCGAGCCCGATCCCGTAGAACTGCCCGATCGGGAGATTATTGATACGCTTGTACGTCTGCCCGCGGTCGAATGACTCGTGCAGCCCGGCGTCGCCGGCCAGGTAGAAGTGCTCCGGGTTGTTCGGGTTGATCCAAAGCGCGTGGTGGTCGCTGTGCACGCCCACGTCGTAGGTCGGGCGCGTCGGCAGCTGGAGGAAGGTTTCGCCGGCGTCTTCGCTCATGTAGAACTCGGTGCTGAGGACGAAGACGCGCTCTTCGTCGGTGGGGTCAACATAGATGTGGCTGTAGTACATTGGCCGCGGGTTCAGGTCGTTCACCTTCGTCCACGACTGCCCGCCGTCGCGCGAGCGGAAGGTGCCTTCTTCCTCGGCGTGCTCGATGGTGGCGTACAGCACGTCCGGGTTCGTTTCGGCAATGGCGAGGCCGATGCGGCCCTTGTCGCCGGCAGGCACACCGTTCGTCAGCTCCGTCCAGGTGGCCCCGCCATCGGTCGTCTTGTAGATGCCGCTGCCGGGCCCGCCGCCGTTGAAGCCCCACGTCCGGCGCAAGCGCTGGTAGGCGGCTGCGTACAGCGTGTTCGGATCACTTGGATCCATGACGAGATCGACGGCGCCGGTGAACGTGTCGACGTAGAGCACCTTGTCCCAGGTTTCGCCACCGTCCGTCGTCTTGTAGACGCCGCGCGTTGCGGAGGGCGCCCACAGGTTGCCCAGCGCGGCCACGTACGCCACGTCCGGATTGTCAGGGTGGACGCGCACCCGTCCGATGTGGCGCGTCTCGACGAGGCCTTTGTGCGTCCAGGTGGCGCCGCCGTCGGTGGAGCGGTACACGCCGT
>CAYFRX010000556.1:0-1572 GCA_964345515.1 uncultured Rhodothermales bacterium
GCACGCACCGATGACTCCGAGCCGCGCTTTCAGGTGCGCCCCGGCCCCGACGCCATTCCTATTTTCGGGACAGACGTGGAGGGCTGGGCGCCGGGCACGACGCGCACGATCGATAGCGCCGCCGTCGGGTATCCGGTCGAATCGCTGGACGCGCTGCCCGCCGGTGAGTACGTCGTGCAGGCGCTGCTTAACCGGTACGAGACGTTCAATCTGTCGACGGGCCACACCGTAAAACTGCCACCGGACCGCGGGGAGGGCCAGCAGTGGAATCGAAAGCCGGGCAACCTGTACAGCACGCCGCGCACCGTCCGCATCGACCCGGCGAATGACGCTCCCGTCCGCATCACGCTCGACCAGCAGATTCCACCCATCGAGCCGCCGGCCGACACGGAGTGGATCAAGCACGTCCGCATCCAGAGCGACCGGCTCACTGAATTCTGGGGCCGCCCGATGGAGCTCGGCGCGCACGTCCTCCTGCCGAAAGGCTTCGAGGACCACCCGGAGGCGCGTTATCCGCTGATGATCTTCCACGGCCACTTCCCCTACGACTTCGACGGCTTCCGCACGACCCCGCCCGACACGACCGCGCCCTGCACGTACAGCGCGCGCTTCGACGTGGAGTGCTACAACCACGTCGTGCAGCGCGAGGCGTATCGGTTCTACCAACAGTGGACGAGCGACGACTTCCCGCGCTTTTTGATCATCAAGATCCAGCACCCCACGCCGTACTACGACGACTCGTACGCCGTCAACTCCGCCAGTCAGGGCCCGTACGGCGACGCCATCATGCGTGAGCTCGTCCCGCACATCGAGGAGCAGTTCCGCGGCCTCGGCGAGGGATGGGCGCGCTTCACGTACGGCGGCTCGACGGGCGGCTGGGAAGCGCTCGCCGCGCAGGTCTTCTACCCCGACGCGTTGAACGGCGCGTTCGCCGCGTGCCCCGACCCGATCGACTTCCGCTTCTACGAACTCGTCAACATCTACGAGCACGAAAACGCCTACTTCACCGATGGGGCCTTCCGCCAGATCGAACGGCCGGCGCGGCGCGACGACCTCGGGCGTATCAGCTACACGGTGCGCGACGAGAACCACGTGGAGCGCGTGCTCGGCGCGAAGGGGCGCTCCGGCGGGCAGTGGGACGTCTGGCAAGCCACCTACTCGCCCATGGGGCCCAGCGGCTATCCACAACCCATCTGGGACAAGGCCACCGGCGCCATCGACCCGGACGTGGCGCAGCATTGGAAGGAGAACTACGACCTGCGCTACATCTTGGAGCGCGACTGGGCCACGCTCGGCCCCAAGCTCGAAGGGAAAATCCACATCTACACGGGCGATATGGACAACTACTACCTGAACAACGCTACGTACCTGATGGAGGACTTTCTGGAAAGCACGACGGCCCCGTACTACGCCGGCGAGGTGGACTATGGCGACCGCGCCGAGCATTGCTGGAACGGCGCGCACGATCTGCCGAACCACATCTCGCGGCTGCGCTACAACACGCTCTACGTGCCCAAGATCATGGAGCGCATCGAAGCCAGCGCCCCGCCAGACGCCGACCTGACTAGCTGG
>CAYFRX010000557.1:0-1569 GCA_964345515.1 uncultured Rhodothermales bacterium
CAGCCCGGGGAGCACAACCTCACAGGCCTAAGTGCTTGCAAATTAAGTGCTTAGGCCGTTGCTATTTCAGGAGCGTTCTACACATGTTCCACAAATTCGGATAGCTTCCATTGGGTCAGGATCTGTTTGTGAGTTCGGCTGATCGGGCATGTGGTGACCGCAACGCTCGATTGGAGGCTACAGTTCAAGCGTTCACGTTCGCCTCCCCAAACGCTGCCTGCACCCGCCGGCGGGCGGACGACGGGAAAAGGCTTCCCCGGCCGCACACTCTCAGTCGTCGCCGTCGTACAGGTGCAAGCCGAGCCCGAATCGCGCGGCGGCGCGGCGAAACGCCATCGACTCGGCGTTCGACTGCGGGTCGCCGTAGCTGCTCACATCGAGGCGCTCCAGCCCCGTCCCGTCTCGCACGAAATCGCCCTCTTCGGCGTGGATCGTGATGCGCACGGTCATCAACACGTGCTGGTCGGTGACGGTCCGCTCACGCACTTCGTACGAGCAGAATCCGCCGGTGTAGTGGTTCAGGATGCGCTGCACGCGATGCCACGGGCAGTACGTGAGCATCTGGGTGTTGCGCGCGCCCGTCGCCGGTCGCTGCTCCAGAAGCCGCTCCGGGATGGGCTTGCGCAGATCAGCCAGGATCTCAGCAATGGGCCGCGGGCTCCGAGGCGCAGATGCCGTGCCGTTGGCATGTTGCGAAGCAGGCGCCTGGTTAATGGCATCGGACATGGCACTTCTCGTGATTGAATCAGAATCCTCGAGTGAACCGCCTCGCCTCTACCCATCACGGGCATCATGAAGCGAACGGACAGTTTGCGTCTTCAGGATACGAATCGCGGGTGACACCGTGCCGTCATGCCCTCCACGAATCCCACGTCGTAACGTTTTCGCTAAATGGTGCCGCCTCCTCGTCATGATGCGGGGAATCGCTACCCAACGCTTGTTATCTGTGCCGAGATGTTCTTTATCCTTACCGTCAAGTACCTTTACCCCACGCTGCATTTTGTATGCTCCACCCCTTTCGACGTGCTTTGCTCGTCGGCTCACCCTATCGTTCAAACGAACCAAGACAAGGAGGATTACCATGAAACCACTCACCACCCCCCTTCCGTTGCGTCGTCTCATCTCCTGGCTCGCGCTCCCGTTGGCCCTGATGCTCGTCATCGGACTGACGGCGTGCGGGGGCGGCCAGGAGCAAGAGGCGACCGAGGACACCGAAACGACCGAAGCCGAAGCGCCTGGCACCATCGCTGAGATTGCCGCCGGTGACGCCCGCTTCAGCACCCTCGTGACGGCGCTCGACTCGGCGGGCCTCGTGCAGACGCTCCAGGGCGACGGGCCGTTCACCGTCTTCGCCCCTACGAACGCGGCCTTCAATGCACTGCCGGATGGCACCGTGCAAGACCTGCTGCAGCCGGAAAACCGGGAGCGCCTGACGTCCATCCTGACCTACCATGTGGTGGAGGGCGCCAATATGGCCGCTGACGTGCAGGGCATGTCGTCCGCCCCGACGGTCGAAGGCAGTACCGTCTCCATCAGCACGAGTGGCGGTTCCGTGCAGGTGGGCGGCGC
>CAYFRX010000558.1:0-1568 GCA_964345515.1 uncultured Rhodothermales bacterium
CCAACCTTCCAACGTCCAACCCATGAAAGCCGTCCTGGTACCCACCGAAGGAGCCCCCGAGCACCTGACGATCGGCGCGTACCCGACGCCCGAGCCAGGCGCCGACGAGCTGCTGGTCAAGGTGCACGCCGCCGCGCTCAACCGCGCCGACACGCTGCAGCGCCGCGGCAAGTACCCGCCGCCGGAAGGGGCTAGCGAGATCCTCGGACTCGACATCGCCGGCACCATCGAGGCGACGGGCCCCGGGTGTGTCAACTGGAGGGAGGGCGACCGCGTCTTTGGCCTCGTGCCGGGCGGGGGATACGCTGAGTATGCGGTCATCCACAAGGAGATGGCGATGGCGGTGCCGCCAGGCCTCTCGCTCGTCGAAGCCGCCGCCGTGCCCGAAGTGTTCTTGACGGCGTACCAGGCACTCCACTGGCTCGGTCAGTTGACGGCGGGGCATCACGTGCTCATCCATGCTGGAGCCAGCGGTGTGGGGACGGCGGCCATCCAACTCGTTAAGGCGGCAGAGGCACATCCGTACATTACCGCCTCGGCGCCGAAGCATGCGGTGTGCCGCGAACTTGGGGCCGAGGCGACCATCGACTACGAGTCCGAGTCGTTCGCGGACCGCGTTGCCGCGATCACCGACGACCGGGGCGTCGATATCATCCTGGACTTCATCGGGGCGCCGTACTTTCACGACAACGTCGCGTCGCTAGCCACAGACGGACGCATCGTCCAACTCGCCACGCTGGGCGGAAGCACGGTGGAGGCGGTGAGCCTCCGCACGCTCATGGCAAAGCGGGTGCACCTACTGGCCACCACGCTTCGGTCGCGCAGCCTCGACTACAAGATTGCGCTCACCCAGGAGTTCGCAGCCGATGTGCTCCCGCAATTCGTGGACGAGACGCTCACGCCCGTGATCGACTCGACCTACGACTGGCAGGACGCGGCCGATGCGCACCGCCGGATGGAAAACAACGAGAACATCGGGAAGATCGTCCTGACCATGGTCTAGACCCGCGTGCGCGGCCTGCCGGGCCGATCACGGCCGTCACGTCTGGACGGCCTCGATGGGCTCCAGATCCTCCACTTCCTCGTCGGTGAACAGGCGTGACTTGACCACGAACCGCACGCCGAGCGGGATCTCCAGCGAGAAGCTGGCGCCCCGGCCCTTCTTGACGTCGATCGTGAGCTGCATGTGGCTCCAGTACTCGAACTGGTCGCGCGCCATGTAAAACGGGCAGCCGTGGATTTCGCCGACGCGCACGTCGCTGTCGCCGACGCGGAAGTCGCCGTCTTCAAAGCACATGGGGGAGGAGCCGTCGCAACACCCGCCGCTTTGGTGAAACATGAGCGGGCCGTACCGGTCGCGCAGTTGGTCGATGACCGCCTTGGCGTCGTCCGTCACGATAACGCGGGGAGTGGACATGGTAGATAAGTCGGTAATGAGACAAGATGAGATCGCGTAACGCTCCAAAAGCGGAGCAGGCCGTTAAGGCCCACTCCGCCGGGAGCGGTGCTACGTTGCGGGAGGGATTTAGAAAAAGCCCATCGCGTTCTTGTCGTAGCTGACGAGCATG
>CAYFRX010000559.1:0-1567 GCA_964345515.1 uncultured Rhodothermales bacterium
AGCGCTTCGTCGCCGAGGTACGCGCCCCACTCCCACACGGCGATCACCGTCTCCACCTTGTTCTGGAGCGGGTTCACGCCCATCGGACCCATCCCGCGGAAGACGAGCGGGCGGATGTAGCAGGCGCGAAGCCCGCTGGGCTGGATGGTGTCGAGGGCCGCGGCCTCCAGTTCGTCCTGGGTGTACGGGATGTCGATCCGGTGAATCTTGGCCGAGTCAACGAGCCGGCGCATGTGCGGGCCGAGGCGGAAGACGGCCGGGCCGCGCTCGGTCTCGTAGCAGCGGATGCCCTCGAAGACGGACGAGCCGTAGTGGAGCGCGTGCGAGAGGACGTGAACCTGTGCCTCGTCGTACGGGACGAGGTCACCGTTGAACCAGATGTCGGGTTTCATAGCAGACGAGAAGTGGAGGGTGTGTTGGATCCATGCGTCTGCAAAAAACGGAGCCCCGAACAAAAGGTTCGTGGGACCCTTCCGAATTCAGAAGTCCGTCATGTTAGCTTAGCCGCTTGCCTACCACCAGCAGGTCCGCGCTGGTATCCACGTGCGCTTGGAGATACCGGTCGATAAAGCGAAGAATAGGTGCGTTGGCGAGGTCGACCATCCAGACGCCGCGTGTGGCATCGGTATGGTTAATCTGGCACCGGATGGCCTCAGCGAGCAGTACACGTGCGACCTGATGACGATGAAGGGTGGGCGACACGAAGAGACTGGTGTACTGCATCACGTCGTCGCTGAGGCGGTGGAGCACCATCCATCCCATCACATGCCCGTTCCGTCGGACGCCGACGCTGCAGGAGGTTGACAGCCGGTCGGGCAGCTGGAACGGGTCAAGCGCTATCGGATGGGACGCATCGGTCGCCGCGTCCTGGCGCTGGCGGAGGGCGGCCTGCTCGTCGCGCGTCAGATCGGACCACGCGAACAGCTCGAAGCCGTCGGGCAGCGGGTCCGCCTCCAGCAGCGGCGTGCCGAGCACGTTCTCACGGCGGGCGCGGTACAGCCGACGGACGGCGCGCGGGGCGTCCCACCCGCGTTTTTCGGCGATGCGTTCCAGCGCAGCGACGTGTTCGAGGTCGGACCGGTAGCTCGCCTGCACGGTGGATACGCCGCGCCCCCGCAGGTTGTCTTCAAGGGCAGCGAGGAGCGCCGTTCCCACGCCGCTGCGACGGTGCTCGGGGACGACCCCCAGCGAGCGGACCGTCGCTGGTTCCTGATCCGTAGGCGGTGCCGCTAGGGCGAGGCCCACCGGAGTCCCATCAAGCATTGCTCCCGCTGTGAACAAGCGGCGATCGGCAGGCACGCGCCCGTCGGCTAGGTGACGGCGGAACCGGGCGGCGATGAGTCCGCCGAATTTGCGCGTGACCTCAGCTGCCGTCATCGTGCCCGTGTACAGCCGGTACGCCGCGGCGTCCATCGATTGGGCTTGAGACTGCGAGTGAGCCATCTGGATCATCGTACAATGGTGAGCTTGCGGGTAGCGCGGAACGCCTCGCCCGTGATCCGAATCATGTATGTGCCGGATGCAAGATTGCTGCCGAAGCGGAGCCGCTCCGGACGGTTGGGGGCCA
>CAYFRX010000560.1:0-1560 GCA_964345515.1 uncultured Rhodothermales bacterium
CCACTCGCGCGAGGCGCCGATGATGGTCAGGTCGAAGCTATTCTGCTGCAGGAACGCGTCGATGCCGCCGGTCACGCTGTCGCCTTTCTGGACGCGGTACGTGATGTCCTCGTCGGTGCCAACGAGGGTCCGAATCGTCTCCTGGAGCGCCTCTTTTTCGTCGTCGGCGTCGACCTCGGGCCGGACGATGCGCAGCACGTGCAGCTCGGCGCCGGTGATCTGCGCCAGCCGGGTGCCGATTTCGAGGCCGAGCTGGGCGTGCAGCCCGCCGCCCCAGGGCAGCAGGATCTTCTCCAGCGACTGCAGCCCGCGGTCTTTGAGGACGGCCACATCCGCCGGCACGTCGCGGAGGATGCGCTGCACGGGGCTGTTGTAGATGCGGCTCACGTTGAAGCCGCCCTGCCAGCCCATGACCAGCAGATCGGCCTTGCGATCGACGGTTTCGCTGATCAGCCCGCCAAACACGTCGTGCGCCACATCGATGGCCGACTCGATCGTCGTCTGCTCCGTCGGCCGGTGCCCGTTGGCACCGCGCGCCGCGGCCCGGCGCTCGGCCCGCTCGGCCAGCGTGGCGATGGTCTGCTCGATGGAGGGCCGCTCCGCAAAGCGCCGGCGCGCCTCCGTCAGCGGCGTCTGCAGCGGAACGCGCACCAGGTGCAGGCCCGTCACGTGCCCGCCGGCCTCCTTGCCCGTGGCGATGTAGCGACCGAGCTGGAGCAGATCGTCTTCGTGCTCGGGATTGGCCAGCGCGACGGCCACGCGCCGCGGCTCGTCGGCATTGATGGCGCGCTCGGCCGGCAGGGCAACTTCGGGCAGCGCCGCCTCGAACGACTGTGCCGGGGCGGTGAGGACGCTCCATCCGTGCTCGGCCCACTGCGCGCGAAACTCCGGCACGGCGTCGTCGATCTCCACGCGCCCGCGGCCCCAGGTGGCGTACCACGCCAGGCTCACCACGATGAGCACCACGACGGCGATCTGGGCGAACGGCCCCGAGTACAGGATGATGCCGATGCAGGCCAGCGCCGCAAACACCTGCGCAAACGGAAAGAGCGGCGTGCGGAACGACGGCTCGTACCACTCCGGCTTCGCCACGCGCAGCGCCACGCAGCCGATGTTGAGCGCCGCATAGCTGTAGAGCTGCAGCACGCTCGCAATCTTGGCCAGGTCCTCCAGGCTCTCGATGAGCAGGAAGCAGAGCGACAGCACGCCCGTCAGCACGATGGCGCGATACGGCGTGAGGAGCTTATCGTGGATCTCGCTGAGCCAGTTGGGCACCATGCGGTCGCGCGCCATCGCCAGGTTGATCCGCGAGGAGGCGAGGATGCTCGCATTGGCCGACGAGACGGTGGCCAGCAGCCCGGCGAAGATGATCGCGCCCGCGCCGATGGGGCCGAGGATCGTGCGGGCCGCCTGCGTGAGCGGATCGCGCACCTCGCCGATGGTTTCCTGCGGGAAGATGCCACCGATGACGAGCAGGATGACGACGTAGAGCAGCGTCACGAGCGCCACCGAGCCGATGAGCGTGCGCGGCAGGTTCTTGGCGGGGTCCTTAATCTCCTC
>CAYFRX010000561.1:0-1559 GCA_964345515.1 uncultured Rhodothermales bacterium
TCGCCCGGTGGTGGAGGCCGACCCGATGAGCACGTGTCGGCATATCGTCATGGTGTCGACATATCGACAAATACGCTCCTTCTCGCCTCCTTGCTTCACACTTTCTTCTTTCGTGTAAAGTGATTATACCCAGTGGATTAGCCGACTAAATATTTGCTTCATACCGACTTGGTACGGTATTGCCATGGATAATGGGTGCGTTTGATGCTGTCTTCTTCAGCACGACGCGCTCACGAACTTCTCCACCAGTCTCCAACCCGCCATGCCTGCTTCCGAAGCTACCGGTTATCCCGATGACGATGCGCTCACGGCGCTCCGCAACCGCGAGCCCGACGCGGTCGAGCGCTGGATCTACAGCAAGCGCGACTTCATCCGCAGCGTGCTCTTCCGCTATACGAAGGACGGCGATATGGCGGAGGACCTGATCCAAGAAACCTTCCTGCAGGCCCTGCGCAGCCTGCCCTCCTTCCGGGGCGACTCGAAGATCACGACGTGGCTCTACAGCATCGCGCGAAACGTGGCCCTCTCGCGCATCCGCCGCACGCAGCGGTACAACTACCTGGACAGCGAGACGCTGGAGCACGTGCAAGCCACCTCCGGCGGCGAGCTGGAGACCAATACCGAGGGCCCGTCCCCCGCCGACGACACGATGCGCAGTGAGGAGATGCGGCTGTTGCACGACGCACTCGACGAGCTCTCGCCCTCATACCGCGAGGTGGTGGCGCTGCGTGACCTGAAGGAGCTCTCGACGCGCGAGGTGGCCGAGCAACTGGGCCTGAGCCGCGTGAACGTCCGCGTCCGGCTGCACCGAGCTCGGACGGCGCTCCGCGAACAGCTCCGGCCGCGCCTCGATTCCGCCTACCGGGCTGCCGCCTGATGCCTCGCGGGCGCTTTTCCGCGTACCATTCGCTGCAGGTGCGCTCCTCATGCCCTGCGTGGATTCGCCTCGTTTCCTGCCTCACCTCTCTCCCCAAACTGCTATGACCACCACGCCCCAGATTACCATCACAGAAGACGGCGAAGCGATGGGCACGTTGCACCAGTTCGCCGACCGTCTGGATCGGTCCCGCGCGTTCGTCCTTCACTGCGTGCACGATCGCGCGCAGGACGCCATCATCCTCGACGCAGGTGAAGGGCTGGACCGGCTTCTCATCCTGGATTCGGACGGCTACCAGGCCCTTCATCGCTGCGCTGCGCCTCCACAGGCGGCCTGAGCCGATGACCGCCCTGCGGCTGTCTGCTGGCTGTCTCATCCTGATCCCACACAGCATGACGAACCCGTCTTCCCCGGCGCTCGGCATCGACGTGGGCGGCACCAAGGTCGAGTCCGCCCTCGTCGACCCATCCGGCACCATCCTGACGACCCATCGGCACCCGACCGATGCGGAGCGCGGTCCCGCCCACGTCATCGACGACATCGTGGCGTGCGTCCGCGATTGCCTGGATCAGTCCGCCGACAACGCCGCGATGGCGGGCATCGGCGTCGCCGGGCAGGTCGACCCTGACTCGGGCGTCGTGCGCTCGGCGCCGAACCTCGACTGGACGGATGTCCCGCTGCA
>CAYFRX010000562.1:0-1538 GCA_964345515.1 uncultured Rhodothermales bacterium
TCGCGCTGCAGCATGGCGAGCGCCGGCACCATCAGCATGAGCACGGCTGTGCCAAAGAGGATGCCGAGGCCCAGGCTCACCGCCATCGGGATGAGGAACTGCGCCTGCACGCTCGTCTCGATGATGATGGGGAAGATGCCGAGGAACGTCGTCAGCGACGTGAGCAAGATCGGGCGGAAGCGCGCCTTGCCAGCGGCCACGAGTGCCGTTGACCATCGCTTGCCGCCGGCGCGCTGCTCGTTGGCGAAGTCGAGCATCACGAGCGCGTCGTTCACGATGACGCCACTTAGGCCCACGATCCCGAAGATGCTCAGCAGGCCGATCGGGATGTTGAACAGCAGATGGCCCAGAAAAGCCCCCACCCATCCGAACGGAATCGTGCTCATGATGACGAGCGGCTGGAGGTACGACCGGAATGGAATGGCCAGGAGCGCGTAGATCACGAAGAGCGCGATCGCGAAGCCGACGACGAGCGAGCCGAGCGCATCTCGCTGCTCTCGCTGCTCGCCCTGGAACGAGTACTCCAGTTGCGGGAAGGCGCGCTGCAGGCCCGGCAGCACCGTGGCTTCCAGGCTACTCACCACCTCCTGCCCGGTCACCACCTGCTCATCCACATCGGCCGTTATGGTGATCACGCGGCGCCCGTCGCGGCGGCTGATCTGCGACGGCCCGCTGCTGATGGCGGCGGTGGCGACTTCTTCGAGCGGCACCTGCCCGCCCGAGGGCGCGCGGATGCGGAAGGCGTTAATGTCGGCGAGTGCGTCGCGCTGATCCTCCGGGAGGCGGGCAAAGACGCGCACCTCGTCCTGCCCGCGCTGCAGGCGGTACGACTCCGCGCCGAAGAAGGCGCTGCGCACCTGCGTGGCGAGGTCGGACAGCGTAAGGTCCAGCGTGCGGGCAGCCGGCTTGAGGCGCAGCTCCACCTCGCGCTTGCCCTGCTGCTGATCGCTCCGCACGTCGAACACGCCACCGTATTGGCGCAGCGAATCCTGCAGCGCCGCCACGGCCGCGTCGAGCTGTTCCGTGTTCGAGGCCGAGAGCTCGACGGACACGGGCGCCCCGAGCTGGACCACGCTCGAGGTGAACGAGAGCGAGCGGACGCTGGGCGGCGCGTCGGAGCGCTCGCGCCACGCCTGCTCGAACTGCGTGGCCGAGACGTCGCGCAGGCCGGGGTCGATGAGCTCGAACGAAACCTCAGCCACGTTGGCCTGGATGAGCGTCGGCCCGCCCTGGTCGGGGCCGCGGTTGGCCTGTGGCTGGCGGCCCACGCTCGTGAACGTGTTGCGCAGGATGTTGGGGTGGTCGTCCGAAAGATCGGCCTGGAGCTGGCGTGCCGTCTGCCGGCCGGTGTCTTCCAGGTAGCGGGTGATGCGCGCCGTCTCATTCGCGGACGTGCCCACGGGCATCTCCAACTGCGCCGTCACCAGTTCGCCCTCCACCTCGGGCAGGAACGAGAACCGGATGTAGCCGCCGCCGATCAGCCCGGCCGTCACGAGCAGCGCGGCGATGCCCCCGCAAATCACGAGACCGTACGAGCG
>CAYFRX010000563.1:0-1537 GCA_964345515.1 uncultured Rhodothermales bacterium
GCCCGCGGCGTCGTCTACGTAGACGCCAACCGCAACCAGCAGCGCGACGACGGCGAGGCCGGGCTCGAAGGCGTCTCCGTCTCAAACGGCCGGGACGTGGTGCAGACCGATGCCGAGGGCCGCTACGCCGTGCCGGTGCGCGAGGGTGACGTCCTGTTTGTGACAAAGCCTGCGGGTTACATGGTGCCTGTCGACGAAAACAACCTACCGCAGTTCTACTACATTCACGATCCGGACGGCTCGCCGGATAGCCTGAACCTGCGTTTTCCCGGCGTGGCGCCGACGGGTCCGCTGCCCGAACGGGTCAACTTCCCGTTGCATGAGCAGGCCGTCGGCTCCGACTTCACCGCGGTCGCCTTCGCTGACCCGCAGGCCGCGAATCACGAGCAGCTTCGCTTTGTGCGTGAGGACGTCGTCAATGAGCTTATTGGCACCGGCGCTGCCTTCGGGATCACCGTGGGCGACGTGGTCAATGATGACCTGGCGCTTTACCCACGGCACAACCGAATGGTCGGGCGGATCGGCATCCCGTGGTGGAATCTGCCGGGCAACCACGACATGAACTACGAGGCGCCCAGCGACGAGTACGCGACGGAGACTTACAAGCGCTACTTCGGCCCGCCCAGCTACTCGTTTGCGTATGGCGACGTCCACGTCATTGCGCTCGACAACGTCGAGTACGCCGGGAAGGGGAAGAGCTTCCGGTACAGCGGCGCGTACCGCGGATACCTCACGCAAGAGCAGCTCGACTGGATCAAGGCCGACCTACGCGCGGTGCCGAAGGACAAGCGGATTGTCATCGCGACGCATATCCCGCTCCGCACCTACGCCGTCGGCGATACGTCCTCCTCCTGGCTTCCGGGCACGGACAACGTGGCGCAGCTGCTCGACGTGCTCGAAGGGTACAAGGTCTACAGTATCTCCGGCCATGACACGAGCAACAGCTGGCACGTCTACCTCGACGAAAGCGACGGCTGGGCCGGGCCGGGCGTCTTTCACCACCACGTGCTGGCCGAGGTGCGCGGTGGCGGCTGGGCCGGTCCGCGCGACGTGCAGGGCGTCCGCGCCGCGACCATGGAGGACGGCACCCCCAACGGATATTACTTTCTCCGGTTCGAGGGAGCCGCTTACGAGGCGCGCTTCAAGCCAGCCCGGATGCCTCATGAGTACCAGATGCGTATGACCGTCCACCAGCCGACGGGGGAGAACCAGCAGGTGCACGCCGGCCAGTGGCAGCCGCCGCAGCTCTACGTCAACGTCTTCGACGGCGGGCCGCGCACGACGGTGCAGTACCGGATCGGCGATGGCCCATCGGTTTCGATGGAGCGCGTTATCACCATCGATCCATTCGTAGCACGCCTCCACGATCAGCACGCCGGGACGCCGTCGGCGATGCCGGCGCCGGAGCCGTCGTCGCACCTCTGGAAGGCGCCGCTGCCGGCCTCGCTGGAACCGGGCACGCATGCTGTAACGGTGACGGCGACGAATGAGTTTGGCGTACAGCATCAGACGTCTATGGCGCTCGAGATCGCTTCAG
>CAYFRX010000564.1:0-1536 GCA_964345515.1 uncultured Rhodothermales bacterium
AGAACGGCATCTTCGGCGACACGGCGACGGTGGCGGCGCTGGTGAACACGGTCCCGCTCGCGCTGGAGGCCAAGCCGGGGCTCCGCACGATGAAGGATCTGCCCGTACCGCGCGCCTTCGCGACTTCTGCCCTGGCCGCGCACGCGTGACCCCGTCTCCGCTCACAACCGGTTCCCGTTGATGTCACGCATTGCCGTTTCACTTCGGTTGCTTCTCGTCCTGTCTCTCGCAATTTGCGGTGCGGCGTGCGACGGGGGCCCGCCGGAGGCGCCGGAGCGCGACACTGCAGACGCCGCCGACCGCTACGTGCAGGGGACGTTGCCGGCGCGCATCGAGGCGATCCAGGACGTCATGCCGCAGCGGGGCAGCGAGGGCTTCGCGCCGCCCACGAGCGACGAGCTCGACCGGTGGCGCTCGGTCATTCAAGCGCTCATCGCGGGTGATACCACGGCCGTCGACGCACGGCTCGCGGAGTACGCACCGTCGTACGCGCTCATCCGGTTTACAGAGGCCGGGACGGGGCAGCGGTACTACCTGCTTCAGGAAACGCCGTCCATCGAGAAAGGGTGGGGCACGGTGGTCGTCAACCCCGACCCCGAGCGCGACCTCGCCATCCACGCGCCGCACCCGGTCTTCGATCTGAACACGCACCGCCAGGGCGCTGATGTCTTCCAGCAGGCCAGGGCTCGCGTGCTCTTGTTGGCCGGCACGCACCGCTGTGCGAATCAAGCCGTGTCGCCCTGCGACGGCACCTCCAGCGTGTGCGGGGACGGGCGCTACCACGTGTCGGACATGGCCCACGTGATCGACGCGCCGTTCCAGGCAGCTCATGCGGTGTTCACTGAGCGCTTCCCGGAGATGGTCGCCATCAGCCTGCACGGAAATGGCAACGACCGCTGCGAAACCGTCTTCCTGACGAACGGCACCGATGGGGAGGGATCCCCCTCGCTGCGGTCGCTGCAGCAGGCGCTCGTCCAGCGCGGCGTGCAGGTCGGCGTGCCGGGAAGCTCGGCGTGCCCGCTCATTGGCAGCACGAACGTGCAGGGGCGCCTCAGCAACGGATCGTCGCAGCCGTGCACCGAGGCCGCGCCCCAGGCCACCGGCACGTTCATCCACGTCGAGCAGCGCCGCGCCTTCCGTGAGGGCCCAGCGGCCTACGACCGGCTGATCGACGCCCTCAACGACGTCTTTTGACCTCTCACTTTCTGCCTATCAATCGTCCTCCAACTCCAATGAACGACCTGACCTTCCACCGTCCCCGTGCCGCATGGAGCGCCCTGGTCATTGCCGCGCTGCTGGTGCTCGGTGCGTGCAGCGGCGCGCAGGAGTCGGCGACGCCGTCGGCGCCGTCGGCTTCCGAACAGGCCGCGCGTGCGCCATCGAGCCCGCTGTCGAAGCGTGCCGAGGCGGCCAACGGCATGGTGGCGGCGGCGCACCCGCTGGCGGCGCAGGCCGGTGTCGACATGCTGCAGCAGGGCGGGAACGCCATCGACGCGGCCGTGGCGACGGCCTTCGTGCTGAACGTCGTCGAGCCCA
>CAYFRX010000565.1:0-1523 GCA_964345515.1 uncultured Rhodothermales bacterium
CCCCCGCCATGGCACCCGTCAAACGCGTCCGCACCAAGGCCTGCGATCTCTGCGGCACGACCGCCGACACGCTCTTCCGCATCCAGCACGATGCCTCGGGGGACTGGATCTTCGCCTGCAAGCCGTGCCAGGTGGAGGCGTCGACCGACAACCCACACTACACGTACGGCGGCACGTGGAAAAGCAAGAAGCGCCACTGAGGGAGTGGCCCGGCGGTCATTAGTGAGGGCCAGTGGTTACTATCGCACCCCGGGCGTCGGCTATATTGAACCGTTGTCCTTTGCACACTGCCCCCAGCCCGCTATGCGTCGCTTCCTCGCTGCACTGCTTCTCGTCGCCGGACTCATCACATCGCATGCTGCCCACGCCCAGTCCACGAGTGAGGGATCGGGTGATGGCGAACTCTCGCTGGCCCGTCATCGGGTTTCGCTGGGCATCGGGCTGCTTCCCCAGGCAAGGGCCGAGCCTGGCACCGCGCAGATCAGTGGCCATGTAGCCTCGCTGACGTACGCGCACCGGATGGACCCCATCTGGGAGCTTGAGGTCAGCGCATCGCTTCACGGCACGGAGGCCACTCCCGGCGAGGCGGCCACGGTGACGTCGCTGCTGATGGGGGCAAACGTCTACCCGCCGGCCCTGGCACTGGCCGCGACCGTTCGCCCCTACCTGACCAGCGCGGTGGGCCCGTACGTCGGCACTGCAGCCAGCGGGCTCACGGCCAGTGCTCGCACCGAGACCATCGTGGGCGTACGGCTCGGGGCCGGGCTCGACGTGCAGCTGAGCCGGTGGATCCGTGCGGGACTGCGCGGCGCCTATCACGCCGCCCCCCGCTACGGCGAGCCGGTAGGCGGCATGACAAGCCCCCGCGGCGCGCAACTCTCGCTCGAACTGGGCGTGACGTTCGGCGGGCGGTGACGCACATCGGGCGCCGCGGCGCACCCCGCTCGGCGCCGTCTACTCCGACGGCTTGCGCTCGAACAGGCGATCCCAGCGCTCACGGTACGCCGACTGGGTCTCTCGCCCGTGCATGTAGAGGCGATACAGCCCGTAAATCACGACGCCTGTGAGGATCCACTGCGCGCCCTTCTGCCAGGTCAACCCATTCGTCGCAACATCCATGACTTGGCCGACGATCACCGCAAGGCCAAACAGCGCGACGAACAGGACCCCGATGACTTTCAGTGCTGTGATCCCGAACGATTCGTCCATGGAACGGCTGGAGATACAAACGTGCCCACGCGCTTGTGCCGAACGGACGAGCGCGCGGGACGGTTTCGGGCCGATAGGCCTCCACGTCGAGCACTTAATGCGCTCCGCTGACGGCAGCAGCACGGGAGCGTTACCTTGCCTCCTATCCGCCCTCTGCGTACGTTATTAATTAACCCAAGTTGCGAGGCATCTTCGTGGTGCTCAGAGGGACCATGGACCGTGGACCGGCAGGTCGCCTTGGTGAGGCGGTCTTCGGTCTGCCGTCCGCCGCCTGTTCGGACCATCAGCGCGTAATACCATTTCTTCGGAAAGGT
>CAYFRX010000566.1:0-1523 GCA_964345515.1 uncultured Rhodothermales bacterium
TTTTCCTCTGCCGAAAGGTACGCTGTAGCCTCGCCTTCGTCTCCTCCAACCGGCCTCCCCACCGTACGTCCGCCCCGTCTCCGTACGGTCCTGGTCCGTCCAGGCGCGTCATCGCGCGCGACCTGCTCCTTTTTCAGATAAAGCTGTGGCTGGATGGCCTCAAGGACATCGTGCTCTCGCCGCTTTCCATTGGGGCCGCGCTGCTCGACGTGCTGCGCGGAGCCGGGCAGCCGAGCCTCTTCTACCGCGTGTTCCAGTGGGGCGAATGGTTCGATCAGTGGTTGAACCTGTATCACGCCTCGCAGCGCGCCCCGCATCGCACGTCCGGGCTGGTGGGTGACGATGGGGATGAAGTAACGCGCCCCCTCGAAATCTGGGCGCAGTACCAGGAAGAGCATGCGCGCTCGGAGTGAAGGGGCGGCCGAGTCGGCCCGATCCCAGTCGGTCAGCCCCGACGGCAGGAGGCGGTGGAGCCGATTCGCGTGTGGAACGACCGACCTAAATAGAAAAAGCCCGGCCGATGGGGCCAGGCTTTTTCCAATAGAATGCGGGACGCCGTTTACTGTACGTTGCGCAAACGCTGTACATTGACGGCGCTCAGTCCCTTGGGCGTCTCTTCGACTTCGAACTCTACCTCTTCCCCATCGCGGAGGTCTTCCCCGGGGACTTCGCTGTGATGAACGAAGACATCTTTGCTCCCATCACGGGGCTTGATGAATCCGTATCCTTTTTCGCTGCTGAACCACTTAACTGTTCCTTCTTGCATGCTACCTGTTGGGTATTGGATTTCACTGTGTGCCCTGCGTAGGCCCGAAGGCCTGTTCGGGGCACGGCAGTGAAGTGTTTGTAAGATATCGATCGTGCTCCTCTACTTGCACTTCGCAGGATAGTTCGGGACCATTCCGAAAAAAGCGCGAGACACCACGTACGCCCTTGTATCTACCTGACCACAACCCGGAATCTAAATGAATCTTCAAACGCCCCTATGGCCCCGCACGCAGTCAGTGAAAGGATTTGGTTTCGCCGCAGGCCTGATGGCTGCCCTCAGCGTCGTGGCCTGCAGCGTGCTGGCTGGATGCGTGTCCTCGCCCTCATCTGCAGACGACGTGCGCCGCATCGAACAGATCAGCGCGGCGCGGGCCCAGGCATTCAACAACAGCGATGCCGAAGGAATCGCCGCTCACTTCGCTGAAGATGCCGTCCTCATGGCGCCCGACCGTCCGGCAGCTACCGGGCGCGCAGCGGTCGTGGCGTATTACCAGTCGATCTTCGACGAATACGAGCCCGCACTCACCAGCCGGTACGAGCACGTTGCAGTCGACGGCGACCTGGCATACGGTCGCGGCATCGCCGAAGTCACGCTGACCCCGAACGAGGGGGGCGAGCCCGTCACGTCGACTTCGAAGTACATCAACATCCTGGAGCGGCAGGCGGACGGCACGTGGAAAACCACCCATGACATCTGGAACGCCAACGGGTCGGCCACGGACGAGTGACGGGGCTCGGCGCGGCAATCCAGCACG
>CAYFRX010000567.1:0-1521 GCA_964345515.1 uncultured Rhodothermales bacterium
TGGGTACACCAGCTTGCCGCGCACGACGCGCGGCTGCAGGGCATTGTGGCGCATGCGTCGCTGGAGCGCGGTGCGGCCATCCGCTCTCACCTGGAATGGCTCGCCGACCAGCCGCTCGTGCGCGGCGTGCGGCGGCTCCTCCAGGACGAGCCGGATCCCGACTTCTGCCTGCAGCCGTCGTTCGTCGAAGGCGTGCGCCTGCTGGCCGACTTCGACTTTACCTTCGATGTGTGCGTCTATCACCACCAGCTGCCCCAGGTCATCGAGCTGGTACAGCAGTGCCCGGACGTGCAATTCGTGCTCGATCATATCGGCAAGCCGTCCATCCGAGACGGCGACATGGACCCGTGGCGGGCGCACATCGCCGCGCTGGCGGACCGCCCGAACGTGGTCTGCAAGGTCTCCGGCGTGCTCACCGAAGCCGACCCGGCGGCCTGGACGCCAGACGCCGTCCGGCCGTACCTGGAGCACGCCATCGAGGCGTTCGGGTTCGACCGGGTCATGTTCGGCGGCGACTGGCCCGTGCTGAAGCTGGCCGGCACATATCCGGAGTGGGTGCAGCTCGTGCGCGCCGTCGTGTACGACGCGTCGTCCGACGAGCAACGCCAGCTCTTTCGGAAAACCGCTGAGCGCGTGTATCGCCTCGGCGCCGCTAAAACCGCGTGATTTGCTTGCCGACTCCTTCTTCGTCGATGCGACTTCGAGACAAGACGGCCGTGATCACCGGGGCGGCGCTCGGCATCGGACGGGCGTGCGCCGAGCGGTTTGCCGCCGAGGGGGCCCGCGTCGTCGTCGCTGACATCCAGCCTGAGGAGGGGCAGGCCGTCGCCGATGCGATCCAAGCGGAGGGCGGCGAGGCCCTCTTCGTGGAGGCGGACGTTCGAGAGCGGGCCGACAGCGAGCGGGCGATCGACGCGTGCCTGGATGCGTTCGGGTGCCTCGACATCCTGTTTTGCAACGCGGGCGTGACGCTCCCCAAGCGCCTTCCGGAGAGTTCGGACGAGGAGATCGACCGCGTGCTGGACGTCAACGTGAAGGCGCTCATGTACGCGGCGCGGTATGCGCTTCCCATCATGGAGGAGCAGCCCGATCGGGGGGCGATCCTCTTTACGGCAAGCAAGACGGGGCTCGTCGCCCAGAAGAACTCTCCCGTGTACTGCGCCTCGAAAGGCGCGGCCGTCCTACTGGCCAAGGCCCTTGCGCTCGACTATGCCGAGGCGGGCATCCGCGTCAATGCGCTGTGCCCCGGCATCATCGACACGCCCATGCTGGAGCGCTTCGCCGGGGCGATGCCCGACCCGGAGGCCGCGTGGCAAACATACAGCGCGGCCCAACCGATGGGGCGGCTCGGCACGCCCGAGGAATGCGCCGACGCGGCCCTCTGGCTCGTCTCGGACGAAGCCTCGTTCATCACCGGCGTGGCGCTGCCCGTCGACGGCGGATTCACGGCGATGTAATGAGGGGCGAGGGGGGAATAGCGAATGACGAGTCGACGGGTCTTCCTCTTCGCCACGCGTAATG
>CAYFRX010000568.1:0-1502 GCA_964345515.1 uncultured Rhodothermales bacterium
GACCGGGTGGTGCTGATCTCGTTGGATGGCTTCCGGCCCGATTTTTACCTGGAGCCGAATCGCTCCGCTCCGATGTTGCAGCAGATGGCTCGCGAGGGCGCGCATGCGAGGGGCGTGCGCGGCGTCTTTCCGTCGGTTACGTACCCGTCTCACACTACGCTGGTAACGGGGGCCCGCCCGGCCCACCACGGTATCTTGCTAAACCGCGACCCGACCAAGGGCTGGAACTTCTTTCACGACGACATCACTACGCCGACGCTTTGGGAGCTGGTCGGAGCCCACGGTGGCACCACGGTCAACGTGGGCTGGCCGGTGACGGTCGGGGCGCCCATCGACTACAACGTGGTGATCTCCGGAGCGCTCTCCAACAGCGACCTGGCCGACGATCCCATTCGCGACCTGACTACGCCGGCGGGCCTGTTCGAGGAGCTCGAGCGCGAGGCGACCGGCCGGCTGGACGTGGGCTACGACCTCAGCAACAGCAACCCCGCCAAGGAGGCGCGCGTGGCCGAGATGGCCAGCTATCTCATCGCGCAGCACGAGCCCCAGCTGCTGACGGTGGCCCTGCAAGTGACCGACGCGATCCAGCATCGCCATGGGCGGGAGGCGCCGGAGGTCGACCGCGCGCTAGCCGCGGCTGACCGGGCCATCACCCGCATCGTGGAGGAGCTGGCGCGGCGCGACTTGTTGGCGCGCACGGCCTTCGTCATCAGTGGCGACCACGGCTTTTCCGACATCCACCTGCGCCTGCAGCCCAACGTGTGGCTGGCCGGCGCGGGCCTCTTCGACCCGGATGACCCGATGGCGTCCCGCGCTCGCTTCGAGACGAGTGGCGGCGCCGCCTTCCTGTACCTCGGCGACGCGGACGATGCCGAGGCCCTGGCCGCCGTGGATGAGCTGCTGAAGACGCTTCCCCCGCAGGAGGCCCGGTGGATCCGCCTGCTCGACCGGGAAGCGCTGGACCGGGAGCGCGCCCATCCCACCGCTCCGCTCGCCCTGACCGCCGTGGACGGCGTCACGTTTGGCGGTGGCACCGATGGCGGGCTCCTCACGGCCGCTTCGGGCGGGACGCACGGCCACCTGCCTGACTTCTCCCGCATGCACACGGGGCTTGTGCTGTGGGGCGCGGGCGTGCGACCCGGCGCGGTGGCGCCGCTCGTCGGGATGGAGGACGTCGCCCCCACGGCGGCGTACCTGCTCGGCCTGGACCTGGATGCCCCGGACGGCACGGTGCTGCAAGGACTCGTGGAGTAGGACTCGTGAAAGAGGACGGGCTGAGTAGCGTCAATAGACGAGGCATCAGCTACGAGAAGTCTCCATGGGGCAAGCGACGTCCTTAAGAGAAGCCTGGCAACCGGAGCCCGTTGGCGTTGGTCTGCAAGGAAGAATCTCCCGCCGCCAGGTGGGGACAGGTCAAGCTTAACATGTTGCTAACGCGCTTTCCGGCCCTAGGGGGCGCGCGAGCCTTTCATCTTTTTTATCATCGATGGGAGCGCCCGATA